>NZ_JBVHHL010000056.1:0-52523 GCF_055561075.1 Streptomyces sp. NPDC022910
CCGTCCTCCCTGAGCGGCCCCTCCACCCCCCCCCACGAGGGGGGGGGGGTAGTCCTCCCCCCCCCGGCGGCCCCCCCCGGCGCCCCCCCCCGCGGGGGGGGGCCCCCCCCCCCCCCGGGGGGGGGGGGGCCCCCCTCCGGGAGCCCGCGACCGACGTCAGTGCACGTCGCCCATGAGCTCCTTGACCTTCTTGCGGTACATCCACACCGCGACACCCGCGACCACGGCGATCGCGGCCTCCAGGGCGACGATGCCCGTCTTGTTCAGGTCGACGCCCGCGATGGACAGCAGACCGGTCGTGGCGTCACCGGCGGTGACGGCCAGGAACCAGACACCCATCATCTGGGAGGCGTACTTCGCCGGGGCCATCTTCGTGGTGACGGAGAGGCCGACCGGGGAGAGCGTCAGCTCACCGACGGTCTGCACGAAGTAGATCGCGACCAGCCACATCGCCGCAGCCTTGTGACCGCCGTCGGCGATCCCCAGTGGGGCGAGGAACAGGAAGAAGGACGCACCGATCAGGACCAGACCGGAGGCGAACTTCACCGCGGTGCTCGGCTCCTTGCCGCGCCGGTTCAGCGCCAGCCACACCCAGGCGAAGACCGGGGCCAACGCCATGATCATGACCGGGTTGACGGACTGGTACCAGGAGACCGGGAAGTCCCAGCCGAAGATCGTGTTCTTGGCCGACGAGTCGGCGAAGATCGACAGGGTCGAGCCACCCTGGTCGTAGATCATCCAGAACACGGCCGCGGCCACGAAGAACCAGATGTACGCGGTCATCCGGGACTGCTCGGCGCGGTCCAGTTCCCTGTCCCGCTTGATACGGGCGATGACCATGATCGGGATGATCAGTCCGGCGAGGGTGATCGGGACCAGCAGCCAGTTCAGCGTGTAGACACCGGAGAAGCCGACGATCGCGTAGAAGACGACCGCGACGGCCGCCCACAGCGCGGCCTTGCGCAGCGTCGAGGCCTTCTCCGCGGCGCTCAGCGCCGTCGGGACCTCGCTCGAGCGCTCGCTCAGGTGACGGCCGCCGAGCAGGTACTGGCCGAGGCCGAGCGCCATGCCGGCCGCGGCGAGCGCGAAGCCGAGGTGCCAGTTGACGTTCTCGCCGACGGTGCCGATGACCAGCGGCGCGGCGAAGGCACCCAGGTTGATGCCGATGTAGAAAAGCGTGAAACCACCGTCGCGGCGCGCGTCGTCCGGGCCGTCATAGAGGTGGCCGACCATCGTCGAGATGTTGGCCTTCAGCAGACCCGAGCCGATCGCGACGAGGCCGAGACCGGCGTAGAAGGTGCCGGAGGACGGCAGGGCCAGCGTGAGGTGGCCCAGCATGATGACAAAGCCCGCCACGGCGACCGTCTTGCGCGGTCCGAGGACACGGTCGGCGAACCAGCCGCCCGGCAGTGCGAGCAGGTACACGAGGGACACGTACACCGAGTAGATCGCGGTCGCGGTGGCCGCGTTCAGGTGCAGGCCCCCCGGTGCCACCAGGTACAGCGGGAGAAGGGCCTTCATACCGTAGTAGGAGAACCGCTCCCACATCTCGGTCATGAAGAGAGTGGCCAGTCCGCGGGGGTGGCCGAAGAAGGTCTTCTCGGAACCGGGGGTGCCCGGGCGGACCGAGTCCTTCGTCAGGCTGGACGCCATGGTCGTTCCTTGCTGGTCGGGGCGTGCGCGTGGGGTCCCCTGCTCATGGCGGTCCCCCGCTCGAGCGAAGCCGTGAGCGGGGGAGAAGCCGAAGCCTCAGGGAGTCGCACGCCCGGTGGGGGCGGCCGGCACCGGCGGGATCGGTCGTCCACCCCACGCCCACGAGGTGTCCGCTCCGGGGCACGGAGCGGCGGACGGCGACCACCGGGATCCACGCCTCTACGCGCGTTGATGCGCCGAGGCCCGGCCACAGGTCGTTCCTTTCAAGGCTGGTGGGGACCAGCCCGCACGCAAAAGAGACCTTCGGCGTCACGCGCCCGCCAAAGGTCCCCGGTGGTGCTACAGGCGTTCAGGTCACTCTACGTCATGACAGTGCCGGATAAGGAAGGGCTTGAGGCACGGATCACAGGTGATCCAGGAACACCGGACACCCATTCGAAGGTCCGCCGCAGGGATGGCACCTCTGAGGCAGAGGGGCCGACTCCTCTCCGTGACCGCGGGCGGCGCCGACGGATCATGGCAGCCCAAAGTAAGAACTCCCATATGCCGATCACACCCGGGATCACAGCTTTGCTCTTGTCGTCGGCGGACTACCATCACCCCCATGACCCGTGTACTGCTCGCCGAGGACGACGCGTCCATCTCGGAGCCGCTGGCCCGTGCCCTGCGCCGGGAGGGTTACGAGGTCGAAGTGCGCGAAGACGGACCCACCGCGCTCGACGCCGGAATGCAGGGCGGCGTCGACCTGGTCGTGCTGGACCTCGGGCTGCCCGGCATGGACGGCCTGGAGGTGGCCCGCCGACTGCGCGCCGAGGGCCACACCGTCCCGATTCTCATCCTGACCGCACGTGCCGACGAGGTGGACACCGTCGTCGGCCTGGACGCGGGCGCCGACGACTACGTCACCAAGCCCTTCCGGCTCGCCGAACTGCTCGCCCGGGTCCGGGCGCTGCTGCGGCGCGGCTCCACCGAGCCCGCACAGCCGCCCGCCACGCACGGGGTGCGCATCGACGTCGAGTCGCACCGGGCCTGGATGGGCGACGAGGAACTGCAGCTCACGGCCAAGGAGTTCGACCTGCTGCGGGTCCTCGTCCGGGATGCGGGCCGGGTCGTCACGCGCGACCAGCTGATGCGTGAGGTCTGGGACACGACGTGGTGGTCGTCCACGAAGACCCTGGACATGCACATCTCCTGGCTCCGTAAGAAGCTGGGTGACGACGCGGCGAACCCGCGGTACATCGCGACGGTACGGGGAGTGGGCTTCCGCTTCGAGAAGAGCTAGGCGCTGTCGCCGGGGCGTCGCCGGGACAGTCGTGGTGCGCGTGGGCGACTACGCGCGTCACGTCGTGCCGGTTCGTGGAGGTGCGCGACTGCAGGGCGAGGGCCGCTGGTCGCGCAGGTCCCCGCGTCGCACGGGGCGCGCACTCCGGCGCCGATGCGCCCGGAGGCACACTGGTCGTCGTAATGCCATCGCCCGGAGGGCCCCGTGCGTCGTCGTCTCATCCAGTCCACCCTCGCCGTCGTCCTCGTGGTGATCGCCGTCTTCGGCGTCTCCCTCGTGATCGTCGAGACCAGGACCATCAGCAACAGCGCCCAGGAGCGCGTCGACTCGGAGGCGCTGCGGCTCGCCAGCATCGTGGACAGCCGGCTCCTCGGCGACGAGAGGGTCAACTCCGCGATCTTCAAGGACCAGGTCACCGGCGACAAGTACGCGGTGATCGACATACCCGGCCAGGCTCCCATCCGGATCGGCCACAAGCCCCCGGGCGACGTCATCCACTCCACGGCCAAGGGAGAGGAGGGCGAGGTGGTCCGGGTCGAGGAGCCCCGCTCCGCGGTCACCCGGGAAGTCGGCCGTACGCTGCTGATCATCGCCCTGGTGGCACTGCTGGCGATCATCGCCGCGGTCCTGCTCGCCGTGCGCCAGGCCAACCGTCTCGCCTCGCCGCTCACCGATCTGGCCGAGACCGCGGAGCGCCTGGGCTCCGGCGACCCGCGGCCGCGCCACAAGCGGTACGGCGTACCCGAGCTGGACCGGGTCGCCGATGTCCTCGACTCCTCCGCCGAGCGGATCGCGCGCATGCTCACGGCCGAGCGGCGCCTCGCCGCCGACGCGTCGCACCAGCTGCGTACGCCTCTCACCGCGCTCTCCATGCGCCTGGAGGAGATCACCCTCACCGACGACCCGGACACGGTGAAGGAGGAGGCGAACGTCGCGCTGACGCAGGTGGAGCGGCTCACGGACGTCGTGGAGCGGCTGCTGACGAACGCCCGCGACCCGCGCACCGGATCTGCCGTCTCCTTCGACCTCGACGAGGTCATTCAGCAGCAGCTCGCCGAGTGGCGCCCCGCCTACCGCAGTGCGGGCCGTGCGATCGTCAGTTCCGGCAAGCGGCACCTGCGAGCCGTGGGCACCCCAGGCGCGGTCGCCCAGGTGCTGGCCGCCCTGATCGAGAACTCCCTCATGCACGGCGGCGGCACGGTCGCCCTGCGCACCCGCGTCACCGGCAACCAGGCGGTCGTGGAGGTCACCGACGAGGGCCCTGGCGTGCCGCCCGAGCTGGGCTCCCGCATCTTCGAGCGCACGATCAGCGGCCGTAACTCCACGGGCATCGGCCTGGCGGTCGCCCGCGACCTCGCGGAGGCCGACGGCGGCCGCCTGGAGATGCTCCAGGCCGAGCCCCCGGTCTTCGGCCTGTTCCTGTCCCGCACACCCCTGAAGCTGCCCACCACACAGGACGACGAGTCGGAGCCGACGGTCCGCTAAGGCGGGTCTGCCGGGCGAGACGGCGGGTGGCGTCTGAGGAGACTGCTGGGTACGACGGTCCCGCCGGGACGGCGCCGGCGGTGAACCGGACGGTCAGGCGGGGCGGAGCCGTCGCGAAGGCCTCCTGGCCTCCTGGGCAAGGCCGGGTGGCGGTCCGGAGCCGACGGCCGCTGGAGCGGGCTGCCGGCCGTCGCGGGCGGTGAGGGAGGGCGGAGCCGGCTCCGAGGGTGTCTGGCCCGGCTGGGCGAGGAGCCGGAGCAGGGCGTGGGCCGGAGCTGTCAGGTGGGTGTGGACCGGAGGTCGCCGTCAGGTGCGGCGGACGCCGTTTCGTGCAGGTGTGCGCAGGGTGATGCGGCGGCTCAGCGGTTGACGCGCTGGTCTCTGCCGCGCTGCCGCTCCACCGCCTCGAGGATCGACTCCGCGCCCGCCACGGCCTCCCCGGTCGGCAGCGCCCTGAACACCCACGAGCGGTACGACCAGAAGCGGAACAGCGTGCCCAGGCCGATGCCGAGGAACTTGAAGACGTTGCTCTGCAGCGGGCTGTCCCAGCCGAACCCGTACGTCGCCACGTACAGCACGCCGTTCTCGATCACCAGGCCCGCCGCGCTGAACAGCAGGAACAGCGTCATCTCGCGGGTGCGGCCGCTCTTGTCGCGGTCCCGGTAGGTGAAGTAGCGGAACCCGATGTAGTTGAAGACGATCGCGACGATGGTGGCGACGATGCTGGCCCGGACCACCTGGAGACCGGTGACGTGCCGCACCAGGTTGAACACGAGAAGGTTGACCAGCAACCCCGCCCCGCCGACCGCGCCGAACTTGGCGATCTCGCGCATCAGCTGGTCGAACTGCCGGCGCACCGTGCCGCGGGGCTTGTCCCTCAGGCCTGTTGAACCACTGCGCATTGTGTCGCCTCCCCCGTCGAGTGGGTCGTGTCGGTCCGTCGCATGGCCGGTCGGCAGGTCGCGCCGAACGGTTCCGTCACTCCGCCATGCTAACCAGCGGCCGTGAGCGCTGCCTGTGGTCCAGTTTCATGAGGACGGAAAGAAAGCTCTCACGGGAGCCTCACCGAGAGCCTCCTGAGCCGCCGCGCAGGGACGGAATCCGGCCGCGGTGGCGCGGCCGATACCCTGGGTGCGTGACGTTCCCGGTAGTCGGCATGGTCGGCGGGGGTCAGCTCGCTCGTATGACACACGAGGCGGGCATCCCGCTCGGCATCAGGTTCAAGCTCCTCAGTGACACCCCCCAGGACTCCGCGGCGCAGGTCGTCGGTGATGTCGTCATCGGCGACTACCGCGACCTGGACACGCTGCGTGCCTTCGCGCAGGGCTGTGACGTGATCACGTTCGATCACGAACATGTGCCCACCGAGCACCTGCGGGCCCTGGAGGCGGACGGCATCCCCGTGCGCCCCGGCCCGGACGCGCTCGTGCACGCCCAGGACAAGGGTGTGATGCGCGCGAAACTCGACGCGATCGGGGTGCCGTGCCCACGGCACAGGATCGTCGGCGACCCCGCGGACGTGGCCGCGTTCGCCGCGGAAGGGGACGGCTTCCCCGTCGTCCTCAAGACCGTCCGCGGTGGCTACGACGGCAAGGGCGTGTGGGTCGTACGGTCGGCCGAGGAGGCCGCCGAGCCGTTCCGCGCCGGCGTTCCCGTCCTCGCCGAGGAGAAGGTCGACTTCGTCCGGGAGCTGGCCGCCAATGTCGTACGCTCGCCGCACGGCCAGGCCGTGGCGTACCCGGTCGTCGAGTCCCAGCAGGTCAACGGGGTCTGTGACACCGTGATCGCGCCCGCCCCCGAGCTCGACGAGGAGCTGGCTCTGAAGGCCGAGGAGCTGGCTCTGACCATCGCCAAGGAACTGGGCGTCGTCGGCCACCTCGCCGTCGAGCTGTTCCAGACCCGCGACGGCCGCATCCTCGTCAACGAGCTCGCGATGCGCCCGCACAACTCGGGCCACTGGACCCAGGACGGCGCGATCACGTCGCAGTTCGCCAACCACGTCCGGGCCGTCCTCGACCTCCCGCTCGGCGACCCGCGTCCACGCGCCAAGTGGACCGTCATGGTCAACGTGCTGGGCGGCGACTACCCCGACATGTACTCCGCGTACCTGCACTGCATGGCCCGCGACCCCCAGCTCAAGATCCACATGTACGGCAAGGACGTGAAGCCCGGCCGTAAGGTGGGCCACGTCAACACCTACGGCGACGACCTCGACGACGTGCTGGAGCGCGCCCGTCACGCTGCCGGCTACCTGAGAGGCACCATCACCGAATGAGCCCAGTTGTTGGCATCGTCATGGGGTCGGACTCCGACTGGCCCGTCATGGAAGCCGCCGCCAAGGCCCTCGACGAGTTCGAGATCGCGTACGAGGTCGACGTCGTCTCCGCGCACCGCATGCCGCGCGAGATGATCACGTACGGCGAACACGCCGCGGACCGTGGTCTGAAGGTGATCATCGCCGGGGCCGGAGGTGCTGCGCACCTGCCCGGCATGCTCGCCTCCGTCACGCCGCTGCCCGTCATCGGCGTCCCGGTCCCGCTGAAGTACCTGGACGGCATGGACTCGCTGCTGTCGATCGTGCAGATGCCGGCCGGTGTTCCGGTGGCGACCGTCTCGGTGGGCGGTGCCCGCAACGCCGGTCTGCTCGCGGCCCGCATCCTCGCGGCGCACGACGAGGAACTCCTCGGGAAGATCCGGGAGTTCCAGCAGGACCTCAACGACCAGGCCACCGAGAAGGGCAAACGTCTGCGCTCCAAAGTCGAGGGAGCGGCCGCGGGCTTCGGCTTCGGCTCGGGGAAGTGACGCCCATGACCTCGCCGTCCCTGGAGGCAGCCCGGGAGCTGCTGCGCGAGTTCCCGGTCGTCGACGGGCACAACGACCTGCCCTGGGCGTTGCGCGAGCAGGTCGGCTACGACCTGGACGCCCGCGACATCGCCGCCCACCAGAACGCGCACCTGCACACCGACCTGCCGCGGCTGCGCGAGGGCGGGGTCGGCGCCCAGTTCTGGTCGGTCTATGTGCGCAGCGATCTGCCCGACCCGGTGCCCGCGACGCTCGAACAGATCGACTGCGTGCGGCAGTTGACCGACCGCTACCCGGCGGATCTGCGGCGGGCACTGACCGCCGCCGACATGGCGGCGGTGCGCACGGACGGCCGCATAGCGTCCCTGATGGGCGCGGAGGGCGGCCACTCGATCGCGAACTCCCTCGGCACGCTGCGGGGCCTGTACGAGCTGGGCGTGCGGTACATGACCCTCACCCACAACGACAACGTCGCGTGGGCGGACTCGGCGACCGACCAGCCGGCGGTCGGCGGACTCTCCAACTTCGGCCGTGAGGTCGTGCGCGAGATGAACCGCCTCGGCATGCTGGTCGACCTCTCGCACGTGGCGGCAACGACGATGCGGGACGCGCTGGACACCACGGCCGCCCCGGTGATCTTCTCCCATTCCTCCGCCCGTGCCGTGTGCGACCATCCGCGCAACATCCCCGACGAAGTCCTCGAACGGCTGCCCGCCAACGGCGGCGTGGCCATGGTGACGTTCGTGCCGAAGTTCGTGCTCCAGGCGGCGGTCGACTGGACGGCCGCGGCGGACGAGAACATGCGCGCGCACGGCTTCCACCACCTCGACACGACCCCCCAGGCGATGAAGGTCCACCGGGCCTTCGAGGAGCGGCACCCGCGCCCGGTCGCCACGGTCGCGACGGTCGCCGACCACCTGGACCACATGCGCGAGGCGGCGGGCGTCGACCACCTCGGCATCGGCGGCGACTACGACGGAACGGCCTTCACCCCGGACGGCCTGAACGACGTCTCGGGCTATCCGAACCTGATCGCGGAGCTTCTGGACCGCAGCTGGTCCAAGTCCGACCTGGCCAAGCTGACCTGGCAGAACGCGGTACGGGTGCTGGGTGCGGCCGAGGACGTGGCCCGTGACCTCCAGGGCAAGCGGGGCCCGTCGAACGCGACGCTGGAAGAGCTGGACCGCTGACAGCAGCCGCTGACAACAGGGGGCGCGGGCCGCGGCCCGCGCCCCCTGCCCGGACCGTCAGGTGAAGTCCGCGTACGCCAGGTGCTTGGCGCAGGCGCGGCAGCGGAACAGATACGCGGTGGGCTGGCCGTCCGCGTCCAGCGACGCGAAGAACGTGTCGCCCAGGGTCTCGCGGAGGCTCTCCGCGGCCTCCGGGTACTCGGCAAGCTCCTTGGTGCCCGCACGGCCCAGATACGCTGCCGCGTCACCGCAGTGTGTCAGCCAGCGCTCCTGCTGCCAGCCGGAGAAGCCCGGCGTGCGCTGCTCGACGGTGCGGATCACCGACCTGGGCGCCTCGCCCGTCACCTCGGTGAACTGCGCCTCGAAGCGCTCGGCCGCGCTGCCGTCCGCGATGCACCAGGGGCACAGCTCGGCGCGGATGTCCGCCACCGCGTAGACGGGCCCCACGTACACGTACCCGCGCCGTAGCCCGCAGCACAGGCACTCCGTGGTCCCGGCGACCACGGAACCGGTGGCGAGGGGGTCGGGGTGGTACGGGAAGGACGGCAGCTCAGCCGTCGTCGCCGGATCGCTCATGTCCCTACCCTGCCGTATGAGGGGGAGGGGCACCCCGCAGGGTGCCCGGAAACTCCCGCGCGTTGCCGCAACAGGCCGCGCGCTACGGCAGTTTCGCGCCATCCACGATGCCTGGACCTGGTCGACGAAGCGGCTCGATCATCGCCGACAGCGCGTCGTCCACGACCGGCGGCCTGTCGCTCGCACCGGACAGCCATCGCGGACATGCCGACACCCGGCGCGGACGACCCCACGACGACAGCCCCCGGCATGACGCCGGGGGCTGACTGACCCGCAGAAGACCCTGCTACGGAAGGTTCCTTGCCATGACGATCCGCTGAACTTGGTTCGTGCCCTCATAAATCTGGGTGATCTTCGCGTCGCGCATCATGCGCTCGACCGGGTAGTCGCGGGTGTAGCCGTACCCGCCCAGCAGCTGGACGGCGTCCGTGGTGACCTCCATCGCCACGTCCGAGGCGAAGCACTTCGCGGCGGCGCCCTGGAAGGTCAGGTCGCCGTCGCCCCGCTCCGACTTGGCCGCGGCGGCGTACGTCAGCTGGCGGGCCGCCTCGATCTTCATCGCCATGTCGGCGAGCATGAACTGGATGCCCTGGAAGTCGCCGATCGGCTTGCCGAACTGCTTGCGTTCCCGTACGTAGTTCTTGGCGTAGTCGAACGCACCCTGGGCGACGCCGAGGGCCTGGGCGGCGATGGTGATGCGGGTGTGGTCGAGGGTCTTCATCGCCGTCGCGAAGCCGGTGCCCTCCTCGCCGATCATGCGGTCGGCGGGGATGCGGACGTTGTCGAAGTAGACCTCGCGGGTGGGGGAGCCCTTGATGCCGAGCTTCTTCTCCGGGGCGCCGAAGGAGACGCCCGGGTCGGACTTCTCGACGACGAAGGCCGATATGCCCTTGGAGCGCTTGGCCGGGTCGGTCACCGCCATGACGGTGTAGTACTCGGAGACGCCCGCGTTGGTGATCCAGCGCTTCACGCCGTTGAGGACCCAGTGGTCGCCGTCGCGGACCGCCTTCGTCTTCATGCCCGCCGCGTCGGAGCCCGCCTCGGGCTCGGACAGGCAGTACGAGAACATCGCGTCGCCCTTGGCGAGCGGCGCCAGGTACTTCTTCTTCAGGTCCTCGGAGCCGGAGAGGATGACCGGCAGGGAGCCCAGCTTGTTCACGGCCGGGATGAGGGAGGAGGACACGCAGACGCGTGCCACCTCCTCGATCACGATGACCGTGGCGAGCGCGTCCGCGCCCGCGCCGCCGTACTCCTCGGGCACGTGCACCGCGTGCAGGTCGCCTGCCACGAGTGCCTCCAGCGCCTCCTGCGGGAAGCGGGCCTCCTCGTCGACCGCGGCGGCGTACGGCGCTATCTTCGCCTCGGCCAGCGAACGGATGGCGTCGCGGAGCATGTCGTGCTCCTCGGACGGGCGGTACAGGTCGAATTCAGCCGATCCGGCCAAGGTCTCTCACGCTCCAAAGACGCTGCTATGCCGACGCTAATTACCGTTAAGTAACCCAAATTTTAGGGGTACGCCCACACGAGTGATACGTGAGCTTGGCGACAGCGGGAAACGTGCCCGCCAAGGGCCCCGGCTATGCTCGGGCACCGATCCACCGCCGTCCTCCCTGGAGCACCCATGAGCCTCAAGATCACCGTGATCGGCACCGGCTATCTCGGCGCGACGCACGCCGCGGCCATGGCCGAACTCGGGTTTGAGGTACTGGGGCTCGACGTCGTGCCCGAGAAGATCGAGATGCTCCAGCGGGGCGAGGTCCCGATGTACGAGCCCGGTCTCGAGGAGCTGCTGCGCAAGCACGTCGCGGGCATCGACGGCTCCACCGGGCGGCTGCGCTTCACCCTGGACTGGGCCGAGGTGGCCGAGTTCGGCGACATCCACTTCGTCTGTGTGAACACTCCGCAGAAGCACGGTGAGTACGCCTGCGACATGTCGTACGTCGACGCCGCGATCGCCTCCCTCGCCCCGCATCTGAAGGCGGCGGCCCTCGTCGTCGGCAAGTCGACCGTGCCCGTGGGCTCCGCCGACCGCCTGGCCGCCTACCTCGCCGAGCACGCGCCCGCCGGCGGGGACGCCGAGCTGGCCTGGAACCCCGAGTTCCTGCGCGAGGGCTTCGCCGTCGAGGACACGCTGCACCCGGACCGGATCGTGGTGGGCGTGCGCAGCGATCGGGCCGAGAAGCTGCTGCGCGAGGTGTACGCGACCCCGGTCGCCGAGGGGACGCCCTTCGTCGTCACCGACTTCCCGACCGCCGAGCTGGTCAAGACCTCCGCGAACTCCTTCCTCGCCACCAAGATCTCCTTCATCAACGCGATGGCGGAGGTCTGCGAGGCCGCGGGCGGCGACGTGGCGAAGTTGGCCGAGGCCATCGGGTACGACGACCGGATCGGCAAGAAGTTCCTGCGGGCCGGGATCGGCTTCGGCGGAGGCTGTCTGCCGAAGGACATCCGCGCCTTCATGGCGCGCGCCGGTGAGCTGGGCGCCGACCAGGCACTGACCTTCCTGCGCGAGATCGACTCCATCAACATGCGCCGCCGCGGCCAGATGGTGGAGATGGCGCGCGAGGCGCTGGGCGGCGGCTCGTTCCTCGGCAAGCGGGTCGCGGTGCTCGGAGCGACGTTCAAGCCCGACTCCGACGACGTGCGCGACTCGCCCGCGCTGAACGTCGCCGGGCAGATCCACCTCCAGGGAGGCCAGGTCACGGTCTACGACCCCAAGGGCATGGAGAACGCCCGGCGGATCTTCCCGACCCTCGGGTACGCCGACACCGCCCTCGCGGCGGTCCGCGGCGCCGACGTCGTGCTGCACCTCACGGAGTGGCGCGAGTTCCGTGAGCTGGACCCGGCCGCGCTGGGCGGGACGGTCGCCTCCCGTGTCGTCCTCGACGGCCGCAACTCGCTCGACCCGGAGCTGTGGCGCCGGGCGGGGTGGACGTACCGGGCGATGGGCCGCCCCACCGCCTGACGGGGACGGGGGACGCCGGTCCGGCCGAGGCTCAGTCGGCCGGACCGGCGTCCTGTTGCATTCTGCCCCACCGCCGTCACACGCGAGCGGCAAGTGCCCAACCCTGTGGGCCATATGCCTACTTCGCCCGGTACCGCCGCATCTTCGCGCGCGCCCCGCACACCGACATCGAGCACCAGCGGCCCTTCCCTGCCGGGCTGCGGTCGTAGTACGCCCAGTGGCACTCGGGCAGTTCACAGGCCTTGAGGCGCAGCCAGGTGCCCGCCGTGAGCGACTCCGCGACGGCAGCCGCCACGCGGGAGAGCAAGGGCTTGTCGTCGGCGGGGGCGAGGGACGCCGAACCGTCCCGTTCGTCGACAGCCACATACAGCGGCGCCCGCCCCAGCAGCTCGCCCAGGGGCGTCACCCCTCGGTGCGGCGGATGGCCCGCGTGCGCCAGGCAGACGGCCCGCAGGGACTCCCGCAGCTCACGTACGTCCGCCAGGTCCCGTTCCGTGACGCCGAACTCGGCGCGTCCCTCGGGTGTGTCCAGGCGGTCGCTGCCCGATTCCAGGTCCACGGTGTTGACCAGGGCCTCCACCAGGGCGAGACCGCCGGGAGCAGGGGGTCTGTCACTCATGTCTGCGACCTCATGCCCGCGACGTTACCTCTCGGATTTCCCCTTGCGACGTTACCCACAATACGGGAGCATGCGGTAACGGTTACCGGTTACTCGCCTCTATGGGTAACGCAGTCGCGTAACCGGAAAGTCGCAACGCAGACAGGCACAGCAGACTCCGAGGAGGAAGTCATGGCACTCGCCAAGCTGGGCGTCGTCGTCCTGGACTGTCCCGACCCGCGCGCCCTCGCCGGTTTCTACGCCGAGGTGCTGGGCGGCACGGTGGAGGGCGACGGTGACTGGGTCGACCTGAAGGCGCCGGACGGCCAGGCGCTGGCGTTCCAGGCCGCGCCCGGGCACGTGGCGCCGAAGTGGCCGGCCCCCGACGACTCGCAGCAGTTCCACCTCGACCTCGTGGTCGAGGACCTGGACACGGCCGAGAAGGGCGTCCTCGCGCTCGGCGCCCGGCCGCTGGACGCCGAGGACCGCTCGCGCACCTGGCGCGTTTACGCGGACCCCGCGGGGCACCCGTTCTGCCTCTGCGCCTGCTGACCCAGGCGCCGGCTCCTCGAGGAGGTCACCATGCCACAGCCCGTCGCCCGCATGTGGTCCGTCGTCCTGGACTGCCCGGATCCCCGCGCGCTCGCCGAGTTCTACGCCGAGCTGCTGGGCGGCACCGTGGAGGGCGACGGCGACTGGGTGGACCTGCGGGTACCCGGCGGCAACAAACTCGCCTTCCAGCGGGCGCCCGGGTACAAGCCGCCGGAGTGGCCGCGGGCCGACGCCGACTCGCAGCAGTTGCACCTCGACCTCGACGCCGGCGACACCGTGGAGGCGATCGAAGCCGCCCAGGAGAAGGTGCTCGCCCTGGGCGCCCGCCCGCTGGACGTGAACGACCTGAACGGCAAGCGGGACTTCCGGGTGTACGCGGATCCGGCGGGGCATCCCTTCTGCCTCTGCCGGATCGAGCACACAAGGACCGTGTGAACGCGAAGGGCCCCGCCGAACCGCTCGGCGGGGCCCTCTCCGGCGTAGGGACGTCCGGGCTCAGTTGCCCGAGACCGTCACCTTCTCGTCGTTCTTCAGCTCGTTCACCAGCGTCTTGACCTTGGCCTTGTCCCACAGCAGGTTGCCGCCGGTCGAGCCCGAGATCGGCATGTTCATCGACGTGCCGTCACCGCCGCTGACGCCCTTCATCGCCCAGAACATGGAGGCCAGGTTCCACAGGCTCATGTCCTTGTCGACCGTCAGGGAGTCCAGGCCCGCGCTCATGGTCGGGTAGAGCTTGAAGGGGTTCAGGACCGTCGACGGGGTCGCCACCTGGTGGGCCAGGGCGGCGAGGAACTTCTGCTGGTTCTTCGTGCGCTCCAGGTCGCTGGTGGCGAAGGCGTGCCGGGTGCGGACGAAGGCGAGGGCCTGCTCGCCGTTCAGCGTCTGCTTGCCCGCCTTGAAGTCGGCGCCCGAGTACTTGTCCTTGAAGCCTTTGTCGATGGTGATCTCGACGCCGCCCACCGCGTCCACGATGTTCGCGAAACCGGCGAAGCCGATCTCCACGTAGTGGTCGATGTGCAGCCCGGTGTTGTACTCGATCGTGCGGACCAGCAGCGTCGGCCCGTCCTCCGCGTACGCCGCGTTCAGCTTCACGTGCCGGCCCGTGCCCTTGAAGGTCTTGCCCGAATCGCTGCCCACGTAGGTCGGTATCTCCACGTCCGAGTCGCGGGGCAGGGATATCAGCGTGTCACCGTTGCTCCCGACGTGCAGGATCATCATCGAGTCCGTGCGCTTGCCCTCGGCGGACCCGGTGTGCAGCTTCTTCTTGTCCGCGGCGGACATGCCCGCGCGGCTGTCGGAGCCGACGATCAGGTAGTTCGTGCCCTCGCCCGCGGCGGGCCGGTCGATGACCTTGGAGAGGTCGACGTCCCGGTGGAGCTTGGAGTCGGCCCAGAAGTACGTGGCCACCGAGGTCACCACCAGCACGGTGACCAGAGTGATCGCGGTCCACTTGATCCGGCGGCGCCAGTTGGGGCGAGGCCGGTAGTGCTGGAGGTCCGGGTCCGCGTCGTTGTCGTTGGGTATGAAGCCGCCGCCCTGTCGGCCGCCGCCGTAGACCTGGCCCGTGTTGTAGCCGCTGTCGTAGCCCTCGTACCCCTGGTCGCCCTGGTAACCGCCCGGGTACGTCGGCTGCTGCGGCACTCCGCCGTACGGCGGCGCGCCCTGAGGGCCGCCCCGCGCACCGGGCGAGCGCCGGACCTGCCGCATCACACGCGCGCCCTCGGGCTGTGCGTTGGTGCTGCCGCGTCCGTAGCGGTTGCCGCGGCTGTCGTCGGACCATCCCTCGGGCCAATCGTTCATGGGCCCCAGTGTGCCGGGTCGAGGTATGGGCCCCACAAGGGTCGGCGAAGAACGGGGTCAGGGCTGTTGCGAAGCTGACACAAAGTCTCCGGATGGCGCTGCGGCATATGGTGGACGCCATGACAGACCAGGCCCCCGCCCCGGAATTGGAAATTCCGGGCGAAAACGCGGGTGATCTCCCCGGGAAACCCACCTCCGCGTCCCGTACCACCCTCAGCCACATCATGACGCACAACGACACCAACCTGCTGGGCACGGTGCACGGTGGTGTGATCATGAAACTCGTGGACGACGCGGCGGGCGCCGTGGCCGGCCGGCACTCCGGAGGCCCGGCCGTCACCGCGTCGATGGACGAGATGGCGTTCTTGGAGCCGGTCAGGGTCGGCGACCTGGTCCATGTGAAGGCCCAGGTCAACTGGACGGGCCGCACCTCCATGGAAGTCGGTGTACGGGTCCTGGCCGAGCGCTGGAACGAGTCGACGCCACCCACCCAGGTCGGCTCCGCGTACCTCGTTTTCGCCGCAGTCGACGCCGACGGCAAGCCCCGGCCGGTGCCGCCGGTCATCCCGGAGACGGAGCGCGACAAGCGCCGCTGCCAGGAGGCGCAGATCCGCCGCACCCACCGCCTGGCCCGCCGCCGCGAGATCATGGAACTTCGGGAGAAGAGGGCGGCGGAGGGTTTCGAGGACTGAGGAGGTACGGGCGAGGGGGCCAAGGCCATGAGCGCAGACGGCCCCGGAAGAAGCTCACGGACACACGACCTGGTCCCCGGTGACCACCTCCTCCGGCTTCTGCGGCTCCGCCGTCCTCACCCGCTGCACCTCCTTGAAGTCCGTGCCCGCGATCACCTTCAGCGTCGGCCCCTGCCCCTGTGTCGCGCGCAGCTCGCTGCCCGGCAGGGCCGCCGCCAGGGCCTTCGCGGAGCGGTCCCAGCGCGGGTCGTAGAGGACGACCGTGCGCCTGACCGCACGGTCCGGCGCGTTCGCCGGCTGTCGTGTCGTGCGGAACCCGGCGGCAGCGAGGCCGTCGTCCACGCGCTTGCCGAGCCCCTCCGCGCCCGTCCCGTTCTCGACCTGCACCTGGATCTGCTGCGGTGGCACCTCCAGGTTCACCGCGGACGGGACCTTCGCCTTCGGCCGGGAAGGGGTGAGCGGCTTGTCGTCGCGCAGCGATGCGAACAGCGCCCGCGCTTTCGCGTCGTCCCACTTCACCGTCGAGCCGAGGCCCTTGACCTGGAAGGTCATCTCGCCGATCGGCACGGTCGTGAACTCCGACGAGCGTGGTGAGAAGTTCCGCATCGCCCGGCCGAGGTCGAGCAGCTCGTCCGTCCCGAAGCCCCCGTCCGCCCGCACCGAGCCCAGTACGGCCCGCGTCACGTCCCGGAGCTTCATCGGGTTCAGCAGTACGCCCGACGAGGTCGCCCGGTCGATCATCGCCGCCAGGAACTTCTGCTGGCGCTGCATCCGGCCCAGGTCGGAAGCTCCGTCGACATGCCGGGACCGCACGTACTGCAGCGCCTGCCCGCCGCCCAGCACATGCGTGCCCGCGGACAGGTCCAGTCCGGTGTAGCGGTCCTTCAGCGGCTGCGCGGTGCAGACCCGGACACCGCCGAGCACGTCCACCGTCTTCATGAAGCTGATGAAATCGATCTCCATGTAGTGATCGATCTTGAGGTGTGTCATGTCCTCGACCGTGCGCACGGTCATATTCGGGCCACCCTCCGCGTAGGCCGCGTTCAGCCGGATCGGGTGGGGTGCGTGCTGCGCCCGGGTCGTCGGGTCGGTGTACGCCGGAAGCCGCGCGTACGAGTCGCGCGGCAGGCTGACCACGGTCGCCCGCTCCCGGTCAGCCGAAATGTGCACGATCATGATCGTGTCGGTGCAGTGGCACGGGGCCCCGCCCAGACGGTACGCCCGCCGCTCCTTCTCCGTGATCCTGTCCCGGCCGTCGGTGCCGACCAGCAGGACGTTCATGCCGTGACCCCCCGCGGGCCGGTTCTTCATGTCCTTGAAGGGGTCGACGCGGGAGATGCCCTCGTCGAGACCGGTCAGTACCGCGTGCCCGATGCCCGCCGCGAAGAGGACCCCCACGGACAGCATCGTGGCCAGCCGCGTGGCCCAGCCTGGCTTCTTCCGCCGGACGGGCGGCCGCCGGGCGGGAGACCGGCGGGCCGACTGACGGCGCGCGGGCGAGCGGGTCTGCGTGGGCACAGGGGAGACCTCCGCGGGACTGGGCGTGGGATCCCTGAGCACGGTAGGCCGATACGATCTGCGGCCCCGGGCGGCGCCCGGGCGGCGCGCACCCGTGTCCCTCGTTCGCGGTAACGTGATCCCCCTATGAACGCCAAGCCCGACGTGCAGTTCCCCGCCGTGTCCGTGATCATGCCCGTCCTGAACGAGGAGCGGCATCTGCGCGGAGCCGTCCAAGCGATCCTCTCCCAGGAGTACGGCGGCGAGATGGAGGTCGTGATCGCCCTCGGTCCGTCCACGGACCGCACGGACGAGATCGCCGCCGAGTTGGTGCGCGAACACCCGCGCGTGCACACGGTCCCGAACCCGACCGGCCGTACGCCCGCCGCGCTGAACGCCGCGATCAAGGCCTCCCGCCACCCGATCGTGGTCCGCGTCGACGGCCATGGCATGCTCTCGCCGAACTACATCGCGACCGCCGTACGCCTCCTGGCGGACACCGGCGCGCAGAACGTCGGCGGCATCATGCACGCCGAGGGTGAGAACGACTGGGAGCGCGCGGTCGCCGCCGCGATGACCTCGAAGATAGGCGTCGGGAACGCCGCCTTCCACACGGGCGGCCAGGCCGGCCCCGCGGAGACGGTCTATCTCGGTGTCTTCCGGCGCGAGGCCCTGGAGCAGCAGGGTGGCTACAACGAGGAGTTCATCCGCGCCCAGGACTGGGAGCTCAACTTCCGCATCCGGGAGGCGGGCGGCCTCATCTGGTTCTCGCCGGAGCTGAAGGTGTCGTACCGCCCCAGGCCCTCGGTGCGGGCCCTCGCCAAGCAGTACAAGGACTACGGGCGTTGGCGGCACGTCGTCGCCCGCTACCACGAGGGCTCGATCAACCTGCGCTACCTCGCCCCGCCGGCCGCGGTCTGCGCGCTGGCGGCGGGCGTCGTGGCGGGCGCCGTGCTGACCCCGTGGGGTTTCGTGATCCCCGGCGGCTATCTCGCGGCGATCGTCCTCGGCTCCGTCCCGGCGGGCAGGGGCCTGCCGCTGAAGGCGCGCCTGCAGATCCCCGTCGCCCTCGCCACCATGCACTTGTCCTGGGGCTGGGGCTTCCTCACCAGCCCTAAGGCGCTGGCGAGGAAGGTCATCGCGTCGCGGCGGCCGGCGGTCGTCGCCTCCGACTGAGCGCCCGCGCACCTCGGTCGGGGCCCTCTCCGGGCGGAGAGGGCCCCGATTCGCGTGGTCACCAGGTGTAGTTCGGGTCCACCTTCATGCACTGCTTGGTCGCGCCGTTGAGGATGTTCGCGGACGTCGGGGTCTTGTTGTCCTCCTTCGGCGCCTTGTACGTGGTGCCCGACCGCCAGTCGGAGCCCACGACGAGGGTGACGCCGGAGACGTCCGTCGACTTCTCCACCGAACTCGTCGGCAGACCCAGGACCTTGGCGACCCGCTGGGCGTCGCCCTTGAGGTCCGCGCTCGGATAGCGGATCACCGTCTTGTCCTCGGAGAGCACCACCGAGGAGTCGGCCTTCGCCTCGGTGACGCCCTTGCCGACGAGGAGCTGGGCCACCGTGCCCGCTCGTCCGCTCACCGGGGCAAGCGCGGAGGTGCGGGTGCCGTTCTGCACCTGCACGGCGATCTTGTCGTCGCTGTCCGTCGGGGCCACCGTCGCCTCGGTGGTGGTCTTCTTCTTCGTGCCCTTGCCGTCCAGCGAGATGTCCTCGCGCACCAGGCGGAACAGCTTCTCGGCGTCACCCGGCTTGGGCACCACACGGGCTCCTGCGTACACGTACGGCATCGTCGTCATCGTGATGCGGTTCGTGGGCACCTTCTTCAGGTCGGTGCTCAGGTCGTAGAGTGCCGCGACCGAGCCGAGCCCCTTGTCGACGGTGAGTGCCTGGGTGGCCGTCTCGGCGAGCTTGCGCAGTTTGTTCGGGTTGCTCAGCGTGGCGTTCTCCCGCAGCTGGCGGACCATCGCGCTCATGTACTGGTGCTGCGCCTTCGTACGGGCTATGTCGCTGCCGTCCTCGAACCCGTAGCGTGTGCGCAGCCACTGCAGGGCCTGCGTGCCCTTCACGTAGGTGGTGCCCTCCTTCAGCTTCAGGCCCGAGCCGTGGCCGGAGGAGGTGTGCGAGTAGATGTTCTTGTCCACGCACACCGGGACGCCGCCGATGGCGTCGGCCATCGAGACCACGCCCGCGAAGTCGACCATGATGAAGTGGTCGATGTGGATGTCGGTGAGCTTCTCCCAGGTGGCGACCGTGCAGCCGGGTCCGCCGCGGCCCAGTGAGTCGTTCGTCATCGACAGGGACGTCGTCGCCGGGTAGACGTGCCCGCTCTTGGGATCCGTGCACTTGGGGAGCTGCAGCAGCGTGTCGCGCGGCATGCTGACCACCGACATGTTGGTGCGGTCCGCCGAGACGTGCAGCAGCATCTGGACGTCCGCGCGGGGTGCCGACCCGAACGTGTCCTTCGCGCCGCCGAGCTTCTGGTTCTCCTGGGAGTCACGCGCGTCCGACCCGATGAGAAGGATGTTCAGCGGGGTCTGGCCCGCCGCGTTCGGCTTCGACTTGGCCGCCCGGTCCTTCGCGTCGCCGATGTTGAGGTCGTCCTTCTTGAGGTTGTCGTTCAGGTGCTGGTAGTAGAGGTATCCCGCGCCGGCGGTGCCGAGTATGACCACCGCCAGGATGGTCGCGGACCAGCGCAGGACGCGGCGTCTGCGGCGCGGGTGCCCCTCACCACCGCGTCGGCCCCCGCCGCCGTGCCGGCCGCGGCCGCGTGGCTCGGCCGGCGGCCCCCCGTCGCCGTCCTGAACGCCGTCGCCGTCCTGTTCGTACAGACTGTCGTCCCAGCCCAGGTCACCGGCCTGCCGGTCATGTGGTGGCGCCCCCTTTCCACGCACATTGCTCTGCACCAAGTCCCTGCCCTCCCCACCCTGCGCCCGACAAACGGGTCCGTCCCGCGGTCCGGGAGGACGCCTTGTCGCGCCGCCGGTACCTCGGCCTTGCGGCGGGGCGCCCGTCGCGTCCCGCCGAATGTGTCTCGCGTTCAGTAACTAGACGCTTGACGCGCCCGGCGGGATGCATCCCATCGGGCGCGGCTGCGTCCTGTCAGACACGCAACGGACCCGTCAGGTCATCACGTCGAGCAGACTTGCTTGTCCGCGGTGGCCTTGTCGATGTCGTCCGGCGCCTTGGTCGGCGCGGTCAGAGACACCCCGGCCCCCTTGAAGTCCTTGCCGAGGGTCAGCACGACGGCGGGCAGCCCCTGGGCGTTCTTCTCGCTCTGGCCCGGCTTCATCGCCGACGCGGGCAACCCCATGATGTCCGCCAGTTTGCGTGCCTGATCGGCCTGGTCGGGAGAGTACTCAAGGGTCGTCTTGCTCAGTGTTTCGCTCGCGTTGCCGAGTTGGCTGGACTTGGGAACGCCCTGATTGTTCTGCAGCCAGTTAAGAGTCTCCTGGGCGCTGCCGGCCGGGGCGCCGCCGTTGTAGATGTCGACGCGGATGTCGGAGGCGGCCGAGCGGGAGCCCTTGAGACGGGCGGCCACCGCGGTGTTCTCCTGCTTCTGCTTCTGCTTGACCGCGGTCAGCGAGACGTCGTTGCTGATCGTCTGGAACAGCTGCCCGGCCGCCGGCTCCTTGAGGACCACGGTCGCCTTGATCTTCTCGGCGGGGTTGTCGAGCACGGGCACCGTGGTGAAGGAGATGTTCTTCGGCGGCACCTTCTTCAGCTCCAGGGCGACGTCCTTGAGCGTGCTCACCTTGCCGATGCCCTTGTCGACGGTGAGCGCCTTGGTGGCGGCCTCCGCAAGGTCCAGCAGCTTGCTGGGGTTGGTGAGCGTGTCGCCGGAGGTCATCTTGCGGGCCAGGGCGCCGAGGAACTGCTGCTGCACCTTGATCCGGTCCAGGTCGCCCTGGTTGCCGAAGCTGTGCCGGGTGCGCACGAAGGCGAGGGCCTGCTCGCCCTCGATCACCGACTTGCCCTTGGGCAGTTTGAGGTGCGACTCCTTGTCGTTGATCGCCTTGCCCACGCAGACCTCGACGCCGCCCACCGCCGAGGTCAGCGTCTTCACCGCGTTGAAGTCGGCCATCATGAAGTGGTCGGGCGAGATGCCGGTGACTTCCTTGACCGTGCGCATCGTGCAACCCGGGTCGCGGCCGTCCTGTCCGAGGCTCGTGTTGAAGCGGACGTCCTGCGTGCCGGGGATGACCTTGGTGGTGCCGTCGGCCTGTTTCGTGGGGCAGTCCGGGACGTTGACGATGAGGTCGCGCGGGATGCTCAGCGCGGTCGCGTTCGTACGGTCCTTGGACACGTGCAGCAGGATGTTGGTGTCGGCGTGCCCGACGCTGCCCGTGTCACCGTAGCCGGTGTTGCCCTTCCCGGTGCGCTTGTCGGTGCCGATGATCAGGATGTTGAAGGCCTCGTCCTTGCTGAAGCCGTTCTTTGCGGCGCTGCCCACGTCCGTCGTGGTGACGTTGCCCTCGAGGTGCTTGAGGTAGAGATAGCCGGCGCCCGTGACCGCGATCAGGATGAAGGCCATACTGCCGCCGGTCCACAGCAGTATCTTCTTCGCCTTCCCCTTCTTTGGCTTCGTCCGGCCCCGGCGGCGCCCCGGCGGCGGCTCGGGAGGCGCCCCCCGGCGACGGCGAGGCCCCGGGACGGCGTCCGGAACCGGACTCCTGGGTGCGGGCGCGGTGCGCGTGCCCCCCTGTGCATTGCGGGCGGGTGGTGCCCCTGCCCCGCGCCGCGGTCTCGGCACGGCCGACTGCGGTGCGGAAGGGCTCAGTCGCAGTTCGTATTCGCCGGTGCTCGGGTTGAGTACCCACTGGTCTGCGGGGTCGATGTTGTCCGCCCGCCCACGGCCTTGCGCGTCCACGGTTGTCCGAATCCTCCGTCGGGGCCACGCGGCGCCTTCCCCCTCGAGGCGCTCGGGTCTCTTCAGCCAGTGCGCGAACCCAGGACGGACCTTATGGAAGTGGCACCGGGTCGCTCACACTATCCGCCCAGTTCAACGTCAAGCGACGACGGTGACAAATTCCACTCTCCTACAACCGGGCAATCCGCCCTATTTCTCAGAGAGTTCTTAGCTCGGGCGTTCCCCGGCTTGGTGTGCGCTTTACCTGCAGGCGTCCTGCGCGGCGGTGTTGCCGCGGAAAGTGGGCGGGGGTTCGGGGGACCGCACGGGAAGGACCGGGGTGACGGACCGCTTTCCATCGGACTTTCCGTCGCCGTACGACTCCTCGCCGTCACTGCTGCCGGACGTCGTGTCGTGCATTTTTGGTGCCGAATCGTCCGGTACTTCCTTGGTGACCGCGACGGGCCGGTCCATGCGCAGCCGGGTGAAGAGTTTCTCCGCCTCCGCTTCCACGAGTTGGTCGCGATTGGCGTTGTACGGGTACGGGGTGCGCGGTGCCGTCAGAAACTGCACGCGTTCCGTGGGAAGGTTCCGCAGCCCGCGCACTAGTTCGTAGAGCCCGCGCAGGCTCGCCAGAGCCGGGTCCGTGGTGAGGGACGAGGTGGCGGCGTCCAGCACGGGGTACAGCTTCACGGGGTTCAGCAGGACGTGGTCGCTGCGCACCTTGCTGGCCAGCGCGCCGAGGAAGCGCTGCTGGCGCTCCATCCGGTCCGTGTCGCTGCCGTCGCCCAGGCTCTTGCGGGCGCGTACGTAGCCGAGCGCCTGCTCGCCGTTGAGCGTCACCCTGCCCGCGGGCAGCGTGAGCTTGGCGGCCTTGTCGTCGATCGGCTGCTTCAGGCACACCTCGACGCCGTCGAGCGCGTCGACCATCTTCTTGAAGCCGTCGAAGTCGATGACCATGTGGTGGTCGATCCGGATGTCCGTCAGCTTCTCGACGGTACGGATCGTGCAGGCCGAACCTCCGGTCGCGAAGGCGTGGTTGAACATCGTGAACGCCGGCTCGCTGCGGCTGCCGTCCGGGCGGCGGCAGCTCGGCACGTTCACCATCAGGTCGCGGGGGACGGAGACGGCGGTGGCGCTGCGCCGGTTGGCCGCGAGGTGCAGCAGGATCGTGGTGTCCGACCGCTCGGTCCCGGAATCCCGCCCGTAACGGCTGTTGGCGGCGCCCGACCGCGAGTCGGACCCGATGATCAGGATGTTCATCGCCCCGCGCACGAGCGCCGTGGGCCGCTCCTTCTCGTACCGGGCGAGCTCGGAGGCGGCGTCGTTGTCCGCGGTGATGTTCGAGTTCAGCTTCTCGTACGCGGCCCACCCGGCCCCGGCGGCCCCGAACACCAGTACGGCGAGCCCGAGCGTGCAGCGGCGTATCCAGCGCCGGCGCCGGCGACGTACGAGCCCGGGGCCGGTGGGAGTGGCACCGACGACGGGTCCGGGGCGGCGCGGGCCGGCCGCCCCCGGCCGCCATGGGGGGCCTTCGGGTGTCACTGCCGGGTCCACCGCCTTGTGACGTACGAACGTGCAGGGCTCTTACGACCATGGCCCGCGACGAGGCCCGGGGGCGGCTGCTACTAGGCCGAACGGGGGACGGGGCCCTGCCCCGTCAGGGGCAGCACGGGCTGGGCTGTGGCATCGGGCGGCTACGCCGACTGGGCGCGAGCGACCGTGGACCGCCCGCGGCACACGGACAGCCCCCCGATGCCCGGTGTGCTCAGCGCGCCGTGGCCGACACCCTCTCGCTCTCGATCCGCTTGGCCAGCGCATCCTCACCGAGCCGTTCCAGGCGCCGGCACAGAACCACCGAGCCCCCCGTGGCCAGAGGTGCGTACAACCCGGCGCTCAGCCCTTCCCAGGTGTCGTACGGCAGCCCCGACAGCAGACGTGAGCCGGGCCCCGTCAGGCCGAGGACGGGCGCGTCGGCACGGGCCCGGTCCACCACCTCCGCGCCCGTGTACTCCGCCCCGGCGACGATCAGCGCCGACTCCTCCGGGTCGACCGGCGCGTACGGCTGGAAGCGGTCGCCCTGGCTCGGCACCTCGACCGCGTAGTCGACGAAGCCGTCCGGGGTCTGCGGGAAGCGGCCGCCGAGGGGGCGCAGAGCGAGGGCGACGCGCTCCCCGGAGCAGGCGCGCGCAGCCTCCAGCGTGTCAGGTCCGCTGACGACGACGTCCGCGGCGCCGGCATCGCCGCCGACGTCCGCGACGACGCCCACGGAGGCGCACGCGAGCAGCCACACCGCCGTCTGCCAGTGTGCGGGCAGCAGCAGCGCGACCCGGTCGCCGGGCTCGGCGGCGAGGTCACCTTGGAGGAGGTTGGCGGTCTTGGCCACCCAATTGGCGAAGGTGGCCACGGAGAGTTCGACGCGTTCGCCCGTGGCGTCGTCGTAGAAGGTCACCAGGGGGCGTGCGGGGTCCGCGGCGAGCGCGGATCGCAGCAGGTCGGCAGGGGTGCGGTCGGTGGCGTTCACGCGCGCAAGGGTACGCGGGGGCGGTCGCGGGGGCGCGGCGGCGGGCGAGTGAACGGGCCACCGGTTCGGCCGAGCTCAGCCGACGGGCCGTCAATTCCTAGATGGACATATATGTCTGACTATGTCCAAGATCAGCAGCATGCGTGGATACCTTGCTTCCTCGATCGGCGTCACATGCGCCGCGGTACTCACCCTGTCCTTCGTCCTCCCGGCCGCGGCGGCCGGACCGGGCGTGCGGGGTCCGTCCGCCGTGACGGCCGCGCCGGGCTCGGCGGCGCACATGGGGAGTGCGTCGGCCGCCGGACCTCTCGCCGGGGCGGACGTCCCCGGCGACACCCAATCCCTCCCTCTCGTGCCCCTCGACCCGGACCGCGCCGCCGGTGCGGCGCCCGAAGTGGGGCTGGAGCCGCAGACCGTACGGTCCTTCTCGCTCATCGGTGTCGTCTGGGACGACGTGGGCACCGAACTGCACGGCCGTGTCCAGATCCGTACCCGTGCGAGCGGCACGGACCGGTGGTCGGACTGGCAGGAACTCGAGACGCACAACCACGGCCACGGCCCCGACCCGGAGAGCGCGGAGGGCTTCTCGAACCGGATGCGCGGATCGACCGCGCCCCTGTGGGTCGGTGACTCGGACGGCGTGGAGGTGCGGGTGCGCGCGGAGGCGGACCAGACCGGCGGGACCCGTGCGCCCACACTCCCCGACGGTCTGCGGGTCGAACTGGTCGACCCCGGCGCGGAGTCACTGGCGGGCGCCCCCGCGTCGTCCTGGCACGCCGCCGGGATGCAGCCACCGGACGGGGTCGCGTCCGGCCAAGAGACCGGCGCGGAGTCCGCCGCGTCCGCCGTCAATGTCGGCCTCGCGCCCCTGGATGCCCTCGCGCCCCCGAATGCCGTGGAGATTCCGGCGCTGTCGAAGGAGGCGACGAGGGAAGCGGTCGGCAAGCAGAGGGAAGAAGCACTCGGCGGGCTCCAGGCCGGCGCACGCGCGGAACCGTACATCGGGCCGCGCCCGCGCATCATCACGCGCAGCGGCTGGGGCGCCGACGAGAGCCTGCGTGAGCCGGGCTTCATCTACACGGCGAGTGTGAAGGTGGCCTTCGTGCACCACACGGCGTCGGGCAACAACTACACCTGCTCGCAAGCCCCTTCCGTCATCCGCAGTATCTACCGCTACCACGTGGTGAGCAGCGGCTGGCGGGACATCGGCTACAACTTCCTCGTCGACAAGTGCGGAAACATCTACGAAGGCCGTGCGGGCGGCGTGGACAAGCCCGTGATGGGCGCTCACACCCTCGGGTTCAACAGCAACAGCATGGGGATCGCCGTCCTCGGCACCTACACCGGTTCCATTCCGTCGGCCGCCGCGGTGAACGCCGTCGCCGGTCTCACCGCGTGGAAACTCGGTCTCTACGGCATGGACCCGCGTGGCACGACATACCTGGTGTCCGGTGGTGGCAATCTCTACCCAAAGGGTGAGAACGCACAACTGAATGTGATCTCCGGCCATCGCGACGGGTTCGCCACGGAGTGCCCGGGAAGGCTGCTCTACGGCAAGCTCGACTCGGCCCGCGCCACCGCGGCCCGCTTGCAGGGTCGCTGAGTTCGGGGCCGTCGTACGAAGTGGCACGAAGACACAGGAAGTCGTACCGACCACCCCGCACGACGTCGTACGGTGTTCGGCACTCCACCGCACGACGGCCCGCACTACGCCGTACGAGTTCTTCCGCGCAAAGGTGTGCGGGGGCGATCCCCACACAGCCATCGAAGGACACCCCACTGTCGTCGAAGGCGCCTCTAACGGTCCTCATAACGCCTTTAGCGGTCCTCATAACACGGTCTGCATACACTGGCCGGCCGATGAACAGTTCGGCCGGTCCCGGCAGGAAGCAGAGACGACAGGTGACAGAAGCGATCCTCCTGGTCGGCGGCAGGGGCACCCGGCTGCGCCCGCTCACGGTGCACACCCCGAAGCCGATGGTTCCGGCGGCCGGAGTCCCCTTCCTCACGCACCAGCTGGCGCGGGCGAGAGCGGCGGGCGTGGAGCACATCGTGCTCGCCACGTCCTACCTGGCCGAGGTCTTCGCGCCGTATTTCGGCGACGGCTCGGCCCTCGGCCTGCGGCTCGAGTACGTCACGGAGGAGGAGCCCCTCGGCACGGGGGGTGCCATCCGCAACGTGGCGAGCCGCCTCCACTCGGGCCCCGACGACCCGGTTCTGATCTTCAACGGTGACATCCTCACGGGCCTGGACATCCGTGCCCTGGTCAGCACCCACCGAACGACGGGCGCGGATGTCTCGCTCCACCTCACGAAGGTGACGGACCCGAGGGCCTACGGTCTGGTGCCCACGGACGAGACGGGCCGGGTGACGGCGTTCCTGGAGAAGCCGCAGACCCCCGAGGAGATCGTCACCGACCAGATCAACGCCGGGGCGTACGTCTTCCGTCGCTCGGTGATCGACACCATCCCGGTGGGGCGTCCGGTCTCGGTCGAGCGGGAGACCTTCCCCGACCTGCTGGCCGCTGGCGCGCATCTGCAGGGCATGGTGGACTCGACCTACTGGCTGGACCTGGGCACGCCGGCGGCGTTCGTGCGTGGCTCGGCGGACCTGGTCCTCGGACGTGCCCCGTCCCCCGCGGTGCCCGGCCGCTGCGGCGACCGCCTGATCCTGCCGACGGCGTCGGTCGCCACGGACGCGAAGCTGACGGGCGGCACGGTGGTCGGCGAGGGGGCCTTCGTCGGCGAGGGCGCCCGGATCTCCGGCAGCACGCTGCTCTCGGGCGCGGTCGTGGAACCGGGCGCTGTCATCACGGACTCGCTGATCGGTGTCCGCTCCCGCATCGGCGAACGCTCGATTCTCACGGGCGCGGTCGTCGGCGACGGCGCGGTGGTCGGCGCCGACAACGAACTCCGCGACGGAGTGCGGGTGTGGTGCGACGCGAGGATTCCGGCGGGCGCGGTGCGCTTCTCCTCGGACCAGTAGGGCGCGATTCGGCGGAGCTCGGCTCGGGCCTCAACGCCGGGTGCTCTCCCCAAGAGGCACCCGGCGCATTCTTTTACAACCGGCCGATGTCCCCGCGCCGCATCCGCGGAGCGCGCCGTGGCGGTGCGGAACCGCTCAGGAGGATCAGCCGTGCCGCCCGGTGCCGTTGCCCCGCATACGGTTCCAGCAGCGACAGCATCGCCTCGTCGTCGGTATTCCGGTCTCCGGCCAGCGCGTACCCCACGATCCCCGGCAGATGCAGATCGCCCACGGTCACCGAATCCGCCGCCCCATGACTGCGCTGCACGGTCTCCGCCGAGGTCCACGGCCCGATGCCCGGCACCACTTCCAGTCGCGCCTGCGCCGCCTGCGGCTCCATCCCCGTCGCCTGCTCCAGCCGCGCGGCGACCCGCACCGCCCGCAGGATCGTCGACGCCCGCTTGTCGTCCACCCCGGCCCGGTGCCACTCCCACGAGGGAATCAGCGACCACGTCCGCGGCCCCGGCATCACATGCATCCGACCCGGTGCGGGTCCCGGCGCCGGCTCTCCGAACCTCCGTACGAGCAGCCGCCACGCCCGATACGCCTCGTCCGTCGTGACCTTCTGCTCCAGGATCGACGGGATCAGCGACTCCAGCACGAGACCCGTCCGCGTCAGCCGCAGCCCCGGACGCCTGCGCCACGCCAGCGCGACCAGCCGGTGCCGCGGCTCGAACGCGTCGGGATCGTCCAACGCGCCCAGCATCTCGGGCAGTTGTTCCAGCAGCCACCCGGCCCCCGGGCCCCAGGCCTCCGCCTCGGCGGCATCGCCCCGCAGCGCGACCCGCAGGGTGCCCGGCCCCGTCGGCGTACGACTGGCCCGCCACACCGACCCGTCCGGCGTCGCACGGAACGTGGGGTCCGCGGGGCCCCGGCGCAGCGGCCCGAGCACCAGCCCGAGGTCCAGCGGCCAGGGCAGGGCCCAGGTCCGCCGCCGTCCCGGCGCCGCGACCTGCCGAGGCACACCCGTGGGCACGACGACATCCCCACCGCGCAGGGTCGTGGAGGTGGGGCGGGGAGGGAAGCGTCCGGCCACGGATGAGGTCCTAGTGATTGTGAGGCTGCCTTATGAGGGTAGGGCCCGCGCGGGCCGCGTGGGGGTGACTGCGCGGACGCCGCGCGCCGCGGCCGGACACGGCGACCCGCGCCCGGCGCTCCGCTCAGCGCACTTCGATGAATGCCTCCGCGTCCCGCTCCGGCCGCGGCTTGGGCTCCCCGGCCGGGTGTCCCACCGCCACGGCGCCCATGGGCTCCCAGTTCTCCGGCAGCCCCAGCACCTCTCGCACGACGTCCCGGCAGAACATCGTCGACGACACCCATGCCGAGCCCAGCCGCTCGCCGGCGAGTGCGACGAGCAGGTTCTGCACGCCCGCCCCCGTGGCGACCACGAACATCTCCCGCTCGGCCGCGTCCCGCCGCTCGTCGCCGTATGTGTGAGACCCGTCCATGACCATGCACGGCACCACGAGGTACGGCGCGTTGCGCAGCACGTCCCCCCGGCGGACACGCTTCGCGATCGACTCCTCGGTCTTCCCGTCCTGCCGCAGATCGGCGATCCACGCGTCCCGCATCGCGTCCACCAGCCGCGTCCGCGACTTCTCGGACTCGAGCAGCACGAACCGCCACGGGGTCGTGTGGTGTGGCGCCGGCGCGGTCACGGCGGCGGCCACCGCGCGTCGTACGGCCCCCGGGTCGACGGGCTCGTCGGTGAACGCCCGCACCGTACGCCGCTGGGTCACCGCCTCCCGAACCGCCTCGGAGGTGCCCAGCCGGAACATGTCGTCGCGCGCGCCGCGCACCATCGCGCGTGCCCCCTCGCCGTCGTCCCCGGCCACCACGTGCGGCAGCCCGCGCAGGACGGCGACGGGCAGACCCGCGGCCTTGCCCTTGACTAGATCGCCGGCGGCGGCCAGTTCGTCGGCGGTGGCGACGACGGTCGCGCTCAGCGGATTGCCGTGCGCGTCCGTACCGCCGCGCAGGTCGTCGAGGACCCGTATGCCCGCGGCGCCGATGGCCACGTCGGTGAGCCCGGTGCGCCACGGTCTGCCGAAGGTGTCCGTCACGACCACGCCGACCTCGACGCCGAGCGTGTCCCGCAGCCCCTCGCGAATCGCCCGCGCGGAGGCGTCGGGGTCCTCTGGCAGCAACAGCACGGTCCCGGCGGGGGTGTTGGAGGCGTCGACCCCGGCAGCGGCCATGATGAGCCCCTGCCGGTTCTCCACGATCCTCAGCGGCCCGCGCCGGGCCACCACGCGCACGGTCTCGGCGTCGATCGCGGTCTCCCGGTCGTCCGCCCGGACCACGCGGCCCTCCGCCTTGGACACGATCTTCGAGGTGACGAGCAGTACGTCCCCGTCGACGAGCCCGGGCTCGCAGGCCGCGATCAGCTTGGCGAGGTCGTCCCCGGGGCGGATCTCGGGGAGCCCGGGCAGGGCCCAGACCCGGTAGCCGGGTGCTTCGCTCAAGACGCCCGCACCTCCTCCGCGAGCGCCAGCGCCTCCCGGGCCATCCGGGCCGTCGCCTCCAGGTCGGTCATCATCAGCGGTACCGCGCGGCAGCGGATGCCCGCAGCCTCCACCCGCTCCACGGCGGCCGCGTCCACCGTGTCCACGAGCCAGCCGTCCAGCAACCCCGAGCCGTAGTGCTCGGCGACCGCCGCGGCCGTCGACTCGACACCGACCGCCGCGAGCACCTTGTCGGCCATCCCGCGCACGGGTGCGTCACCGACGATGGGGGAGAGACCCACCACCGGCACCCCGGCGTCGGCGATCGCCTCCCGGATGCCGGGCACGGCGAGGATCGTGCCGACGGAGACGACGGGGTTGGACGGCGGGAAGAGGACCACGTCCGCCTCGGCGATCGCCTCCAGGACGCCCGGAGCCGGCTTGGCCTGCTCGGCGCCGACCGGCACGACCGCCTCGGCCGGCACGGAGGCCCGCAGCCGCACCCAGTACTCCTGGAAGTGGATCACCTTGCGCTCGCCGTCGCCCGACCCCGCGGCGGAGTCGCTGCCGGGCAGGGTCACGGCGACATGGGTCTCGACACGGTCGTCCGACATGGGGATGAGCCGGACCCCCGGCTTCCAGCGGTCGCACAGTGCCTCCGTGACCGCGCTGAGCGGATAGCCCGCGCTCAGCATCTGCGTCCGCACGATGTGCGTGGCGAAGTCGCGGTCGCCGAGCCCGAACCACTCCGGTCCGACCCCGTACTCCGCGAGTTCCTCCTTGAGGTGGAAGGTCTCGTCGGCCCGGCCCCAGCCCTGCTTCTCGTTGATACCGCCGCCGAGCGTGTACATCACCGTGTCGAGGTCCGGACAGACCTTCAGACCGAAGAGGTGGATGTCGTCCCCGGTGTTGCCGATGACCGTGATGTCCGCGTCGGGCACGGCCCGCTTCAGACCACGCAGAAACCGGGCACCGCCGATGCCGCCTGCCAGAACCACAATGCGCATTGAAACAGTGTGTCAGCCGCCCGGCCGACTCGTTGAGGGGTGGTGGTCGGATGACGGATGGGACTGTCTTGCAGGCGGGTACGACAACGTGTGACCCGGTTGTGGACGGTCCGCCGTCCCGCTCCGAGGCCGTGCCTGTGCCCCGTCCGCGCCGCCGGATGCTGTGGCTCAGGCGCCGACCGTGTCCACCGCTCCGCGGTCGGCCGTGCATGCCTTGACGAGGGTCTCCCCGGTCGAACCGAACTGGGACTGGGGGAGCATGGGCATCTCGGTGAGCCCCGGGAAGTAGACGTGCAGGCTCACGGCCGGCTCCAGCGCGTCGTTCACCACTTCGTGCACATATCCCGGCGCGAACACCCGTTGCGCGCCCGCACCCAGCGCGCGGGTGCCGCGCTCCGTACGCTCGGTCAGTGCGCCGTCCAGGACGGTGAGCACGCCGGACGAGCGCCCGTGGTCGTGCAGCCCGCTGCCCTGCCCGGGCACCCAGGACAGCAGCCACACCTCGTAGCCGGGTCCGGTGAGCAGCCGGTGGTACCAGCGGGAGGTCGCGTCGTACCGCACGAGATGCGCCCACCGGGAGTGGTCGGCGGCGATGGAGCGGGCGAGGCCGGCGAACTCGGCCACGGTGGCCGGGTGCTCGCGCGGCGGCTGGAGCAGGTGCGGTACTTCGAGGATGTCGCCGGCGATCTGGAGGTCGCTGTCGCTGTTCATGGGGTGCGGTGGTTCCTCGCGGGAGAGTGCGGGGGCTGGTATCGCATGTCGTCCGCCCGGGGTCACGGGCGTGGCGCAGGCCCTGGTGCGGGCGGAGGGAACAACAGCCGAGTCAGGTGGACTCAGGCGGCCGGAGCGGTGGGGAAGGCTCAACAGCCGGAACAGCAACAGCTACAGCGAGCGCGGGCAGCACCGTGGGACCCGGCGGTGCGGGTCTGGGTGAGTGCCGAGTTCGCGAGCATGCCCCCTAGGACATCGGTTCACACCTCCGCTGTCAACTTGAGATCCGGTATGTGGGAGCTGTTTCACCTCATCCGGTTCATCTGGCAGCTGAAAGGTTTGTTCAGGTGGAGTCAGGGACACATGGAGCGCACCGCCGGGCGCACGACCGTCGTTGCGATCTCGTGATCCGACTGTGATCCGGTTCGCTTCGCCGTTCGCAGCGGAACGAGATCGAACTGATGGGCGTCCTTCCCTCTGAGGAGTGGGAGGCACACCTAGGTCCCTCTTGAGTGTCAGGGTTTATGTCGATTTGAACACTTTCCGCATAGCCTTGGTTCCGCAGAGTGAATAAGGGGCTCAATAGCAGATCTCGGCTTGACTGGCCCGGATCGGCACACTTGTAATTTCACTCGTGTCGTTCAGCCGAAATCGGTAACGGCTACATCACGGGGACGCGAAAGACTGACGAGGGGCGCACATGACCGAGCTGGTGCAGCAACTGCTGGTCGACGACGCGGACGAGGAACTCGGCTGGCAGGAGCGCGCGCTGTGCGCCCAGACCGACCCCGAGTCCTTCTTTCCCGAGAAGGGCGGCTCCACCCGCGAGGCCAAGAAGGTCTGCCTCGCCTGTGAGGTCCGCTCCGAGTGCCTCGAATACGCGCTCGCCAACGACGAGCGGTTCGGCATCTGGGGCGGTCTGTCCGAGCGCGAGCGCCGCCGTCTCAAGAAGGCCGCCGTCTGACCTCCGCCGACCGGAATGAGTCGTCAAGAGTCGTGCAGGACGCCGTAGAGCACGTGCAGGACGTCGTAAAGCAGTCGCACGGGTGCGTGGTGGCCGGTCTCCGGCGAGCGACGAAAACGCGCGCATCCTTGTGTAAGGAACGGCCCGGCGCGGGTGGGTTGTCCACAGGCGGCGGGCCGTGATCTTGTCCAGCCGTTAGTGTGGGCCTCCGTCCGAGACGTCCCGCTGCCCCCTGGGGGCAGAGGCGTCCACCGCAGTCCATCGAACCGGGGCCCGTACCTCGATGTCCGTGCACAGCCATACGGCGGTCCAACACGACACCGCCACGTCGTCGTTCGACCCGACCCGCCCACCCGAGTTTCCGCGTCACGTGGTCACCGCGGTGCTCGTCTCCCACGACGGAGCCCGCTGGCTGCCCGACGCGCTCGCCGGGCTGCTCGGCCAGGAGCGCCCCGTGCAGAACGCCATGGCGGCCGACACCGGCAGCGCGGACGACTCGGCCCACATGCTCACCGAGGCCCTCGGCGCGGACCGCGTCCTGCACCTCGCCCGCCGCACCGGTTTCGGTCAGGCCGTCGAGGAGGCGAGCCGCAGCGCGGCCGCACTGACCCCGGACGACCTGCCCTACCTCAAACGCCCGAGCGGCTGGGACCCCGTCACCCGCACCTGGCGGGACGAGGCGTACAACATGCCGGAGCTGCCGTACGGCGAGCCGGTGCAGTGGCTGTGGCTCCTGCACGACGACTCCGCACCCGAACCCCAGGCGCTGGCCGAGCTCCTGCGGGTGGTGGAGAACGAACTGGAACTGGGCCGCGACGACGTGGCCGTCGTCGGCCCCAAGCTCCGCGGCTGGTACGACCGCCGGCAGCTCCTCGAGGTCGGCGTCACCATCGCCAACTCCGGCCGCCGCTGGACCGGCCTGGACCGCCGCGAACAGGACCAGGGCCAGCACGACCACGTCCGCCCGGTGCTGTCCGTGTCCACGGCCGGCATGCTCATCCGGCGTGACGTCTTCGAGGAGCTCGGCGGGTTCGACCGGCATCTGCCGCTGATGCGCGACGACGTCGACCTTTGCTGGCGTGCCCATGCCGCGGGACACCGCGTCCTGGTCGCCCCCGACGCGGTCGTACGCCACGCCGAGGCGGCCTCCCGCGAGCGCCGCACCGTCGACTGTGTGGGCCGCACCACGGCCTCCCCGCACAAGGTCGACAAGGCGGGCGCCATCTACACCCTCCTGGTCAACGCCCGTACGGCACAGCTGCCCTGGATCCTGCTCCGCCTGGTGCTCGGCACCCTGCTGCGCACGGTGGCCTACCTCGTCGGCAAGGTGCCGGGACAGGCCCTCGACGAGATCCGCGGTCTGCTGGGGACGCTGCTGCGACCCGAGCGGATCATCGCCGGGCGGCGCAGGCGCGGCCGGCCGCAGGTCGACAAGGACGAGCTGCGGCCGCTTTTCCCGCCGCCGGGAGCCACGGTCCGGGCCACCGTCGAACAGGTCGCGAGCAACCTGGTGGGCCGCTCCGACCCCGAGGTCTCCTCGGCCGGCCGACACGGCGGCGGCATCGACTCCGGACCTGGCGGCGACGACGCCGACTTCCTGGAAGTCGAACAGTTCGCCCGGCTCAAGCGCATCGCCCGCAAGCCCGGGCCGATGCTCTTCGTCGTCCTCCTGGCCTTCTCGCTCGTCGCCTGTCGCGCCCTGCTCGGCGGTGGCGCGCTCGCGGGCGGCGCGCTGCTGCCCGCGCCCGCCGACTCCTCCGAGTTGTGGTCGCGCTATCTCGACGCCTGGCATCCGGTCGGCGCGGGCGGTACGCAGTCCGCGCCGCCCTATGTCGCGCTCGTCGCCCTGCTGGCGAGCATCCTGTTCGGCTCCACTGGACTCGCGGTCACGGTGCTGCTCGTCTGTTCGGTGCCGCTGGCCGGGTTCACCGCGTACTTCGCCTCGCGTCCGCTCGTCGAGTCGCGGCTGCTGCGCGCGTGGGCGTCCGTCGCGTACGCCTTCCTGCCCGCGGTCACCGGCGCCCTCGCCGGCGGCCGCATCGGCACCGCGGTCCTTGCGGTCCTGCTGCCGCTCATCGCTCGGGCGGGCATCGCGGCCGGCGGGCTGACCCATGCGTCCGGCGCGCGCGGCAGCTGGCGCGCGACCTGGGCTTACGCCCTGCTGTTGACGATCACCACGGCGTTCACACCGATCGTCTGGCCGATCGCCCTGGTCCTCGGCCTGGCGTTGCTCGCGGTGCGCAGGAACGACATCGTCGCCTACGGCCTGCGCTTCCTCGCCCAGTTGGGCACCCCGCTGCTGATTCTCGCCCCCTGGTCGCTGTCCCTCCTGCCGTTCGGCTTCTTCAAGGAGGCCGGTCTCGCGTACGGAAAGGGTGCGGCCTCCGCCTCCGACCTGCTCGGCGCGAGCCCGGGCGGCCCCGGAACCGTCAGCGGGCTGATGTTCATCGGGGTCGTCCTCGCCGCGCTGGCCGCCCTGATGCGCTCCGAGCGGCAGGCGGGCATCTGGACGGCGTGGGCGGTCGCACTGGTGGCGCTGGTGTTCGCGGCCCTGTCCAACGGCTCCACCTGGGCGGGACCCGCGACCCTCGTCTACGGCCTCGCGTTGCTGGCCGCCGCCGCGATCGGCGCCGACGGGGCACAGGCGCGCGTGGCCGAGCAGAGCTTCGGCTGGCGCCAGCCGGTCTCCGCTCTCATCGCGTTCGCTTCCGTGGCGGGCCCGCTGCTCATCGCCGCCGGGTGGATGATCGGGGGCGCCGACGGGCCCCTGGAGCGGCGCGACCCCGTGCAGGTGCCCGCGTTCGTCGCCGAGGAGAGCGGCACCAGCGACCAGGCACGCACCCTCGTCCTCGACGGCCAGTCCACCGCGCGCGTGGGTTACACCCTGGTCCGCGGCTCCGGCGCCCGCCTCGGCGACGGCGAACTCGCCGTGGAGGACGGCGAGAACAAGAGGCTCGACAAGGTCGTCGCCAACCTGGTGGCGGGCTCCGGCGCCGACCAGGCCGACGAACTCGGTGGCTTCGCCGTACGTTACGTCCTCGTCCGCAAGGGTGCGCCCCGCGAGGTAAGCCGTGTTCTGGACGCGACGCCCGGCCTGGCCCGGCTCAGCCAGCAGGACGGCAGCGCCCTGTGGCGGGTGGACCGGCAGGTTTCCCGCGCCGCGATCGTCAGCGGCTCCGCCGCGCCGCAACCCGTCGCGGCCGGACCCGTCGAGATCCACACCAAGATCCCGTCCGGCGCCGCGGGCCGCGTCCTGCGGATCGCCGACACCGCCGACGCGGGCTGGACAGCCGCCCTGGACGGCAAGCCGCTCACCCGTACCACGGTCGACGGCTGGGCTCAGGGCTTCGAACTGCCTGCCTCCGGCGGCACGTTGGACGTCACGTACGACACCCCGATCGCCCACACCGCCTGGCTGTGGGCGCAGGGCGCGCTCGCCGTCGTCCTCGTGGTGCTGGCCCTGCCCGGCCGCCGCCGGGACGTCGACGACGACCTGCCGGAGGAGCGGTCCGTGCCCGCGCAGGACACCACCGGTGAGGGCCGTCGCGCCCGCCGTCTGCGCGCCCAGGCCGAGGCGGAAGAGGCCGGACAGGACGCCGACGCCCCGCCGCCTCCCGCCGAGGAGGAGGCCCCCGCCGCCATCCCGCAGCAGCCGGCCTACGGCGAGTGGGACACGACGGGCTACCCGGGTGGCGAGTACGGCACGTACGGCGGCGAGCAGTATCCGGGCGGCCACCAGCAGTACGCGCCGGGCACGTACGAGCAGCAGCCGTACCAGGCCGACCCGTATCAGGGTGCCCAGTACGACCCTTACGCCTACGGGAACACGGCGCCGTACGACCCGACGTACACCCAGGGCTATGCCACGCCGTACGACCCGGCGCACGGCACCGACAGTGAGCGCCCCGACGGGAGCCAGCAGTGAACCGCACGACCCTGTCCCTGATCGCCGGCACCACGGCGCTCGCCGCCGTCACCGGATTCGCGGCGCTCGCCGCTCCGTCCGCCTCGGGCAGCGGCACGGCGAAGACGGCGGCGAGGCTGCCCGTTGAACAGACCCGGCTGCTGTGCCCCGAGCCGAGCACCTCCGACATAGCCGACACCTCGTACACGTCCTTCACACCCGTCTCGCAGGGCACGAGCGGCAGTGGCAAGGCCGAACTCGCCGCTGCGAGCACGCAGTCGGCGGACGGCTCGGGCTCGTCCCAGAGCGGCAAGAGCAGCAAGAGCGGCAAGAGCAAGAAGCAGTCCGAGGCGCCCACCGTGACCCCCAAGCAGCCCGGCACGCCCGTCACCGGGAACAGCTCGGGTGCCGACACGCCCGCGCTGATCGGTACCGCCAGCGGCCGGTTCGCGCCCGGCTGGACGGTCCAGGAGACGACTCAGGTCGCCGCGGGCACCGGCCGCGGGCTGCTGGGCACCGACTGCACCGCCCCGGACACCGAGTTCTGGTTCCCGGGCGCCAGCACCGTCGGCTCCCGTACCGACTACGTGCACTTGACCAACCCCGACGACTCCGCCGCGGTCGTCGACATCGAGTTGTACGGCAAGGACGGCAACCTCAAGGCGACGGTCGGCGAGGGCATCACCGTCCAGCCGCACTCCAGCGAGCCGGTCCTGCTGTCCACGCTCACCAACGCGCAGGAGGCCGACCTGACGGTCCACGTCAGCGTCCGCAGCGGCCGGGTCGCCGCTGCCGTGCAGGCTCTTGACGACAAGCTGGGCGGTGACTGGCTGGCCGCCTCCACGGATCCTGCCGGCTCCCTGGTGATGCCCGGCATCCCCAAGGACGCCACGGACGTCCGCCTGATCGCCTTCGTGCCCGGCGACGCCGATGCCGACCTGAAGGTGCGCCTGGCCTCGCCCACCGGGCAGATCACCCCGGCCGGGAACGAGACGCTGCACGTGAAGGCGGGCATGACCACCGCCCTCGACCTCGGCGACATCACCCGCGGCGAGGCGGGCTCGCTGGTGCTGACGCCCAGTGACAGCCCGGTCCCCGTGGTCGCCGCGCTGCGGGTGCTGCGGGGCAAGGGCGACAAGCAGGAGTCGGCGTTCATCCCGGCCACCGCGCCCGTCGGCACGCGCGCGTCGGTCGCCGACAACAACGCCAAGGGCTCGACGCTCGCGCTGAGCGCCCCGGACGGCACGGCCACGGTCAAGGTTTCCGCGTCCACGGGCAGCGGGGGCGGCACCGCGGTGACGAAGCAGTACACGATCAAGGGCGGTACGACGCAGGACGTGGACGCGCCCGTGCCGAGCGGTCTCAAGGGCACGTACGCGCTCACCGTCGAGCCGGTCTCCGGAGGACCCGTCTACGCCGCCCGCACCCTCCAGACGAGCATCGAGGGCGTGTCGGCGTTCACGGTGCAGACCCTCCCGGACGACCGGGGGACGGTCGCGGTGCCGGAGGCGGACCAGGACCTGTCGGTGCTGCTGAAGAAGTGACGGCTCCCCGGGGGCTTCCGGCCCCGGGGGCGACGGCTTGGCCGGAACTCAGTCCTCGCCGTAGCGCGGGTCCACCGTCTCCGGGGTCAGCCCGAGCAGTTCCGCCACCTGCTCCACGACGACCTCGTGGATCAGGGCGGCGCGCTCGTCGCGGCCCTTGGTCCGGATCTCGACCGGGCGTCGGTAGACGACCACACGTGCGCGCCGGCCCTCCCGGGCCGGGATCGTGCCCCCGAGGGGCACCGCCTCGTCGCTCCAGCCGCCGCCGGTGCCGTCGAGGCGTGGCACCTCAAGGACCAGGAAATCGATGTCGGCCAGCTGCGGCCAGCGCCGCTCCAGACGCTCCACCGAGTCCTGTACGAGATCCGCGAACACTTCGGCGCGGCTCGCGGCGAGCGGCACCTGGGGTGGCGCGACGGGGCCGCGCATGCCTCTGCCGTGGCGGTCACGGCGGCGGGGCCCGGGTGCGGCGGCGCGGGGCGGTACGGGGTTGTCCATCACTGACGAAGCGTAGTCCCCGCCGGGATGCGACGCCCGGCCCCACACGGTCGCGCGCTTCCCCGGCAGCCTCCCTGTCCGAACGGCTCGCCGGGGCCGGGCACGAGGAGGTGTGCCGAAGCTGCACGGCATGTCGCATGATGACCATTCCAGCCAAGCTTGGGCTCGATTCCGTATCCCTCCGAGACCGTCGACCTCATGAAAATTGACGAGCTTTGTACCAAGTGGTGACCGGTTTCAGGGACGTCCGGTACCTCGGCGCGGGCTGTCCACGCAGGTCAGCGAGGCGGGTCCGGAGGGACGCGTGGGGCGTTTCACAGCACGACACGGTGGAGTGACCTGGGAGAGAGTCGTCGCGGCCCGCTCAAGAGTGCGGTACCGTCCAACGTCGTGAGCCCTGTACGTCGCTGTTCGCGCACCGCTTGCGGCCGACCTGCCGTCGCGACGCTGACGTACGTCTACGCCGACTCGACCGCGGTCCTCGGCCCGCTCGCCACCTACGCCGAACCTCACTGCTACGACCTGTGCGCCGAGCACTCCGAGCGCCTGACCGCGCCGCGTGGCTGGGAGGTCGTCCGCCTGCTGGACGGCTCGGCTCCCGCCCGCCCCAGCGGTGACGACCTCGAAGCACTCGCCAACGCGGTGCGCGAGGCGGCCCGTCCGCAGCGGCGCGCGGCCGAGGCTGGCGGTGGCAACGGCCGTACGGCGGACCCGATGGAGGTCGCACGCCGCGGCCATCTGCGGGTGCTGCGCTCGCCGGACAACTGAGCCCCGGCCGCCCGGCCCTTCCCTCGTCCCGTCGCTCCGAATGCTGCACGCCCATTGACGCGGCGTTGTCGCGGACACGACCATTCCGTCACCCGTGATAATTCACTTTCCGCATGGCGGAACCGGGGAGGCGCCCGTGTACGTCCAGGAACTGGAGCCCGTCGCCGACTCGCTCGGCCTGTCCGCCCTCGTGGCGGCCCTGCCCCTCGTGATCGTCCTGGCCCTGCTCGGTGGGGTCCGTATGAAGGCGCACCTGGCGGGGCTCACCGGCCTTCTCGCCGCGGTTCTGGTCGCCTGGCTCGCCTACCGCATGCCGCTCGGGCAGACGCTCTCCAGCGCTGCCCAGGGAGCCGTCTTCGGCCTCTTCCCCATCCTGTGGATCGTCGTCAACGCCCTGTGGGTGTACCGGATGACCGTCCGCACCAGGCACTTCGACATCCTGCGCCGTTCCTTCGGGCGGCTGTCCGACGACCCGCGCATCCAGGCACTCGTCGTCGCGTTCTGCTTCGGTGCGCTCCTGGAAGCTCTCGCGGGCTTCGGCGCACCGGTCGCGATCTGCTCGGTGATGCTGGTGGCGCTCGGCTTCGACCCGGTGCGGGCGGCCGTCGTGGCCCTGGTCGCCAACACCGCGCCCGTGGCCTTCGGTGCGATGGGCACGCCGGTTGTGACGCTCGCCCAGGTCACCGGTCTGCCCCTGGATTCGGTCGCCTCCGTGGTGGGCCGCCAGACGCCGCTGCTGGCCGTCGTGGTGCCCCTCGTGCTCGTCGGCCTGGTCGACGGGCGCCGCGGGCTGCGGGAGACCTGGGTGCCCGCGCTGGTGTGCGGGATCGCGTTCGCCGCCGCCCAGTTCGCCGCCTCCAACTACGTCTCCGCGCAACTCGCCGACATCGGCGCCTCCTTGGCCGGCGCCGGCGCCCTGGTCGCGGTACCGCACGCGCGCGTGGCCGCCGCCGAACCCGTACGCGCCGCCGTGCTGACCGGCGTACGCAGCGAGGACCTCGACCTGGAGGACCCGCGCCGCGAAGTGGTCCGCGCCTATGCTCCCTACGCCCTCATCGTCGTCGTCTTCTCCGTTGCCCAGATCCCCGCCGTGAAGGACTGGCTGGCCGGTGCGACCCGCACTTTCGACTGGCCCTTCCTGAACGTCGTCGACCCGAACGGCAAGCCCGTCGGCGGCAACGTCTTCACCTGGCCGATCGTGTCCACCGGCGGCACGCTCGTGCTGTTCGCCGGGGTGGTCACGGCCGTCGTACTCGGCGTGCACGCGCGCGTGGCGGTCAGGGAATGGGCCGCGACGGTGCACGAGTTGAGGTTCGCGATCCTCACCGTGACGTCCGTGCTGGCGCTCGCATACGTCATGAACCTGTCCGGACAGGCGGCCACGATCGGCCACTTCGTGGCGGCGGCCGGTGCCGGACTGGCCTTCCTGTCCCCGGTGCTCGGTTGGTTCGGAGTGGCGGTCTCCGGCTCGGACACCTCGGCGAACGCGCTCTTCGGCGCCCTTCAGGTGAGCGCCGCCCGCGAGTCGGGGCTGTCGCCGGAACTGCTCGCCGCGGCCAACAGTTCGGGAGGCGTCCTCGGCAAGATGATCTCCCCGCAGAACCTCACCATCGCGTGCGCGGCGGTGGGGCTCGCCGGCCGCGAGGGCGACCTGCTGCGCAAAGTGCTGCCGTGGAGCGCGGGGTTGCTGCTGGTGATGTGCCTGATCGTGGTGGGACAGAGCACACCGGTCCTCGGCTGGATGCTGCCCTGACTCATGGGCACCTGTGTGTCCGGTGGGTTCCGTTTTCTGTCAGTCCGTGTGTCGGGTGAGTCCCGGTATGAACTCCGTGGGAACTGTCCGCCCGGCACACCGGACCCGGCGCCGGGTGTCAGTTCCAGCAGGTAGTTTTGGGGGTCATTGTTGAGACCTCAGGAGGGTTGACCGTGGCTGCCGATTTGTCGCAGATCGTGAAGGCGTACGACGTACGCGGTGTCGTCCCGGACCAGTGGGACGAGTCGCTCGCCGAACTCTTCGGGGCGGCCTTCGCACAGGTGACCGGCGCGGACGCCATCGTGGTCGGACACGACATGCGGCCCTCGTCCCCGGGCCTGTCGCGCGCCTTCGCGCGCGGGGCGACCGGATGCGGCGTCGACGTCATCGAGATCGGCCTGTGTTCGACGGACCAGCTGTACTACGCGTCGGGCGCGTTCGAACTACCGGGCGCGATGTTCACGGCCTCGCACAACCCGGCGCAGTACAACGGCATCAAGATGTGCCGCGCGGGTGCCGCCCCGGTCGGCCAGGACACGGGTCTCGCCGAGATCCGCACCCTGGTCGAGCAGTGGCTCGACTCGGGCGCGCCGGAGCCGGAGGAGACGCAGGGGACGATCACCCGGCGCGACACGTTGGAGGACTACGCGGCGTACCTGCGCTCCCTCGTCGACCTGACCTCCCTCCGCCCCCTGAAGGTCGTCGTCGACGCGGGCAACGGCATGGGCGGGCACACCGTGCCGACCGTCTTCGACGGGCTGCCGATCGACCTGGTCCCGATGTACTTCGAGCTGGACGGCACGTTCCCCAACCACGAGGCCAACCCGCTCGACCCGAAGAACATCGTCGACCTGCAGAAGCGGGTGCGCGAGGAGCACGCCGACATCGGCATCGCCTTCGACGGCGACGCCGACCGCTGCTTCGTCGTCGACGAGCAGGGCGCCCCGGTCTCGCCGTCCGCGATCACGGCGCTGGTCGCCGCCCGCGAGCTCGCCAGGCACGACGGCAAGGGGACGATCATCCACAACCTGATCACGTCGTGGTCCGTACCCGAGGTCGTACGGGAGCACGGCGGCACGCCGGTGCGCACGCGCGTGGGTCACTCCTTCATCAAGGCCGAGATGGCGCGCAGCGGCGCGATCTTCGGCGGAGAGCACTCCGCGCACTACTACTTCAAGGACTTCTGGAACGCCGACACGGGCATGCTGGCCGCCCTTCACGTCCTGGCGGCCCTCGGCGGCCAGGACGGCCCGCTGTCGCAGCTGGTCGCCGAGTACGACCGCTATGTGGGCTCCGGAGAGATCAACTCCACGGTCGACGACCAGAAGGGCCGCCTCGCCGCGGTCAAGGCGGCGTACGAGGGCGTCGAGATCGACGAGCTGGACGGCCTGACCGTCTCGTCCGCCGACTGGTGGTTCAACGTCCGCCCCTCCAACACCGAACCGCTGCTCCGGCTGAACGCGGAGGCGAAGGACGAGGCGATCATGACGAAGATCCGGGACGAGGTGCTGGGGATCATCCGGGGCTGACGTTCCGGTGCGTCGGCTTCCCCCTCCTCCCCGAGGAGGGGGGCCGTCCGGACCACGCCCAAGAGCCGCACGTCGGCCCCCGCAGCGGTACTCTGACCAGGTCAAGCGCATTCGCCCGAAGGGACCTTTCATGCCGCTCGAAGCCGGCCTCCTGGAGATCCTCGCCTGCCCGGCGTGCCACGCCCCCCTCAAGGAGGAGGAGAGCGAGCTGGTCTGCACCGGCCAGGACTGCGGCCTCGCCTACCCCGTCCGGGACGGCATCCCGGTCCTGCTTGTCGACGAGGCCCGCCGCCCCGCGTAACGGGCCCGGCAATCGGAGGCTGTCGCTCATGCTCGACGAATCGCTGCTCGACGACCCCGATGCGCTCGCGCGCGCCGACCGCCGTGCACTCCTCCGCGGTGCCGCCGAGGCAGGCGCCCGGGTCCGTTCCGCCGTCCGGCACGCCGCCGAGGCGGGGGTTCAGGAACTGAAGCCCGACGGGCGCCCTCGCGCCGTCCTCATGGCGGGCCCCGGCACCGCCTCCGTAGGCGTCGCCGAACTGCTCGGCACCCTCGCGGGCGCCGCGTGTCCTGTAACCCGCATCCACCCCACCGGTGTCGCCCCGGCCGCCGGTGCCCTGCGCTGGGAGCTGCCCGGCTGGGCGGGCCCTGTCGACCTCCTGCTGATCGCCACTCCGGACGGCACCGAGCCAGGGCTGTCGATCCTGGTCGAGCAGGCCTACCGCCGTGGCTGCACGGTCGTAGCGGTGGCCCCCGCCCGCTCCCCGATCACGGACGCGGTGGTCGGTGCCCACGGCCTGTTCGTCCCGATGGCCACCGCCCCTTACGAGCAGGACGAACCCCTCACCGCGTCCGCACCCGGCGTCCTGTGGGCCCTGCTCACCCCGCTGCTCGCCCTTCTCGACCGCACCGGGCTGCTCTCCGCGCCGCCCGACGCCCTGGAGAAGGTCGCCGACCGGCTGGACCAGGTCGCCGAGCGCTGCGGCCCGGCCATCGCCACGTACGGCAACCCCGCCAAGAACCTCGCCGCCGAGCTGGCCGAGTCCCTTCCCGTGATCTGGACCGAGGGCGTCTCCGCCGCGCCGGCCGGCCGCCGGTTCGCCGCCGCGCTCGCCGAGCTGGCAGGCCGTCCCGCGCTCACCGCACCGCTGCCCGAGGCGCTTGCCTCGCACAGCGTCCTGCTCTCCGGCGCTCTCGCCGCCGGAGCCGACCCCGACGACTTCTTCCGCGACCGCGTCGAGGAGGCACAGGCGCTCCACGCGCGCGTGGTGCTCCTGCGTGATCGCCCGATCGGCGGCCTGAGCGCGGCCCCTGCCGCACGCGACCTCGCCCTCAGCCACGACACGGCGATCAGCGAACTCGAACCGGAGGACGGCGACGAACTGGAGACCCTCGCCGAGCTGATCGCCATCACGGATTTCGCCGCTGTTTACGTGGCGCTCGCTTCGGGGGCCTGACCTTGGCTCACACCATCTGAAAGCGCTGACCGGCCGACGCCCGACGAGGGGCGCCGGCCGAGCAGCGTCCGTACGGAGAAAGACATCCCATGGATCGCCTCAAGAACACCGTCCGCCCCTACGCCTGGGGTTCGACCACCGCCATCCCCGCGCTCCTCGGCGTGGAGCCGACCGGTGAGCCGCAGGCGGAGATGTGGATGGGCGCCCACCCGGGCGCACCCTCGCGCACCCCGCGCGGCCCTCTCGACGAGGTGATCGACAAGGCACCAGAGGAGGAGCTGGGCAACCGCACGGTCGCCAGGTTCGGCCCCCGGCTGCCCTTCCTGCTGAAGATCCTCGCCGCCGGCGCCCCGCTCTCCCTTCAGGTGCACCCCAACCTTGAGCAGGCGAAGGAGGGCTACGCGGACGAGGAGCGCCGCGGCATCCCGCTCGACGCGCCCCACCGCAACTACAAGGACGCCAACCACAAGCCCGAACTGATCTGCGCGCTCACCGAGTTCGACGGTCTGTGCGGTTTCCGTGCGGCCGACGCAGCCGCCGAGCTGCTCGCGGGCCTCGACGTCGACTCCCTCAAGCCGTACGTCGACCTGCTGCACGCCCACCCCGAAGAGGCCGCGCTGCGTGAGGTCCTCACCGCCGTGCTGAGCGCCGACCCCGAGGACATGCGCCGCACGGTCGGCGAGGCAGCGGCCGCCTGCGCCCGCCTGGGCGGCGCCTACGCCCCGTACGCCGACATCGCCCACCACTACCCCGGCGACCCCGGCGTGATCGCGGCCATGCTGCTCAACTACGTACAGCTGCAGCCCGGCGAGGCCCTCTTCCTCGGCGCCGGCGTCCCGCACGCGTACCTGAACGGCCTCGGGGTCGAGATCATGGCCAACTCCGACAACGTCCTGCGCTGCGGGCTGACCCCCAAGCACGTCGATGTCCCCGAGCTGCTGCGGATCGTCCGCTTCGAGGCGAGCGACCCCGGGGTCCTGCGCCCGGAGGCGTCCCCCGACGGCGAGGAGGTCTACGAGACCCCCATCGACGAGTTCCGCCTGTCCCGCTACGTCCTCGCGGAGGGCGCCGCCCCGCACGACCTCACCCGTGCGACCCCGCAGATCCTGCTGTGCACGGCAGGCTCCGTACGTGCCGGGGAACACCTGCTCGCCCCCGGTGAGTCGGTCTTCGTGCCCGCGGGGGACAACGCCGAGGTGGCCGGGGCCGGCACGGTCTTCCGGGCCACGGTCATCGCCTGACCCGGAGGGCGCACGCCGCCTGACGCGGAGGCCGTACGCACTCGTCCTGCCGGTCCGGCGCAGCGCCGTCGGACCGGGCTGCAACAATGGCCCACCGGCAAAGGACGGGCAAAGCCCTGGACGGCGTACGCAAGGTGCGAGGGTCCCGGGCGCGAAGGCTACGAAGGGACAACGCGAACACATGAGCGCGTCAGGCGGCACCAGGGCGATCGTGGCGGCACTCGGCGCCAACCTCGCGATCGCGGCATCGAAGTTCGTGGCGTTCGCCTTCAGCGGCTCCTCGTCGATGCTCGCCGAGGGCGTCCACTCGCTCGCCGACTCCGGCAACCAGTTCCTGCTGCTGATCGGCGGCAAGAAGGCGCAGCGTGAGGCGACCCCACAGCACCCCTTCGGCTACGGCCGCGAACGGTACATCTACGCCTTCCTCGTCTCGATCGTCCTCTTCTCGGTCGGCGGCATGTTCGCCATCTACGAGGGCTACGAGAAGATCAGCCACCCGCACGACGTCGAGCACTGGTACTGGCCGGTGGGCGTGCTCTTCTTCGCGATCATCGCCGAGAGCTTCTCCTTCCGCACAGCCATCAAGGAGTCCAACGAACTGCGCGGCAAGCTTTCCTGGGCGCAGTTCGTCCGCCGCGCCAAGGCGCCGGAGCTGCCGGTCGTCCTCCTGGAGGACTTCGGTGCGCTCATCGGTCTGCTTCTCGCCCTCGGCGGCGTCGGCCTCGCGCTGCTCACCGGTGACGGCGTCTGGGACGGCATCGGCACCGTCTGCATCGGTGTGCTTCTGGTGCTGATCGCCCTCGTCCTCGCCGCCGAGACCAAGTCCCTGCTCCTCGGCGAGGCCGCGGGCGTCGACGTGGTCAAGAAGATCGAGGCCGCGATCGTCGACGGCGACACGGTCCCGCGGATCATCCACATGCGCACGCTTCACCTGGGCCCCGAGGAACTGCTGATCGCCGCGAAGATCGCCGTCCGGCACGACGACACGGCCGCGCAGGTCGCCGTCGCGATCAACGCCGCCGAGGCCCGCGTCCGCGCTGCCGTCCCGATCGCCCGCGTCATCTACCTGGAACCGGACATCTACAGCGAGGCGGAGGCGACGAAGGGCCCGGACCCCAGGGCGACGCCCGGCGGACCGTCCCCGGCCCCCGGCCACTGAGCCGGCCGTTACGCCTGCACGGGCCACGGTGGCGGAGGCGGAGTGACTCGCCGCCGTACGGCCCATGCGGCGATCCCGAAGCCGAGTCCGGCGAGCGCGAGGACCAGCCCGAGCAGCGCGGCCACCGCGAGCACGACCGGAATCGTGTAGTCGTCGATCACCCGTCCCCGCACGGCGGCGGTGGGCACCGTGCCGCCGTGGTCCGAGGCAAAGAACCGGGAGTCCCGCGCGTTCCCACGGTGATCGCCGAGCATGAAGAGCCGCCCCTCGGGCACCGTCACCTCGTACGGGCGGTGCATCCCGTCGACGATGCCGTCCATCACGTACGGCTCGTCGAGCGGCCGGCCGTTGACGGTGATCCGTTCCCGTACGGTCCCCAGATCCGCGCAGCACGAGACGCGATCGCCGCCGACAGCGATGACGCGCTGCATGACGTTCGCGTTGAACTGGTAACGCTCCGGCGCCGTGTACAGCACCACATCGCCTCGCCGGATCTCGTGCCCGCCGACCCGCTCGTAGACGATCCGCTGGCCGATGGTGTACGTGGGCGCCATGCTGTCGCTCGACACGGTGGCGGTGGAGTAGCCGACCCCGAAGTACACGACGGACCCGACAAGCAGCACCAGCCCCAAGGGCCCCAGCAGCCAGGCCGTGATGGCCAGCCCTCGTCGTCCCCTGCGCATTGCATTCCCCTCCCCGCGCGGCCCCTCCGCGCGCGCAGAGGCTAGCGGTTTCCCGTGAACGCCCGCCCGCCGCCCCCAGGTCAGGAACCGACAAGCCTCCTGCCGGCCCTTGCCCATGGCCCGCGAACTCCCGGACGCCTGCGTGGACAGCTGCCGTAAGCAACCGGACGTCTTCCGAGGCGGACTGGGGACCGCGGGGTCGCCCGGTGTAGCGTGGAAGCCGAGCCAGACGTCGCTGCTGATGGCGGTCGGGCGGTCCCACGACGGACCGACCGAGGGAGAGAGGGCCTCCGACGGACTGCGCTGCGCGCACGTGGGCATGCCTGTGTCCTCTTTCGGGCACCCTGTGTCCGCCGCGCAGACCAGCCGTACCCACCTCGCCCCAACCCCCGAGGAGCAGCTCGCAATGACGACTGTCGACAACCGACAGGACTTCAAGGTCGCCGACCTCTCACTGGCCGAGTTCGGCCGCAAGGAGATCACCCTCGCCGAGCACGAGATGCCCGGTCTGATGGCGATCCGCAAGGAGTACGCCGAGGTGCGGCCCCTGGCCGGCGCCCGCGTCACCGGCTCCCTGCACATGACCGTCCAGACCGCCGTGCTCATCGAGACCCTGGTGACCCTTGGCGCACAGGTCCGCTGGGCCTCCTGCAACATCTTCTCCACCCAGGACCACGCGGCCGCCGCCATCGCCGTGGGCCCGAACGGCACCCCCGACGACCCCCAGGGCATCCCCGTCTTCGCTTGGAAGGGCGAGACCCTGGAGGAGTACTGGTGGTGCACGGAGCAGGCGCTGACCTGGCCGGACAGCCCCACCGGCGGCCCTAACATGATCCTCGACGACGGCGGTGACGCCACCCTCCTCGTCCACAAGGGCGTCGAGTACGAGAAGGACGGCAAGGTCCCGGCCATCGAGACCGCCGAGTCCGACGAGCACCGTGTCATCCTCCAGCTGCTGCACCGCACCCTGGGCGAGAACCCCCAGAAGTGGACCCAACTGGCGTCCGAGATCCGCGGCGTGACCGAGGAGACCACGACCGGCGTCCACCGCCTGTACGAAATGCAGCGCGACGGCACCCTCCTGTTCCCGGCGATCAACGTCAACGACGCCGTCACCAAGTCGAAGTTCGACAACAAGTACGGCTGCCGCCACTCTCTGATCGACGGCATCAACCGCGCCACGGACGTCCTCATCGGCGGCAAGACCGCGGTCGTGTGCGGGTACGGCGACGTGGGCAAGGGCTGCGCGGAGTCCCTGCGCGGGCAGGGCGCCCGCGTGATCGTCACCGAGATCGACCCGATCTGCGCGCTGCAGGCCGCCATGGACGGCTACCAGGTCACGACCCTCGACGAGGTCATCGACAAGGCCGACATCTTCATCACCACGACCGGCAACAAGGACATCATCATGGCCGGCGACATGGCCAAGATGAAGCACCAGGCCATCGTCGGCAACATCGGCCACTTCGACAACGAGATCGACATGGCCGGTCTCGCCAAGGTGCCCGGCATCGTCAAGGACGAGGTCAAGCCGCAGGTCCACACCTGGACGTTCCCCGACGGCAAGAAGATCATCATCCTTTCCGAGGGCCGCCTGCTGAACCTGGGCAACGCCACCGGTCACCCGTCGTTCGTGATGTCCAACTCCTTCGCGGACCAGACGCTGGCCCAGATCGAGCTGTTCACCAAGCCGGACGTGTACCCGACCGGCGTGTACACGCTGCCCAAGCACCTCGACGAGAAGGTCGCCCGCCTCCACCTGGACGCGCTCGGCGTGAAGCTCACCAAGCTCCGCCCCGAGCAGGCGGCGTACATCGGTGTCGACGTCGAGGGTCCGTACAAGTCGGACCACTACCGCTATTGATCGCCTACGGCTCCGGGATGCGCGTACACCGCAGGTTGTCGGCGTACGCGCGCCCGCAGCGCACCACGTGATGAGCGCGTCCGTGCACTGACGCGCCCCTCAGCAGCAGGTCCCGAGGCAGGCCCCCGCACCCCCGTGCCGGGGGCCTGCCCCTTTGGCCGGACCAGGCAGACTGGCCGGACCAGCCCGTCACGACCCAGGACGCCCATGCCCCGCGGCCGATATTCGCTTCACGATCCGCACGATCACACACTCCTCGCCGAAGAACACTTCCACTGCGCTCCCGGACCCTCCGGCTGGCGCTATGTCTCCCAGCTGACCACCCCTTCCGGCGACCACGCCGGCTCCGTCGACCTCGCCCTCGATGAGCTCGGCCGCCCCATCCGCCTCGAACTCCACGCCGCGGGCTGGCAGGTGCGGGGCGCCGCCCTCGATGGGGTCACCTGGGTCCGCACCGACCCCGCCGGCACGCATGCCACCGAAGGCAATGTCCGCGCCCACGCCTTCACTGGCACGTCTCCCGCGTTCCTCGTCGCCACCGCCCGTCTGCTGCGCCTCACCTCCTCCTCCGCGACGCGCGTACGCCTCGTCGCCTTCACCGATCCGGTCCTCGCCCCCCGCACCGTGGACCAGTCCTGGGCCCTGATCGAAAGAGAAGCACACGCCACTGACAACGCCCCCCTGATCGTGGACGAATACCAGGTCACAGCCCTGGACACGGGGGAGCGGCACACCGTCCACATCTCCGGCGACGTGGTGCTCGCGGCGCCCGGCATCGAGCTGGAGGAGCTCGAGTCACCGCCGTCGATGTTCATGTGACGGGGCCGGTGTCGAAGTGAGGGATCGGGATGGAGCCGCCGGGTCTGAGGCGAGGGGTGAAGTCGGCCGACGGCCTCGGTGACGGTGCTCGCGTCGGCTACGCGGGCGGTACGAACCCGGTGACCGGCCGCTCCGACGACTCGGTCCGCGGCGTCGTTGGTTCCCGGTCCTGGGGGGCGACGGGAGCCTGCGGCTGAGGCCGTTCGTAGGGATGCGGCTGAACGGGATTGGGTGCCTGGACGGACATGGGCGTCGCGGCCCGATCATCCACGGTGGTTGAGCCGGGAGCCGACCACGGGCTTTGCCCGGTGGACAGGGCGGGAGCCTGTTGCGATGTAGGAGGCTGTGCCCCCGGGACACGGCGGACCTTCGGGTCCACCCCCTCGGTGCCGCCCTCGCCCAGGCCACCGAACGCCCGCCGCGCCTCCCGCGCCTGGCGTTCCTGGACGACCGCCGCCAGATACGCGGCCGGCGGAACCCCGTGCGGCGTCGGCGCCCCCGTGCACGTCGCGAGATCCGAGGCGAGACGTTCCGCCATCGCCCAGCCCACCTGCGGATCCAGCTGCTGCATCCGCGTCAGGTACTGCCGGATCGCCAGCCACAACCCGTCCGGCACCGCGGAAAGGTCCAGCTGGGAGAACCGCCCGACAAGCCAGGGCGGCGGCGGAGGCACGAAGCCCGTGCGTCCCGCGGGCACCCGCTCCCGTACGACCAGCGTGCCCGCGAACACGTCACCGAGCCGCCTGCCCCGTGCCGACACGAGCGAGGCGATGCACGCGACGATTCCGAAGGTCATCAGGATCTCGATCGCGCCGACCGCGCCACGGACCAACGCGTGCCGGAACCGGATCGGCCCCCCGTCGTCCCGCACCACGCGCAGTCCGCAGGCCAGCTTGCCCAGCGAACGACCGTGGCTGAGCGTCTCCACCGCGATCGGCCCGCCGATCAGTACGAGGACGAAGGTGGCGATCGACACCGCGGTCTGTGCGGCCTCATCCAACCCGGACGTGGATGCGACCAGGGCGATCGTCACGATGACGTAAGCGACCATGGCCACTGCCAGGTCGAGCAACACGGCCAGCGCCCGGCTCGGGAGCTTCGCAGGGCGCAGTTCCAGCGCCACCGCCTCGCCCGTCACTAGCTCACTCACGCCTGCCGTCCTTCCCCTGGCCCGCCCCGAGGTAGGCCAGTCTGCCAAGCTGAGGGCACATTGCGCCGCAGTACGACAAGCTGACACGCAGTACGAGAGGACGAGGAGCAGCCCATCCCATGGACCTCGACGTGTTCGTGTCCACCCATCGCGCCGAGTGGGATCGTCTCGACGCCCTCCTGCGCCGTCAGCGCCGCCTCACCGGAGCCGAGGTGGACGAACTCGTCGCGCTCTATCAGCGCACCGCCACGCATCTCTCCGTGATCCAGTCCAGTGCGCCGGATCCCCAGCTCACGGGCCGGCTCAGCCAACTGGTGGCACGCGCGCGCAGTGCCGTGACAGGCACGCGCCGCGCCTCGTGGCGTGATGTCACTCGTTTCCTTGCGTACGGCTTTCCCGCCGCGGTCTACCGTTCGCGCCGCTGGTGGATACCCACCGCGCTGCTCTCCACAGTGGTGGCAGCGCTCCTGGGGTGGTGGATAGGCACCCACCCGGAGGTCCAGGCCTCGATCGCGGCTCCCAGCGAACTGCGCAGCCTGACTCGCCCCGGTGGCGAGTACGAGACGTACTACTCCAGCCATCCCGCCGCCGCTTTCTCGGCCCAGGTGTGGACGAACAACGCCCAGGCCGCCGCGCTGTGTCTGGTCCTCGGCGTCTTCCTGGGCCTCCCTGTCCTCTTGATCCTCTTCGAGAACATGTTGAACCTGGGTGTGGGCATCGGCCTGATGTCCTCGGCGGGCCGCCTCGACACCTTCCTGGGCCTTGTCCTCCCCCATGGCCTCCTGGAACTGACGGCCGTCTTCGTGGCCGCCGGTACGGGCCTGCGTCTGGGCTGGACCCTCATCGACCCGGGGCCTCGGTCCCGTCGCACCGCCCTCGCCGAGGAGGGCCGGGCATCCTTGGGAATGGCGATCGGCCTCGCCCTGGTCCTGTTCGTGTCGGGCGCCATAGAGGGCTTCGTGACTCCGTCAGGCCTCCCGACCTGGGCTCGCATAGCGATCGGCGTCGTCGCTGAGCTGGCCTTCCTCACCTACGTCTACGTCCTGGGCGGACGCGCGGCACGGGCCGGCGACACCGGCGACGTAGGGGCTGACGAACGCAGCGCGACGGTTCCGACCGCGGCGTGACCTGATCAGCACCCTATGTTGGGCGCTGCCGGATGTGCGTCTCCCTGTGTTGACCTGCTAGCCTCCACTTCACCCCAGGAGAGCCGTTGACACGGGTCGAGTGGGGAGGTAGATTTGAACAGTTGCCTAGAGGTGGACCTGTCCACCGGCAACAGTGAGTGTCTAGCTGCTTCCGGGGCACAGCCTCCGAGAAGCCCCTCCCGATGATTCAGAAATGGTCGCCGGTAATCGGCTTCGAGAACTCTGATAAAGTCGGAACCGCCGGAAAGGGAAACGCGAAAGCGGGAACCTGGAAAGCGCCGAGGAAATCGGATCGGTAAGATCTGATAGAGTCGGAAACACCGAAGGGAAGCGCCCGGAGGAAAGCCGCGAGAGTGAGTCTCTCGGGTGAGTACAAAGGAAGCGTCCGTTCC
>NZ_JBVHHL010000057.1:0-51742 GCF_055561075.1 Streptomyces sp. NPDC022910
ACAGCCTCACCCTATGGCCGCCGCCAAGACCACAGGACCCAAACACCAGCACCTACAACCGCCAGAGTGACCCTGCGAAAACGGCGAAACTCGAGGGGAGTTCCACACCTTCCGCGGCGACCCCTACAACGGGCTGGTCAAGGCGGCCGACGAGCTGAAGGCGGACGCGGTCGTGGTGGGCGCCTCCGAGCAGGCGGGCCATCGCATCATCGGCTCGGTGGCGATCCGGCTGGTGAAGGCCGGGCGCTGGCCGGTCACGGTCGTGCCGTAGAGGCACCACCGGGAGCGGTACCGGCCGTGCGCACCTCGAAGACGGCGGCCAGTGCGTGGCCACGGCGGGCGCCGTGCCGTCTTCCGTACCCGTCGCCCCTGCGCCATCATGAGCCGCCGTCAGCCCATTGCCGTCTGCGAAGAGGTGAGGCTCATGGCCAGGCTCAAAATGGGTGAGGGGATTCTCCGCCGCAAACCGATCGAGCACATCGAACACACGGAAGTCCACGAGGGCACACGGCTCGACCGTTCGCTCGGCCTGTGGCAGCTGACCGCGATCGGCGTGGGCGGAATCATCGGCGCCGGCATCTTCACCCTGGCCGGCACCGTCGCCAACGGCACGGCGGGACCCGCTGTTCTCGTGTCGTTCCTGATCGCGGGCGTGGCGAGCGCTGCCGCCGCGCTGTCGTACGCCGAGTTCGCGGGTCTCATCCCGAAGGCGGGGTCGGCGTACACCTACGGCTACGCGGTGCTCGGCGAGTACGCGGGCTGGTTCATCGGCTGGGACCTGCTGCTGGAGTACACGGCGATCGTGGCGGTGGTCGCGATCGGCATCTCCGGCTACTTCGGCTTCCTGGTCGGTGAGACGGGCGCGCACCTGCCGGCGTGGATGCTGGGCGCGCCCGGCACGGGCGCCGGGCACCGGGTCGACCTGTTCGCCGTCGTCCTGTGCCTGTTGATCGCGTGGCTGCTGAACCTCGGGATCCGCAACGCGGCGCGCTTCGAGACGACGGTGGTGGCCCTGAAGATCCTCGTCGTCCTGCTCGTGATCGCCGTCGGCGTCTTCCATATCGGCACCGCCAACTACCGGCCCTTCTTCCCCTACGGCGTCAGCGGTGCGTTCACCGGTGCGGCGACCGTCTTCTTCGCGGTCTTCGGGTACGACGCCATGTCGACGGCGGCCGAGGAGTCCAAGGACGCGCAGCGCCACATGCCGAGGGCGATCCTGTACTCGCTGGGGATCTCCATGGTCCTGTACGTGGCGGCGTGTCTGGTACTGACGGGCATGCAGAACTACAAGCACATCGATCCGGAGAGCGGCTTCTCCAGCGCGTTCAAGGCGGCGGGCCTCAGCGGTCTGGCGGATGTGATCGCGGCCGGCGCCATCATCGGCATCCTCACAGTGATGTTCACGTTCATGCTGGGCGTCACCCGGGTGTGGTTCGCGATGTCCCGGGACGGACTGCTGCCGGAGTGGTTCGCGAAGACACATCCCACGCGTCACGTCCCTACGCGCGTCACCTGGATCGTCGGGGTGGCCTCCGCTCTCATCGCCGGGTTCCTGCCGATCTCCGAGGCGGCCGAACTGACCAACATCGGGATCCTGTTGGCGTTCGTCGTGGTGTGCACGGCGGTGATCGTGCTGCGCTACCGGCAGCCGGAACTGCCGCGCACCTTCCGCACGCCCTGGATGCCCTTCGTACCGGCACTGGGCATGGTCTTCTCGATCTGGCTGATCACGTTTCTGCAGTGGCAGACGTGGGTGCGGTTCGCTGTGTGGTTCGCGATCGGTCAGATCGTCTATTTCGGGTACTCGTACAAGCGGTCGGAGCTGGCCAAGGTTGTCAACTCGGTGTGAGGCGCCGTCGGTCGAGGAGGCTTCCCGGTCGACCGCTCGCCGCACCGTTCACCGACGAACAGCGACCGCCCACCGCACAGCCCGGTTCCGGCCCTGTCGTGGTGGCGTGGGGAGCGTTGCCATACGCCCATGACGGCCGGAACCACCACCCGCACCGGGACGACCGCCGAGCACGAGCTGGCCGAGCTGCAGCGCGAGCACGGCCGCCCCCTCTTCGCCCTGCTGCTCAGGCTCTCGGACGGCGACCGCCAGCGCGCCGAGGATCTGGTGCAGGAGACGTTCGTACGCGCCTGGCAACACCCCGAAGCGCTCCGCGCGCATGATTTCGACTCCGTGCGCCCCTGGCTGCTCACCGTCGGCCGGCGGCTCGCCATCGACGCGCGCCGGGCGCGCCAGGCGCGTCCCGCCGAGGTCGGGGACGCCGTACTGGAGAACGCACGGGTGATCGCCGACCACGCGGAACGGTCCACCGCGATGCTCGATGTACGCGAGGCTGTGAAGACACTCACTCCCGAGCACCGGGAAGTACTGGTGCAGGTGTATTTCCAGGGGGCCAGTGTGGCGGAGGCCGCCGAGGCCCTGGGAATTCCGCCCGGTACGGTGAAGTCCCGCGCGTACTACGCACTGCGCGCCCTGCGCCGAGTCCTCCCTGGCTACGCAGCCGACGTGCGGTGAAACCGAAGGCTGAGTCAAACCTCCGTAAAGCGCCTTGCTGCGGACCATGGTTGAGCAATCAGCTTGCTTCATCCGTGTTCCGGACTGGGGCCCGGGTTCGGGCGACGCGCACGTACCGGAGGAAGGCAGGAAGGGATGCTGCACAGAGGCCAAGAGAGCACGGACGGCACCGGCGGCGGTGAACTGGCCGTCCCCATGGCGTGGCTGTACGCGGAGTACATCGCGGACGAACTGCTGCGGACCGGCGATCTCATGCCGTCGACGTCGTTCGAGTTCCGCGCCGGGCGCGACGCCCTGGCGCTGACCATCTTCCTGTCGGACACCGGCGGCGAGCTGTCCGGAATCCGGGTCGTCTCCCAGCTGGAAACCTGGCTTTCGCTGACGGCGTACGACCAGCCGTGGCAGGACTGGGTGTGCGAGCGGATGTCCGAGCTGGCCGCCGAGGCGATCGAGTCAGGCGGCCCGGCGCCGGACCTGGAGCTGGCCTCGGCGGCCTGGCGCTGGCTGGAGGAGACCGAGCTGCTCGCCCCCGACCTGGACGCCGTGCCAGGCGGGGGCGCGCCGGCCGACGAGGACGACGGCCCCAAGGTCTGGACGCCGGCCTGGCAGCTGGGTCTCCCCCTCGGACATCTGGCCATCCATCTTTTTTGAAGACGGACCAATCCGCGGGCCTGACGGCTCCGAATGTCTTGGCCGCGATTCGGTAACGGCCTTGAGTGATTCGGCGGTCTGGTCCGTACCGGTGGGCAACAGCAGCACCACCCCCACCCCGCTCACCGGCATGAGGATTTGGTATGAGGTCCCTGGAACGCCATCGCAATGTCGGCGCCTACGCGCTCGGCGTGCTGGACGAGGCGGAAGCCTTCCGCTTCGAGGACCACCTCATGGAGTGTGCGAGTTGCACGGCGCACGTGACCGAGCTGCGCCCCGCCGCACGGCAGCTGATGCTGTACCGGAGGGCGACGCCACGGGTCGTACACCCCTTCGCGGCCCCCGGCCCACGGCTGCTGGAGCGGCTGCTGGACGAGGTGACGACCAAGCACCGCAGCGGGCACAGGCGCCGGCTGTACGCGGTCGCGGCCGCCGTGGTGTTCGCGGTGGGCGGACCGACGCTGACGGTCGTCTCCGGGCACGGCTCGTCCTCGGTCGCGACGGCCATGAGCGCGACCGACCCGGACACGGGCGTATGGGCGGAGATCGCCACACAGGACCGTATCTGGGGCAGTGACGTCGACGTGACGGTCAAGGACAAGTCCGGGCCGCACCCCTGCCGGCTCGTTGCCGTGGGCAAGGACGGCTCGGAGCAGACGGTGACGAGCTGGATGGTGCCCGCGGACGACGGCGAGGCGACCACCACGCACGGGGGCGCGGCGCTGCAGTCCCGGCAGATCGACCACTTCGAGGTGCGCACCAGGGACGGACAGCACCTGGTCACGCTGAAGTCCCGCTGAGCCGGTCGGCTTCGAGCCTCGGCGGGCCGCCCAACGGCCTACTTGAGCAAGCGTGACAACCTGCGGTCCGCCAGGGGCTTGCCGCCCGTCTGGCACGTCGGGCAGTACTGCAGCGAGGAGTCGCTGAAGGACACCTCGCGGATCGTGTCCCCGCACACCGGGCAGGGCTCCCCCGTACGGCCGTGGACCCTCAGGCCGCTCTTCTTCTCCGCCTTCAGGCGCCCGGCGGCCAGGCCCCGCGAGCGCTCGACCGCCTCCATGAGCGTCGTGCGCAGCGCCTCGTACAACCGTCGTGTCTCCTCCGGCGACAGCGACGAGGCCAGCTTGAACGGGGACATCTTCGCCGCGTGCAGGATCTCGTCGCTGTACGCGTTGCCGACGCCGGCGATCAGGCTCTGGTCTCGCAGCGCGCCCTTGATCTGGCGGCGCTCGCCCTCGAGGAGCTTCACGAAGCGCTGCTCGTCGAAGTCGTCGGCCAGTGGGTCGGGACCCAGACGGGCGATCCCGGGGACCTCCTGCGGATCGCGTACGGCGTAGACGGCGAGCCGCTTCTGGGTGCCCGCCTCCGTCAGGTCGAATCCCTCGCCCGTCTCCAGCGCGACCCGCAGGGCGAGCGGGCCCTTGCCCGGGCGGGGTACGCCGTCGGGCAGGCGGTCCTTCCACTGGAGCCAGCCCGCGCGGGCCAGATGGGTGACGAAGTGCAGTCCGTCGGCCTCCAGGTCGAGGAACTTGCCGTACCGGCGCACGGCGGTGACCTCGCGCCCCTCGAAGGCGGTGACCGGGGGGTCGTACGTCTTCAGGACGCTGATCGCGACGGGCAGCACCCGGACCACCTCGTGGCCGACGAGATGGTCGGCGAGGAAATCCTTGAGCGCTTCGACCTCGGGCAGTTCCGGCATGTGTACCAGAGTGCCACCGGTCGCCGACATCGCGACCCGTTGCCCGTGTCAGCCACGTCGCGGGACCATGAACTCGCACCACACGACCTCGCCGCCGCCGCGCGACTCCACGCCCCATACGTCCGTGAGCCGGTCGACGATCAGCAGGCCGCGGCCCGAGACCCCCCACTCGCCCGCCTCGCGGCGGCGGGGCAGGGCGCTGGAGGAGTCCTCGACCTCCATGCGGAGCCTGCGGTCGTGGCCGGCGAGGACCCGGAGGGTGAGGACGGCGGGGCCCTCGGTGTGGATGAGGACGTTGGTGATGAGCTCGTCGGCGACCAGTTCGATCTCGTCGGAACGCTCACCGACGCCCCAGGCGCGCGCGGCGGCGCGGATCTTCCGGCGGACCGCGGTGAGCGCCTCCGGGTCGCCGGGCCCGACGTTCTGCTGGAGGCGGCCGCCGGACCGCTGGGCCGGGCCTCCGCGCCGCAGGAGCAGCAGCGCCACGTCGTCGTCGCCGCCCCGTTGCTCGGCCACGGCGATCAGCAGGTCGGCGAGGTCGCGCACGTCGCCGGGGCCCGTGCGGACCAGCTCCCGCAGGGTCCGCATGCCGTCGTCCAGGTCGGCGCCGGGCTGTTCGATCAGGCCGTCGGTGCACAGCAGCAGGGTCTGGCCCTTTTCCAGCTCGAAGGCGGTGACCGGATTCTCGAGGAGGCCCAACTCGGCGGACAGCCCGAGCGGAAGTCCGCCCTCGACGGGCAGGCGCCGGCAGGTGCCGTCGAACAGCCGCAGCAGGGGGTCGAGGTGGCCGGCGCGGACCAGCTGCACCACTCCCGTGGACAGGTCGGCCTCGGCGTACAGACAGGTCGCGAAGCGTTCGGTGAGCCTGATGGACGCCCCGGACCTCAGTCGTCGAAGCCTCCGGCCGGACTGTCGAGCAGGGGGGTCTCGGTACTCGTGTCGTCGGGAACCGGACCGCCGCCCTCGGATGGGACGGGGGTCCCGGGCCGGCCCGGCGGGCCGATGTCCTCGCCGGGCGGGTCGAAGGGGGCCTCGGGGTCCGCGGCGGAGGGAGGGGCGGCCGGGCCCGTGGAGGAGGCCGACGCGGTGCCGGCCGACGAGGCAGGTGGAGGCGCGGCGGCAGTCGCTGACGGTGTGCCCGTCCCGGACGCCGCCGACGGGGCGGTGACGATGGCTGCGGTGGCACAGTCGGCGCCTTGGTCCGTGCGCTCGGCCGGGGTCTCCCCCGCCGCCGGCGAGACGGTCACGATCGCGCCCGGCGTCGGGCAGTCGGCCCCGGCTTCCTCCAGCGATCGGCTCTGCTCGTACGACGGGGCGTCGCGCTCGCTCGGGAGCTGCGTCTCGAGCGGCGCCGTGCCGCCCCCGCTCGGAGTCGGCCCGGGCTCGTGCGAGCGCCCCCCGGGCTGCTCCGTCCGCGTGCTGTCCGTGCCGGTGCCCGGCGGCCGTACGTCGTGGGACGGCTTTACGTCGGCCGGCGGCCGTACGACGACGTCCCGTTGCCCGTCGTCGCCGATCCGGCGTTCGATCCACGTGTTCTTGTTCTCGATGTTGATGATCGTGATGTTGGTGATGATCCGGGGCGCCGGGGTCACCACGACCACGTACGCGGGCCTGTAGCCGGACCAGGATCGGCCGTGGGTCGCCGGGGTGCCCTTGACGGCCGCGGGCGCGTCGATCGGGTTGCCGCCGGCGCAGCGCACACGGGGCACGCCGCGGTTGTCGACGAGGACGGCGGTTCCGGCCTCGAGGACGGACTGGTGGCTGGTGGCCCGTCCGTCGCGGAAGCCGTGCAGGGTGACCCTGGTGTCGGCGCGCAGGAGGACCGAAGTGAGGCCGCGCAGGCGGGCCGGTATGGACGCCTGGTCGATGCCGGACGCCTGAGCGAAGGCGCGGGCCTTGGTCCGATCGGCGGTGAGGAGGGCGATCTGCCGTTCGATGTCACAGCTGCCGAGCGACCGGGTGCCGGTGTAGAGACCGGGCGTGGCGCCCGAGACCGAGCGTGCGGCCGAGGGTGCCTCGTCCGCCGTCGGCTGCGGCACTCGGGTGACGGGCCGGGAAAGCGCGGCGGATCTGACGGTGGAGTCGGTGAAGGGATCGAGACCGCGGGCCTCGGCCGGCTGGAGGAAAAGCTCACCTCCGGTCGGGGCGCCGCGTATGAGCCCCGTGCCTGCGCAGCCTGCGCACAACAGGGCCGCCGCCGACGCGGTGCAGGTGGCTGCCAAGGCCCTGGCGGGCGCGTTCAGAATTCCCATGGCCGTCCTGACGGTTCTGATGAGCGCCTTCAGCAACCTGATGGGCGCATTCACCGCTTTCTCCCACTTCCTTCCGGGTAATTCATCACTATTGTCTGCGTCACTCACTTGAGTTACGCAAGCGGAGCAGGGTCCCACACAGAGTCACGGGCCCATCGACCGGAAACCGGGTACGTGGGACAGACTGGAGGGAGAGGAGCGGTCACCGTGGACTGGTTCGTCGCCCCGGAGTACTGGATGAGCCGGCTGGTCTTCCAGCGGGCCCTCGCCGTCGTGTACCTCTTCGCCTTTCTGACCGCCGCCCTGCAGTTCCGTGCGCTGATCGGGGAGCGCGGAATGCTGCCCGTGCCGCGCTACGTCGCCCGGGTGCCCTTCAAATACGGCCCCAGTGTCTTCCACTTCCACTACTCGGACCGCTTCTTCGCCGCCTGGTCCTGGGCGGGGTGTGCGGTGTCGGTGGCGCTGATCGCCGGGCTGGACTCCCAAGTGCCGCTCTGGGCGGGGATGGTGCTCTGGCTGATCCCGTGGGCGATGTATCTGTCGATCGTCAACGTCGGCCAGACCTGGTACTCGTTCGGCTGGGAGTCGCTGCTGCTCGAGGTCGGCTTCCTGGCTGTGTTCCTGGGCAACGACGAGGTGGCGCCGCCGGTCGTCGTGCTGTTCCTGCTGCGCTGGATCCTGTTCCGCGTGGAGTTCGGCGCCGGGCTGATCAAGATCCGCGGGGACGCCTGCTGGCGGAAGCTGACCTGCCTGGACTTCCACCACGAGACGCAGCCGATGCCGGGCCCGCTGAGCTGGTTCTTCCACCATCTGCCGAAACCGCTGCACCGGGTGGAGGTGGCGGCCAACCATGTCACCCAGCTGATCGTCCCCGTCCTGCTGTTCACCCCGCAGCCCATCGCGACGGTCGCCGCCTCCTTGATGATCGTGACCCAGCTGTGGCTGGTCCTGTCCGGCAACTTCGCCTGGCTGAACTGGATCACCATCGTGCTGGCCCTGTCGGCGGTCGAGTTCCCCACCACCGCCCCGAAGGTGACCGGTCCGCCGCTGTGGTACGAGGCCGTGGTCCTGGCGGTCGCCGCGGGCCTGGTCGCGCTCAGCTACCACCCCGTACGCAACATGATCTCCCGCGAGCAGGTCATGAACCGCTCCTTCGACCCGCTGCATCTCGTCAACACCTACGGCGCGTTCGGCAGCGTCAGCCGGATCCGGTACGAGGTGGTGATCGAGGGCACGGCGGACGACGTGCCGCGCGAGGACTCCGACTGGCGGGAGTACGAGTTCAAGGGCAAACCGGGCGATCCACGGCACTGGCCGCGCCAGTACGCGCCCTACCACCTGCGGCTCGACTGGCTGATGTGGTTCGCGGCGCTCTCCCCGGCGTACGCGGCGTCCTGGTTCGGCGGCCTGGTCGAACGTCTCCTGGAGAACGACCGCGACACGCTACGGCTCCTGCGCCGATCCCCGTTCCCGCCGGACGCGCCCCCGCGCTACGTACGGGCCCGCCTGTTCCACTACCGGTACACCACCTGGCGGGAGCTGCGGGACACAGGGGCCTGTTGGGAGCGTGCCTACGTGCGCGAGTTCATGCCGCCGACACGGCTGTCCGTCCCGGTGGCCGAGAGGCGGTAGACGCGGGCGGCGGTGCCCTCGAAGATCCGCGCCCGCTCGTCGTCGCCGAGGTCCAGGGTCAGCCCGTCGGCCGTGCGTGACACGTCGGCGTACGTGGCGGCCAGGGTGCACACCGGCCAGTCCGATCCGAACATCAGCCGGTCGGGGCCGAACGCGTCCAGCACGGTGTCGGCGTACGGTCTCAGGTCCGCCGGACTCCAGGCCTTCCAGTCGGCCTCGGTCACCATGCCCGAGAGCTTGCACACCGTGTTGGGCAGGGCGGCGAGCGCCCTGATGTCCGACGCCCACGGTTCGAGGACGCCAGAGGCGATGGGCGGCTTGCCCAAGTGGTCCAGGACGAAGGTCAGCTGGGGCAGGGAGGCGGCCGCCCTGACGCACGCCGGGAGCTGGTGGGGCAGGACGACCAGGTCGTACACCAGACCTGCCGCCGCGACGGCGGCCAGGCCTCGCCGCACCTCGGCGCGCAGCAGCCACCCGGGGTCCGGCTCGCCCTGGACCTGGTGGCGGATCCCGCGCAGGTAGGAGCCGCCGGGCAGCTCGTGCAGCCGGGCCAGGGTGTCAGCCACATCGGGTCTCGTGAGGTCGGTCCAGCCGACGACCCCCGCGATGAGATCGTGCTCCTGCGCCAGCGCCAGGAACTCCGGTGTCTCCTCAGCCACCGTGACCGTCTGCACCAGCACGGTGCGGTCGACGCCGGCCTCGCGCGCCTCGGGTTCGAGGTCCTGGACGGTGAAGTTCCGCCGCAGGGGCGCGAGTTCGGGGCCGGTGATCCAGTCCTGCTCGCGGACGGCGAGGTCCCAGACGTGGTGGTGGGCGTCCACGGTCACGGCAGCTCCCACACGACGGGGAGGCCGGCGTCCGCGCCCTCACCGGAGTAGTCGTGCACGACGTCGAGCAGCTCCGCCATCCTTGCCTGCCAGGCGACGTTGACCGGCAGCTTCTCCAGCTCGGCCAGCAGCCGCCCGTAGTCCTCGCACTCCAGGACGTGGAAGAGGTCCGTCCCGCTGCGCCAGATCGTCCAGGACGCGGCCCCGGCGGCGCGGATCGCCTCCGTCAGTTCCCTCGGCACCTCGCGGTGGGCGGCCTCGTACTCCTCGATACGGTCGGCGCGTACCTTGGTGTGCAGGGCGACTCTCATGACGGCTCCTCGTCGGGCACGGGGGCATGGTACGGCAGGAGGTCCGCGTCCTTCAGCTCCTGCCAGAAGGCGGCCGGTACGGTCGCCGCGAACTGCTCGGCACAGTCGCGCACCTCGGCCGCCGAGCGCGCGCCGACGAGCACGCTCGCCACGGCCGGGTGGGCGGAGCAGAACGCCAGCGCCGCGGCCCGCAGCGTGGTGCCGTGCCGCCCCGCGACGGCCTCCATTTGCAGGGCATGGTCGAGCAACTCTCCTCGCGCCGCACCATAGTTGTAGGTGGCGCCCGGCCGTGGGTCGGCCAGCAGGCCGGAGTTGAAGGCGCCGCCGATGACGACGGACACACCACGTTCGACGGCCGCGGGCAGCAGCCCGGTCAGTGCACACTGGTCGAGAAGGGTGTAGCGCCCCGCGCACAGCACCACGTCCACGTCCGTCTCACGCACGAACCGAGTGAGCATCTCGGCCTGGTTCATGCCGGCGCCGATCGCGCCCACCACGCCCTGGGAGCGCAGCTTCTCCAGTGCCGGGTAGCCCTCCCGGAATGCCTGCTCGGCATGGTCGTCCGGGTCGTGGAGGTAGACGACGTCCACGCGGTCCAGGCCGAGCCGTTCGAGGCTGTCCTCAAGGCTGCGCCGTACACCGTCCTCGCTGAAGTCCCAGACACGGTGGTGGGTGGCGGGTACGGCGAAGCCGTTCGCGAGGTCGTCGCCGCCCGCGTCCGCGGGCTCCAGCAGGCGGCCCGCCTTGGTCGAGACCGTGTACGCGGTGCGGGGGTGCTCGCGCAGGGCCGTGCCGAGGCGGCGTTCGGACAGACCGAGTCCGTAGTGCGGGGCGGTGTCGAAGTAGCGGATCCCGCTCTCCCACGCGGCCTCCACCGCCTCGTACGCCTGTTCCTCGCTCACCTCGGAGTAGAGGTTGCCGATGCCGGCGGCGCCGAAGGCCAGCTCGCTGACCCCGACGCCGCTGCCGCCGAGGGTGTTCACTGGCCCGCCGGGCGCAGCCTGAGGCCCTGCATCCCGCCGTCCACGGCGAGCGCCGTGCCGGTGGTCGCGCCGGACAGAGGGCTCGCCAAGTAGGCGACGGCGCCCGCGACTTCGGAGGCGCTCACCAGGCGGCCCGTGGGCTGGCGGGCCTCGAGCGCGGCACGTTCGGCGACCGGGTCGGGGGCCGCGTCCAGAAGACGGCCGACCCAAGGGGTGTCGACCGTACCGGGATTGACGCAGTTGACGCGGATGCCCTCGCGGACGTGGTCGGCGGCCATCGCGAGGGTCAGCGAGAGGACGGCACCCTTGCTGGCGCTGTACAGCGCGCGCTGCGGCAGCCCGGCCGTCGCGGCGATCGAGCACGTGTTCACGATCGCCGCGTGGGACGACTCCCTCAGATGAGGCAGCGCGGCGCGGGCCGTACGGACCATGCCCAGGACGTTGACGTCGAGGACCCGCCGCCACTGCTCGTCATCGTTGTCCTCGACCGTGCCCTGAGCTCCGATGCCCGCGTTGTTGACCAGGACGTCCAGGCCGCCGAGGTCGGTCACGGCGGCGGCCACGGCCGCGCGGACGGACGCGTCGTCGGTGACGTCGGCCCGGTACGCGAGCAGCGGCTTGTCCACCGACGAGGGATCGAGGTCCAGCACGGCCACCTGGGCGCCACGCACGGCCAACAGCTCCGCGGTGGCCCGTCCGATGCCGGAGGCCCCGCCGGTCACCAAGGCCTTCAGGCCCTCGAAGTCACTCATGCCGCATGCCCCTTCTTGCCGTCGAGGTCGGCGGCCCAGAAGGTACCGCCGGGGAACGTGTACTGCGCGATGGACTCGGGCCGCATCGTGGCCGAGTAGCCAGGCGCGCCGGGCGCCGCGTAGTGGCCTTCCCTGATCGCCACCGGATCGACGAAGTGCTCGTGCAGATGATCCACGTATTCGATGACGCGGTCGTCGGTCGTGCCGGAGAGGGCGACGAAGTCGAACATCGAGAGGTGCTGGACGAGCTCGCACAGCCCGACCCCGCCCGCGTGCGGGCAGACCGGCACCCCGAACTTGGCGGCCAGCAGCAGGATCGCCAGGTTCTCGTTGACGCCCCCGACGCGGGCCGCGTCGATCTGGAGGACGTCGATCGCACCGGCCTGCAGAAGCTGTTTGAAGACGATGCGGTTCTGTACGTGTTCGCCGGTGGCGACCTTGACCGGGGCCACGGCCTTGCGGATCGTCGCGTGGCCGAGGACGTCGTCGGGGCTGGTCGGCTCCTCGATCCAGTACGGGTCGAACTCGGCGAGCGCCCTGGTCCAGGTGATCGCCTCGTCGACGTTCCAGCGCTGGTTGGCGTCGATGGCGATGCGGATGTCCGGGCCGACGACGGAGCGGGCGACCCGGCAGCGGCGCACGTCGTCGGCGAGGTCCGCGCCGACCTTCAGCTTGATCTGCCGGAAGCCGTCGGCGACGGCCTCCGCGGCCAGCCGGGTGAGCTTCTCGTCGCTGTAGCCCAGCCAGCCCGCGGAGGTCGTGTAGGCGGGGAAGCCCTGCGCCAGCAGTCGGGCACTGCGCACCTCGGCACCCTCCTTGCCGCGCCGGAGGAGGTCGAGTGCCTCCTCGGGCGTGAGCGCGTCGGTGATGTAGCGGAAGTCGATCTGACGGACCAGCCATTCCGGCTCGGCCTCGGCGAGCAGCCGCCACAAAGGCTTGCCCGCACGCTTGGCGGCCATGTCCCACACGGCGTTGGCCACCGCGCCGATCGCCATGTGCATCACGCCCTTCTCGGGCCCGAGCCAGCGCAGTTGGCTGTCGGCGATCAGGTCGTGGAAGAGCGATCCCGGGTCGTCGCACACCTCGTCGACGTCCCGTCCGACCACGTGTCCGCGCAGCGCCTCGATCGCGGCGACCTGTACCTCGTTGCCCCGCCCGATGGTGAACGTGAACCCATGGCCCTCCAGACCGTCGGCGGCGTCCGTGCGCAGCACGAGATAGGCGGCCGAGTAGTCGGGGTCCGGGTTCATCGCGTCGGAGCCGTCGAGCTCCCGCGAGGTGGGGAAACGGATGTCGAAGGTGTCGACCGCGGTGATACGGGCGGCTGTTGGGGACACGGGAGGCCTTTCGGTCCGGGGCACAAGGTCGTACACGAGGTCGTACGTCGTACGGCGCTGTACGAGAACGAGACAGGTCAGTCCTGGGCACGGCCCGTCGTCACACGCGCGATCATCAGGGCGACCAGGATGATTCCGCCGTAGATGGCCTGGATCCAGAACGACGGCACCTGGGCGAGGGTGAGCAGGTTCTGTACGACGCCCAGGAGAAGCACACCGGTCAGGGCGCCGAACATGGTGCCCTTGCCGCCGTCGAGACTGATACCGCCGATGACCGCCGCCGCGAACACCGTGAAGATCATGTTGTTGCCCTGGTTGGCGCTGATCGCGCCCACGTAGCCCGTCTGCATGATCCCGCCGACGGAAGCGAGGCAGCCGGCGACGACGAACACGCCGAGCATCACGCGCTCGACGCGGATGCCGGCCGCTCGGGCGGCGTCCGCGTTGCCGCCGATCGCGTACAGGGCACGGCCGACGCGGTGGTAGCGCAGGACAAGGCCGGCGACCGCGAAGGCGACCGCGGCGAGCCACACGGACAGCGGGACGCGCAGGAAGGTCGTCGTGGCCAGGGTGAAGAACGCGTCGGGCATCCCGAACAGCGTCTTGCCCTTGGTCGCGCCGACCAGCAGGCCGCGCAGGACGATCAGCATGGCGAGGGTGACGATGAAGGCGTTGAGCTTGAACTTCACCACGAGGATGCCATTGAAGGCACCGATCGCCGCGCCGACGACGAGGATCGCGACCAGGGCGAGCGCGGCGGGAAGTTCGGTGCCCCAGCCGGACTGGGCGGCGGGCAGGACGAGCAGGGCCCCCACGGCCGGCGCGATGCCGACCACCGACTCCAGGGACAGGTCGAACTTGCCGGTGATCAGGACGAGCGACTCGGCGAGCACGACCATCGCGAGGGCCGCGGAGGCACCCAGGATCGAGATGATATTGCGCTCGGTGAGGAACGAGTCGTTGACGAACGCGCCCAGCACCATCAGCAACAACAGCGCGGGGAGCAGCGCGAGTTCGCGGGCCCGGCGGAGCAGCACAGCCTTGGCCGAACGGGCGTCGGGCACCGGGACGGGTGTGAGCGGCGGGGCCTTGGTGTCAGCCATGGTCCACTCCTTCGATGGAGGCGATCAGCTCGTGGTCGTGCCAGCCCGCCGGGTGCTCGGCGACGATCCGGCCGTGGAAGAGGACGAGGACGCGGTCGCAGCGCCGCAGGTCGTCGAGTTCGTCGGAGACGACGAGCACCGCGGTGCCGTCCTCGCGGGCGCTGTCCATCCGGGCCAGCAGCGACTCCTTGGATTTCACGTCGACGCCCGCGGTGGGGTTGATCAGGACGAGCAGTCGCGGATCGGAGGCGAGGGCGCGGGCCATGACGACCTTCTGCGCGTTGCCTCCGGAGAGGTCGGAGACGGGCTGGTCGGGGCCCTCGGCGTGGATGTCGAGGCGCTCGATCAGCTCGCCGGCGAAGGCGCGTCTGCGCTGGGTGCCGACGAACCCGTACCGGCCGAGGCGGCCCAGGACGCTCATGGTGGCGTTGTCGCCGACGGTCATCCCGGCGACGAGGCCCTGTTCGTGCCGGTCCCGGGGTACGCATCCGACGCCCGCCGTGAGTGCGGCCTGTACGTCGCCGAACGGGAGCGGTCTGCCGTCGAGCCGGGCCGTGCCGCCGCTCGGGCTGTGCAGTCCGGCGAGGGTCTCGGCGAGTTCGATCTTGCCGCTGCCGCTGGACCCGGCGAGCCCGACGACCTCGCCGTGGCGGACGGTGAGGTCGATGTCGTCGTACGCCTCAGAGGTGAGCCCGTGCGCTTCGAGGGCGGCCGGCGCGCCATCGGCCACGGCGTCCCGTGCGGTCGTCGTGTGCTCGGCGATGACCTCCCCCGCCATGGCCTCCACCAGGGCCGCGCGGGGGAGATCGGCGACGGGTGCGGTGGTGATCCAGCGGGCGTCGCGCAGGACCGTGACGGTCTGGCAGACCTCGTACACCTCCTGGAGGTGGTGCGAGATGAAGAGGAAGGTGACGCCGGAGCCCTGGAGCGCCCGCATACGGGTGAAGAGGCGCTCGATCTCGCGGTTGTCGAGCTGGGCGGTCGGCTCGTCGAGGACGATGAAGCGGGCGCCGAAGCTCAGGGCCCGGGCGATCTCCACCATCTGACGGTCCTCGACCTTGAGGTCAGCGGTGCGGGCATCCGGGTCGACGTGCACGTCCCAGGTGGCGAGGACCTCTGCCGCCTCCGCCTTGAGCCTGCGCCAGCTGATGAGTCCACCGCGCCCGGTCGGTTGACGGTTGATGAAGAGGTTCTCGGCGACCGTCAACTCGGGGACGACCGTGGGCTTCTGGTAGACGCAGGCGACCTTGCGGCGCCAGGCGTCGCGGTCGGCGAGCGGCGGTGCGGGCTCGCCGTCGAAGAGGACCGTGCCCTCGTCGGGGGCCTGGAGGCCGGTGAGGACGTTGACGAGCGTGGACTTGCCGGCGCCGTTGCGGCCGACGAGGGCGTGGGACTCGCCGGGGAGCACGGTGAGCTGTCCGTCCTCGAGGGCGACGGTGGGGCCGTACCGTTTGACGATGTCCCGCGCCTGAACGAGTGGGGTGCTCATTTGACCGTGTTGCCCCACAGCTTGGGGTCGTCGACGTTGTCCTTGGTGACCAGGGGGGCGGGCAGCTGGTCCTCGAGGATGCCGCTGGGCAGCTTGACGATCTCGGAGTCGTGGTCGGTGGGACCGGGCTTGAACGTCTTCCCCTGCATCGCGGCCTTGATGTAGTACATGCCGTACTTGGCGTAGGCGTCCGCGGGCTGCGAGACCGTGGCGTCGATCTCGCCCTTGCGGATGGCGTCGAACTCCTGCGGGATGCCGTCGTTGGAGACGATGACGATGTGGCCCTTCTGGCCCGCCGTCTTGAGCATGTTCTTGGACTTGAGGGTCTGCAGGGTGGGCGCGAGGTAGACGCCGCCGGCCTGCATGTAGATGCCCTTGATGTCGGGGTTGGCGTTCAGGAGCGTGTCGAGCTTGGAGGCCGCGGTGTCGGACTCCCACTTGGCGGGGATCTCCAGGACCTGCAGCTTCGGGTACTTCTTCTTGACGCAGGAGCGGAACGCCTCGGAACGGTCCCGGCCGTTGACGGAGGCGAGGTCGCCCATGATCTGCACGACCTTGCCGCTGGTGATGTGCTGACCGAGGTAGTCGCAGGCCTTCTCGCCGTAGGCGACGTTGTTGGCCCGGACGACCATCGCGACCTTGCCCTTGTCGGGCGCGACGTCGACGGCGACCACGGGGACGCCCTTGCGTTCGGCCTGGTCGAGCCCGGCCTGGATCGCGGCGCTGTCCAGCGGCGCGACGACCAGGCCCTTCACGCCCTGGTTGAGTTCGTTGTTGATGTCGGTGATCTGCTGCGAGGGGTCGCTGTTGGAGTTGACGGTCCCCAGGGCATCGACGCCCTCGGACTTCGCCATCTTGGGCACATAGTCGTTGTACGACTGCCAGAACGGCGAGGTCAGCAGGGGCAGGATCACTCCGACCTTGCCGGTGCCGCCACCTCCGGCGCTCGACGCGCCGCTGTCCTTGGTGCTGCCGCATGCCGCAAGGACGAGAGTGGCGCAGGCGGCCGCAGCCGCCGCACGCACCGCCCGCGACGTGAATCGCCTGTTCCGCACGTTTCTGCCGGCCATCTGACGGCTCCTCGTTGAGCGAAGTCGATCGGGTGTGACTGTGCGTGGCCGGGCGTCCCGCTCGACCGGGACGAATATTTATCAGACCACTTCGCTTGCACAACACCCTCGTGCGGCATTTTTTCGCAGCTTTCAGCCATAGTGGTCGGACCACATCCATGGTTAGACTGCGGCGCACCCAGGTGGCGACAGGAGGACGGCGTGGACGAAACCCTGACGAGTGACGCCGAGACGGGTCCGCAGAAGGGCACCGTGACACAGCGCGCCATCGAGAGGATCAAGGCGATGATCGCCGAGGGCCGACTCGAACCCGGCCAGCGACTGCCGACGGAACGCGATCTGGCGGCCCAGCTGGGCATCTCCCGCAGCTCGATGCGGGAGGCGATCCGCGCGCTCACGGTCCTCGGGGTGCTGGAGGCCCGGCACGGCTCGGGCATCTATGTCACCCAACTGGAGGCGGGCGACCTGCTGGAGACCTTCGGCGTGGTGGCGGACCTCTCGCGCGGGCCCCGCCTGGTCGAGCTGCTCGAGGTCCGGCGCATCCTGGAGTCGACGGCGACCGCACTGGCGGCGGCCCGTATCACCGACGACCAACTTGCCGAAGTGGAGAAACACCTGACGGCGATGAACGCGACCGACGACCCCGAGGAGATCCTCGCGCACGACATCGCCTTCCACCGTGAGATCGCGGCCGCCGCGGGCAACGAGACCATGGCGGCGATCCTCGAGGGCCTGTCCTCCCGCACCTTCCGTGCCCGCGTCTGGCGGGGCTACCAGGAGGAGGGCGCCTTCGCCCGTACCCGACGCGAACACGCGGCGATCCACCGGGCCCTCGTGGCCCACGACCCGGAGGCGGCACGCGCGGCGGCTGCCGCCCACGTGGGCGAGGTGGAGCAGTGGCTGCGGGCGCAGCTCGGGTCGTAGGCGGGCCCCGGCGACGGATCGCGAGCGGCTCCGGACGGGGGTCCGCGGGCTGAGCGCGCGGGCCCCCACCCCTGCTCAGGCCCGCTTCAGCCGCAGCGTCACCAGCTCGAACGGGCGCAGTCGCAGCGCGACCCGGTTGCCCTCGCGGTGCGGTGCCGCCGCTCCCCCAGGCTCTCGGCTTCGCTCGAGCAGGGGGATCCCCAGGTGAGCGGTCGCTCCAGCAGATCCGTCGCCGTCACGGCCGCCACGTCGAAGTCCGCGGTGAGCGTGGCCCTGGTACGGCCGCCGCGGGACTCGTGGAACCGTACGACGACGTCACCGCTGCCGTCGTCGGCCAGCTTGAGGGCGGTCACCACGACCGCCTCCTCCGCGACGGTCACCAGCGGTGTCACCGCACGGGCACCGGTCAGCCGCCGCTCCGGCAGGTTGATACGCCAGCCCTCGCGCACCGCGTCCCCGATCGTCGCGCCCGGCACCAGGGCGTGCCGGAAACGGTGGACTCCCTGATCGGTCTCCGGGTCCGGGAAGCGCGGGGCGCGAAGGAGGGAGACACGGACGGTCGTGGTCGTGCCGGAATCCGTCTCCCGCACCGTCCGGGTCACGTCGTGGCCGTACGTCGAGTCGTTCACCACCGCCACGCCCCAGCCCGCTCCTCCACGTGCACGAAACGGTGGTTGCACGCCTCGAACTTCGCGGCCTCCCACGACGTGTTGGTGTGTTTCGGCCGGAAGAAGTGCCCGAACTGCGTCTCGGACGCGTACCGTTCGGCACGCGCGTCCAGCGGGAACGCCAGCTTCAGGAACTTCTCCGTCTCGTGCCAGTCGACCTCCGTGTCGATCTCCAGCCGCCGCTCCCCCGGCGCGAGCGACAGCACCTGGGTGACGCGCGACGCGCCGAAGGACCGTACGACGCGGACCGACGTGCCGTCCGCGCCGGGCACGATCTCCTCCGCGTCCACCAGGTCGGTGACCGTGTTGCGGTAGAACGCGTCCACGTCCCAGGCGTCCCACATGTTCGGGAAGTCGGGGTGGAGCTGGAGCAGGTTGGCGGCGCGCCCCGGTGCGACGGTCTCGCGCTCGGCCTCGATGTCGTACGCGGAGACGACCAGTCCCCGCGCGTCGATCTCCACCCGCAGTAGGCCGTTGTGCAGCACGAAGCCGCCGTCCGGCCGCGATGTCAGCGACACCTCGCCGCCGGCGACCGGGGTACCCGCACCTCCCGCCGGTACCCCGGCCCGGGCGTGCGGGGCCGCGTTGAACACCAGCGGCACGTCTCCCTCACCGGCCAGCGACCGCTGCGCCGCCGCGATGATCCCGTTCAGCTCCCCGGCGATCCGCTCATAGGTGGCGCGTGCCTCCCGGTGCACCCAGGCGATCGACGAGCCGGGCAGGATGTCGTGGAACTGGTGGAGCAGGACGGTCTTCCAGATGCGGTCCAGTTCCTCGTACGGGTAAGGGAATCCGGACCGTACGGCGGCGGTGGCCGCCCACAGCTCGGCCTCTTGCAGGAGGTGTTCGCTGCGCCGGTTGCCCTGCTTCGTCTTGGCGACCTCGTTGCGCAGCTCGGTCTTCATCTGGTCACTGAACAGCACCGGCGTGTAGTTCACCGCGTTCTTCAGGGACGTGGCGGCGGCGATCCTCACCCGGGTCTCGTCCGTGCCGTCCTCCTTGGTGAAGTACGGGTCGTCCAGCGAACCGGCGGTACTCGGGAAGATGGCCACCTTCTTGGCGAACGACATCTGGTTCTCCGCGTCGGTCACGTAGTGCGCGAAGGCGACCGCGGCGGGCGTGTGCTTGGTGCGGGAGTTGACCATCACACCCATGACGTACATGTTGACGTGCCCGGTGCTGGTGATCTGGTCGGTGATCCCGATGTTCTTGTACAGGTTGGGCGCCTGCTTCTTGAAGTTGCCGAGGTCCAGCGCGCTGCCCGGGTTCATGGCCACGGCCTCGGTGAGGAACTTCTTGCCCGAGGACTCGGGGGTGGCCGTCAGGGCCTGGGGGTCGAGCGCCTTGGCGTCGTGCAACTCCTTGTACTTGGTGAGAGTTCGACACCCTTCGCATCGTTGAAGGCGAATCCGGTGCCCTGCTTGTTCATCAGCTCGACGCCGTAGCGGCCGAAGTCCTCGATGGTGGGCACGTTGGCCAGGGTGGCGACCTTGCCGTCTGTCCGTTTCGCCATCTGCAGGGCGTCGTCGAAGAGGTCGGCGTAGGTCCTCGGGGGCTTGTTCGGGTCGAGTCCGGCCTTCTTGAAAAGGCTCTTGTTGTAGAACAGCGGACCGGTGTTCAGGTACCAGGGGAAGGCGTACGTGCCTGTCATGCCCGGAATCTGATGGCTGGCCCAGGCGCCTTCCAGGTACTCCGGCTTGTACTTGGCCGCCGCCTTGTCGAGGTCGAGCGCGAGCCCGGCCTTGGCCAGCGGGGCGACCAGGTCCGGGGACACGTTGACGACGTCGGGCAGGGTGCCACCCGCCGCGTCCGCGCTGATCTTGTCGGCGTAGCCCTCGGCGGGCTGGTCGACCCACTTCACGTGTGTGCCGGGGTACTTCTTCTCGAAGCCGGCGATCAGGCCGTCGAAGTAGGACTTGAAGTTGGCGCGCAGGTTCCAGGTCTGGAAGGTGATGTCGCCCTCGACCTTGCCGGAGGCGTCCGTCGAGCCACCGCCGTCGTCCGAGGAGCCGCAGGCACTCAGCGGCAGGACGACGGCGGCGACGACGGCAACGGCGAGTGCTCTGCGGGGTGTGGGCACGGTGACACGGCTCCCTCGCCCTCAACGGCCGGCCGGGCGTCTCCGAGGCGACCCGCGACCGCGTGCGCCGCGTCGCCGAACAGCTGGGCTGGCGGCCGAGCACGGCGGCGCGCCAACTGTCCGGCGAGGGCGCGGCAACGGTCGGTTTCGTCCTCGCCCGCCCCGCCCACACGCTGGGCGTGGACTCCTTCTTCCTCCAACTCGTCTCCGGAATCCAGGAGGTGCTGGCGGAGCGGCACCTCGGCCTGCTGTTCCAGGTGGTGGAGGGCGTCGCCGACGAGTGCGCGGTCTACCGGCGCTGGTGGGCCGAGCACCGGGTGGACGGCGTCCTGGTCGTCGACCCGCGCGCCGAGGACCCACGCCCCGGCCTGCTCGACGAACTCGGCCTGCCCGCCGTGGTGATCGGCGGCGCACCGGACGAGCGCCACCCGGGGCTGTCGACCGTGTGGGCGGACGACGCGGGCGCGATGGAGTCGGTCGTGGACGAGTTGACCGCCCTCGGTCATCGCCGGATCGTCCACATCGCCGGACTGCCCGACCTCGCGCACACCCAGCGCCGCATCCGCACCCTGCGCGCGGAGGCCGAGCGGCGCGGCCTGACGGAGGTGCAGTCGGTGACCACCGACTGCTCCGACGTCGAAGCCGCCGCCGTCACGCGCCGGGTCCTGCACGGCACCGCTCCCCCGACCGCCCTCGTCTACGACAACGACGTGATGGCCGTCGCCGGTGTGGCCGCCGCGTCCGAGCTCGGCTTCTCGGTGCCGGCCGACCTGTCGGTCGTGGCCTGGGAGGACTCGGCGCTGTGCAGCATCGTCAAGCCGTGGCTGTCCGCGCTGTCGAGGGACAGCGTGGAGTTCGGCTCCACGGCGGCGAGGGAGCTGCTGGCGCTGCTGGACGGCGGCCCGTCGCGCATGGTGCAGGTGCCGGTACCGCGGCTGATCGAGCGGGACAGCACAGGGGTGGCGCGGGGCGCATGACACCGTGTCATGTCCCGCCGCTGCGGAGGTCGCCGACGAGGGCGCCGGCGACCCACGTTCGCCGACGCCTCGGGCCGCCGGCCCGGCCCCCTGGAGCCGGAACCGTCTCTTCCTGGCCTCAGCCGTGCCGCTCCACCTTGAAGACCCACAAATACCCGCCTTGCGGGCCGCCTCCGGTACGTCGATCACCACAGAGCCGTTGCGTGTGGTCCAGGTCAACGGCCGGTCGTGACCGAGCATGGTCACCTGGTCGCCGCTCCGGATCGGCATCGACGCCTCGACGGTCAGCGTGCTGCCCGGCGCCGTCAGCGAGTGATGTAGAACGCCTCGTTCTCCCGGACCGTGAAGTGCAGGTCCTCGCCGAGCTGCGCCATGCGTGACCCATAGGTCGTGGCCTAGTACTGCAACCGCACTCATGGAATCAGCGCAGGTCAGCGTAGGCGTCTGGGCATTTCGGAGTTGACAGTCCATCGGATGAAGATGCCGTTGACCTGCCAGTTCGCGATCGGTCCCGGCGCGGCGACTATCACCGTGCACCGTCGGATCGCCACCGCCCGAAAAGCGCCGCACTGCGCCTGACCTGCGGTGACGCGACAGGTGCGGTTGCAGTACTAGATCGCCTCGCCGTTGGCCCGCAGTCGACGGCCGGTCTCACGCAGACGGGTCTGCATGATATCCGGGATGGTGCCGTCCGCGGGTGGCCCGATGTCGAGGAGGAAGTTGCCGTTCTTCGAGCGATGTCGACAAGGCTGCGCACAACCTCGTCGGCCGTCCGAAATTGAGCCAGTGGTCGGATGACCCTTCGCGAGGTTGCCGGTGGCGCGGGTGACAACGCACCGTCAGGCTCTCGACGCGGTGCCGCCCGGCAGGGCACAGTGCTCCTCGTACTCGCCAGTACGTCCACCCTCCACCATGCCGAGGACCGACAGGGAGCGCCCGTGACCAACTGGGTCGGCCGGACCGCCGCCGAGATCGCCGCAGCCGTACGCGAGAAGCGGGCCACGCCCCACGAGGTGGTGGCCGAACACCTCGCCCGGATCGAGCGGCTCGACGGCCGCGTCGGCGCCTTCCGCCGACTGCGCGCGGACGCGGCGCTCGCCGAGGCCGACGAGGTGGCGGACCGCGTGGATCTGGCCGAACTGCCCCTCGCCGGCGTACCGGTGGCCGTCAAGGACAATCTGGCCGTACGCGGCGAGGCCAACCGCAACGGCTCGGCGGCGACCCCGGACACCCCAGCCGCCCACGACCACGTCACGGTGGCCCGGCTGCGCTCGGCCGGCGCGGTCGTCGTGGGCCTGACGAACGTGCCCGAGCTGTGCGTCTTCGGCACCACGGAAGGGGTGCACGGGACCGCCCGCAATCCGTGGGACACCTCCCGCACGGCGGGCGGCTCCTCCGGCGGCAGCGCGGCGGCGGTGGCCGCCGGCATGGTGCCGATAGCGCTCGGCAACGACGGAATGGGCTCGCTGCGCATCCCGGCCGCCAACTGCGGACTCGTCACCATCAAGCCGGGCCACGGCACGGTCCCGGCGGGCATCGGCAACGGCGACTGGTTCGGCATGTCCGAGAACGGCCCGCTGGCGACGACGGTCGAGGACGCACGGCTGATGTTCGAAGTACTTGCGGACAGCCGGGAGACGAGCACGCCGCGGCCCGGCAAGCGCAGCATCGCGCTCTCGCTCCGCAGCCCCCTGCTCGGTGTGACCGTGAGCCGGCCCTACGCGGACGCGGCCCGTGAAGCGGCCTCTCTGCTCGCGAGGGCGGGTCATGACGTCCATCCGGCCGAACCGCCCTATCCCTGGTGGCTGGGGACGACGTCACTGGCGCACTGGACGGCGGGCACAGCCGTCGACGCCGAGGGCCTCGACGCCCGGCGGCTGGCCCGGCGCACGCGCGTCCACGCGGCGGTGGGCCGTCGTTTCGTGAAGGGCGTGCGTTCCGGTGGCCGCCGCGAGCAGCTGCGCCGGAGCCTGGAGCCGTTCTTCGCCGCGCACGACGTGCTGCTCACTCCGGCGCTCGCCCGGCGCAGTCCGGCCGCGGGGCCCTGGCACGAACGGGGCTGGCTGCGCAATGTACTGGCCAACACGAACTACTCCCCCATGACCCCTCCGTGGAACCTGACGGGCTGGCCGGCGATGTCGGTCCCGTTCGGCTCGCTTCCGAGCGGCGCACCCTGCGCCGTCCAGCTTGTCGGGCGGCCCGGCTCCGAGCGGGAACTGCTGGATGTCGCAGGCCAGTTGGAGGCGCTGCGGCCCTGGCAGCGCACAGCGTCCCTGAGCTGATAGGGGCACGTGGGCCCGAGCCGGCCCAAGGTGCGGACGGCGGGCTGAAAGTCCGGGGCAGCGCCAGCGGTTGGACCGCGCGGCACTGATGTCGCCGAGCGCGGACTCCGGGTCGCGTTCCATGGCCAGGTCGCATAGGGAGACGATGCCCGCCGGGCGGCCGCCCTCCACGAGGTCCTCGTCCGGGATCACGGTGACCAGTTCGTCGCTGCACGCGCGGGCCGCCGTGGTCTCCTCCGGGTCGACGCCGTCCGCGAGAGCACGTGGTGGGCCATCTTCCTTCCTTCACACATCCGGCAGTGCCGGTCACCGCACTCGGCCGCCCGGTACCCGAGGAGCCCGTCGCCGCAGTCGCCGTCCTGGCCGTTTCCGACTGCCGTCGGTGGGGACTCGGCCCACAGGCGGCGAGCGGCCGGAGTGACAGAGCCTCGCCGCCACCGGATGCAGAAGGAAGATGAAGCGTCGTGACCGCACACCCGAGCGAGAAGCCCGTCGTCCGCCCGCCCGAGTCGGGGTGGGCGCAGTCCCGGAACCCGCGCGAGAACACCCTGCGCACCTGCGTTCCGGCCGTCGACGACCGGACGGTTCCCGGGAGGCGCCGTGGCCCGGACTGGAACATCGTCAGGGGCGAGGACTGACGGGGCGCGGACCACCGGCGTGTGAGGGACGACAGGACCAGGAGCGTACGGAAGGCGGGGCGGCGTGCGCCGTCAGGCAACGGGCCTTCCAGGTACCCGCCGCCATCGATCCCGAGCTGTGCGAGCAGGTCTCCGCGGCCTCGGCCTGCCCGCCCCCGAGGCGGCCGTGCCGCTCGTCGCCGTAGACGCCAGTCCCGCGCTCTCCCAGACGGGCCGCACCTGGCCACTGGACGGGCGGGTCGTCGGCATCGTCACCGACGGACGCAGCGCACCCCACGGCAAGCTCGATCCGGAGGGCGAATCCATCACCCGAGCATCCAGGACCCGGCCGCCGACGCGTACGGCGCGCGGGACGCGAAGGCCGCAGAGCCGGGAACCGACGGCACGGCCGACCCCCGGGTGCTGCTGATGCCGGCGGAGGCCTTCCGCACGGCAGGGACGATCGGCGGCTGAGCCGGCGCCGGGGACAGCTCGACGCGGCCGAAGCGGCCGCCGACGCTCCCGGCGTGTCCACGGAGACCGGAACGAGCCGTTGGAGCAGGTCACCCGGCTGCTGGCGGGACATCGCATCCGGGAACCGTTTCGCGTCCCGCGTGTGACGGCCGTCGACCGGACCAGGACACCGGTGTGTCGAGCCGGGTGCCCGAGGGGACTCGGAAAGCCGGTGCCGATCCCGGAATACGAGAGAGCGGAGGAGCAGAGCGATGCGAGCACTGACCTGGCAGGGCCGTCGGGACGTCCGCGTGGAGACCGTCCCCGACCCTCGGATCGAGAAGCCCGACGACATCATCGTGCGGATCACGTCCACCGGTATCTGTGGTTCGGACCTTCATCTCTACGAGCTCTTCGGCCCCTATCTCGACCCGGGGGACGTCCTGGGCCATGAGCCCATGGGCATCGTCGAGGAGGTCGGACCGCAGGTGCACGCGCTCAAGCCGGGCGACCGTGTGGTCATACCGTTCAACATCTCCTGCCGTGACTGTTTCATGTGCAATCAGGGCCTGCATTCGCAGTGCGAGACGACGCAGGTCAGGGAACGGGGAACCGGCGCCGCCCTGTTCGGGTACACGAAGCTGTACGGGCAGGTGCCGGGCGGACAGGCGGAGTTCCTGCGCGTCCCGTTCGGCAACAAGCTGCCGGTCAAGGTGCCCGAGGGCCCGCCGGACGACCGTTACGTCTATCTGTCCGACGTCCTGCCCACCGCCTGGCAGGCGGTGGAGTACGCGGCGGTTCCCGAGGGCGGAAGCGTGGCGGTCCTGGGGCTCGGCCCCATCGGCGACATGTCCACCCGCGTCGCCCGGCACCGCGGCGCCGGCCTGGTCATCGGCGTGGACCTGGTGGACGAGCGCCTGGAGCGCGCCGCAGCGAACGGAGTCACCTGCTTCGACGTCCGCCGGCACGGAAAGGACCTGACCGAGGCCGTGCAGGACCTCACCGACGGACGGGGACCGGACGCCGTGATCGACGCGGTGGGCATGGAGGCGCACGGGGCGCCCCTGGCGAAGGCGGCACAGTGGGTCACCGGCCACCTGCCCGACGCCGTGGCGCAGCCCCTGATGGAACACGCCGGAGTGGACCGGCTCGGGGCCCTGCACACGGCCATCGACCTGGTGCGCCGGGGCGGCACCCTGTCCGTCTCCGGGGTGTACGGCGGGGCCGCGAGTCCCATGCCGCTGCTGACGATGTTCGACAAGCAGATCCAGGTGCGCATGGGCCAGGCGAACGTATGCCGCTGGGTGGAGGACATCCTCCCCCTGCTCACCGACGAGGATCCGCTCGGCGTCGACACCTTCAAGACCCACGCCATGCCGCTCGAGGACGGCCCCAAGGCCTACGCGATGTTCCAGGCCAAGGAGGACGGGATGGTCAAGACCCTCCTCAATCCCTGACGACGCCCCGACCATGCACGACCGACCGAGCCGGGAGCACCCATGCCCACCAACATGCCCACCAAACTGTCGGCCGACGACCTGAGAGAGATCACCGACCGGCTCACCGCCGAGGCGGACGCGCTGCGCGAGGAGCTCTCGGCGGCCGAGTCGAAGATGCCCGCGCTCTATGCGGACTGTGACCTCGACGCGGCCGACGTCGGCGCGAGGGTGACCGCGCTCGCGGCCCTGCGCGCGGACGCCGAGCGCGCCCGGACGTTGCTGGACCGGATCCTCGCCACCCTGCCCCGGGTGGGGGCGCCCGGCTTCGGCCGGTGCACGGCCTGTGGCGACGTCATCGGCCGCGACCGGCTGCTGGCGGTACCGCACACGGAGGTGTGCATCGCGTGCGCCCGGGCCGGGGCCGGCACGCAGGTGTGAGGGCCGTGGGCCGCCTGGCGCCCGCGTGGCCCGTCAGATGTCCCGCCGGTCCAGGGGCCGTGTGGCCGGGCCCTGCAGTACGCGTCCGTCGAGGCCGAAGCGCGAGCCGTGGCAGGGGCACTCCCATGCCTGTTCCGTGCGGTTGAAGGCGACCAGGCACCCCAGGTGGGTGCAGCGTGCCGACAGGGCGTGCAGTCGGCCGTCCTCGTCGCGGTACACCGCACACGCGTGGGCGCCGACGCGCGTGACCGCGCCGTCTCCCGGGGCGACGCCGTCGGCCGACGGCCCGGTCAGCGGTGCCAGCCGGTCTCCCAGGAAGTGCTGGGCGACCTGTGCCTGATGCCTGAGGAAGGCAGGTGCCTCACGCACCACGGAGCCCACACGGCGCGGGTCGTACAGCTTCGCCCACGGCGGCTCCCGCCCGTCGATCAGTGCGGCGAGCAGCCGCCCCGCCATGATGCCGCCGCTGAGTCCCCAGCCGCCGAAGCCCGTCGCGACATAGGTGTGACGGCTCGCCGCGTGCAGGGGTCCGACGAGGGGCACCGTGTCCGTGGAGTCGTTGTCCTGGGTGGCCCAGCGGTACGTGAAGTCGAGCGGCCCGAAGTGATCGGTGGCCCAGTCGGCGAGGCGGGCGAAGCGCTCCTCACTGTCCGAGGTGCCGGGGGTGAAGTGTTCGCCGGTGAGGATCAGCAGGCGTGAGCCGTCCCGGTAGGGGGCGGTCCGCAGGGAACGCGTGTTCTCTTCGGGGGTGAGGTACATGCCCCGGGGAGCGCGCCAGGATTCGATCGGCGCCGTCAGGACGACCTCGCGGCGCGGGGACAGCCGCGCGAAGAGCATCGCGCGGTCGAAGATCGGATAGTGCGTGGCCACGACCACGTCCGTCGCTGTCACCGTGTGCCCCGCCTCGGTACGCAGCCGACAGGGCTCGCCTTCGTGCAGACCGACCACGCGGGTGCTTTCGTAGAGCTGCCCACCCAGGCGTGTCAGCGCCTCGGCGAGGGCGAGGAGGTACTTGCGCGGATGGAACTGCACCTGGTCGCTCACCCTGACCGCTCCTGTCACGGGGAACGGCAGGTCCGTGTCGGTGACGAAGTCGGCGGGCAGCCCCGCCTCGCGCGCGGCCTCCGCCTCGGCGCGCAGTTCCGGCACACGGTCGTGGTGCAGCGCGTACGTGAACGCCGGCGCGTTCTCCCAGTCGCAGTCGATGCCGAGTTCGTCCACGAGCCCGGCCGCTGCGCGGATCGCCTCCGCCTGGGAGCGGCCGTACAGCTCGGCGCCATCGGCGCCGCGCGTGCGGCGCAGTCGCTGGTAGACGAGGGAGTGCAGTGCGGTGAGCTTGGCCGTCGTGTGTCCGGTGACACCGCCGGCGAGGCCACCGGCCTCCAGCACGGCGACGCCACGGCCGCCCCGCGCCACTTCCCAGGCGGTGCTGAGCCCCGCCATGCCGCCTCCGATCACGGCGACGTCGACGGTGACGTCATCCGTGAGGGCCGGACGGGGGACTCCGGGCGCCGTCTCGATCCAGTACGACTCCTGTGTGCCGGTGTACTCGCTCATGGGGGCCGGGTTCCCCTCGACGGATCCGCGAAGCGCGGACCGGGTCAGGGCAGCGGCCTGCCGCCCGTGGCGTTCAGGATCTCGGCGGTGAGTCGCTCGCGTGCGACGGCTGGCGCCTTTCGGTCCGCGTCCTCGACCGGACGCGTGGTCTCACATGTCTCACAGGCCTCTTCCGCCAGATGGGTGAACAGGACGTCCCTCACGGGCCTGGGCAAGAGCAACGGCACATCCGCGATCGGACTCGCCTCCCGTCACGACAGGCTTACGGTCCGTGAGCAGTCCGCTCGCGCGCTACGTGACCTCTCCGTGGCCCGGTGGCGGTCCAGCCGGGGAGCGGTACGCCCTCAGAGCGCCCGGTACATGATGTGCAGCCCCACCCTGCCGAACCTGGGGTGTTCGTACGCGTCCGGGACCGTACCCAGGATGGTGAAACCCAGGGCCGTCCACAGCTGCACCGCGGGGTTGGTCTCGACGACCGCGTTGAAGACCATGCCGCGGTAGCCATCGGCCTTGGCCGCGGCCAGGATGTGTTCGGCCAGGGCACGCCCGATGCCCAGTCCCGCGTGATCCGGGTCGACCATGAAACCCGCGTTGGCGATGCGGGCGGCGGGACCTGCGTAGTTGGGCGTGACGTAGGCGGAGCCCACGATGGCCCCGGTGTCGTTCTCGGCGACGTACACGTGTTTGGCGGGCGCCATCCACAGGGCGCGGGCCGCCGCCTCGGTGGTGTCCGGGTCCCAGGTGTAGGTCTCGCCGGCGGCGACGATCCGGTGCCAGAAAGGCCAGATGCGCGGCCAGTCGTCGGCCGCGGCTTCTCTGATCAGCATGGGCGCGAGTCTGGCACGCCCATGCCGTCAGCGATCACGACGGGCCCCGCGGGGTCAGTCGACACTCGGCAGGATGTGGGGTTCGGCAAGGTCGTCCTCATAGCCGGCCAGCCGGATGGGGGCGGAGCGGGCCCACACGTCCAGGCTGCCGAGCTTCTTCTCCGTCCGTCGGCCCGCGCGCTCCCCGCGTTCCTTGGGGCGCTGATCGTGATTCGTCTTCTCCGGTGTCACCGCGCACTCCTTATGTGTCGGGTAACCCTAGGGACGTACCGGCCCAGTCTGCCGCTGTGCCCTCGGCGTCCGCTCGGGTCTGAGTCGAAATCTGTTCGGACGCGGTGGCGCCGGCAATGCGTACGAGAGCAGACCGTGGTACCGGGCTGTCCCGGGACGGACCATGGGTGTGGGTGGGACCCCAAAGGCTGTCCGTACCATCCAGATTAACCAAATGAGCGGACGCCCGCTCGATGGGGCTGAAACAACCAGGTAACTGTCTTGAGTCATCAGGCACCCATTCGGCCTTGTTCTCAACCGCTTTGATGGCAATCGCCCCGTTTCACGGCCACCCATTCGGCGCAATGGTCGAACTGCTCACCGGTACCGCAGGTGTGCGGAGCTGAGCACACCGTGCTCAGTTCAAGTCCCGTTGGCTGAGTCGCAAGGTCGCCATGATCTGCTGACGGTCGGCAACGGCTTTTCTCGCGGGAGGACTGACGCATGGAGCTGCGCAGCGTCGAGGAGCTGATGGATCTGCTGCACGCCTGCCGGGGCGCGCGGAACACCCCCCGTGGCAGCGGCGCCCCGGTCGATCTGCACGACCACGCGCTGCAGACCGCCGCCCTGCTGCGCCGAAGTCGTCCCGCGGACAAGGAACTCCAGGTGGCCGGCCTGGTGCACGACATCGGCCACCTGCTCCGGCCCGGCGACGACGCGGGGCACGCCGACCACGCGGCCGACGCGGTGCGGCCGCTGCTGGGCGAACGGGTCTCCCGTCTCGTACGCCTGCACGGGGCCGCGAAGCGTTATCTGGCCGGGGTTTCACCGGGGCGCGCGGCGGCCTGGCACGACGGTCCGATGACACCCGCGGAGGCGGCGGCATTCGAACGCGACCCGCTGGCCGACGACGCGGTCACTCTGCGTCAGGCGGACGAGGCGGCCAAGGTGGCCGGTCTGGACGCCGGGGTGCTGGAGGACTGGCGGACGGTGCTGGAGCTCGTCGCGGCCCGGCAGCCCCGGTTGGGAGCCGTGGACTGAGAAGCCCGCCTGCCGCCCACGCCCTCCTCCCGGTGTGTTCGGCGGAGCGCGACATGCTGCTGCCGGAGTAATGGGCTCGGTGGATCATCCGGCCGTTCACACTGTGCGAAGTGCGCCGCCGACACGGAATCGCTGAGGCACATGGCCGCGGGATCGGCAGGTGGACGACCGGCCACGCCGGGTGGTGCCTGGCCGCGTCCCTGGCCCTTCATCTCCTGGCCGCCGTCCTCTTCTCCCCCGAGCCGTTGGATCTGCGGGTCTACCGCGAGGCATCGCCCCTGGTGCTCTCCGGCGGCCTGTACGGCTACCGGCTGCACACCCACCCGCCGATTCCCGAGTTGCCGTTCACCTATCCACCGTTCGCGGCCCTGGTGTTCCTGCCACTGTCCCAGCTGCCCTGGACGGCCGTGCTGGCCCTGTGGCAGGCAACCTCCGTGGCGGCGCTGGCGGTGATCTGCCACTGCGCCGAGCGGCTCCTGCCCAACCCTCGTGGCCACCCGGCGAAGTCCCGCGTCATGCTGTGGACGGCGGCCGGGCTGTGGCTGGAGCCCGTGCGCCACACCCTGGACCAGGGTCAGGTCAACCTGCTCCTTGCCGCCCTGGTCCTGGCAGCACTGGCGGTGCCGCGGACGGCGGCGGTCCGGGGAACGGCCCTCGGTCTGGCGGCCGCCGTGAAACTGACGCCGGCCTTCGGCCTCCTGTACCTGCTGGCGACCCGGCAATGGCGGGCGGCGGCATGGGCGCTCACCGCCGTGGGCGGCGCCACGGCGCTGGCCTGGGCGATCGCCCCGCGGGAGTCGGAGCGTTACTGGTTCACCCTGGTGACGGACACTCAGCGCATCGGCCCGTCGTGGTCCGTGCGCAACCAGTCCCTGCGCGGCGCGCTCAGCAGACTCCTCGGCCACGACGCCCTCGCCTCGGCGGCGTGGGGGACGGCCCTCGTGCTGGTCACCGTTCTGGCGGCGTGCGCCCTGGGGAACGCCGTGCGGCGACGGGACCTTCTCGGCGTCCTGGTCACCGCCGAGCTGTACGGACTGCTCGTGTCCCCCATCTCGTGGAGCCATCACTGGGTCTGGTGCCTGCCTTCCATGATGTGGCTGGCCCACGGACCGGGCCGGCGCCTGCTGCTCAGCCGCGTCGCGCTGGCGGCCTGGACCCTCACCACGGCCACCCGCCTGGTCCCGCTGCTGATCCGCGTGGAGGACGGCCTGCCGCATCCCGTGCCGTACCCCGCACCGCTGGCCTGGCCCGGCACGGCCTACGCCGCATGCGCCGTGCTGTCCTTCCTCGCCCTGGCCACCAGCGGCGCAGAGGCCTCCGGAAGGCCGGCGGATCAACGGGAACCCGCGGCTTCCGGTTCGTAGAAGCGGGCGCGGACACGGAGCAGCCACGACTCGACCGCCGCCTCGTCCGGCCGCTGCGGCAGCGCACTGCGCGTGTCGTCGAACGACTTCTCGTAGAACCGGAGCAGGGACCGCGCGGCCGTGGCGTCCGCCGCCACGCGCTCGCCGAAGTCGTGGTACTCCTGCGGGTTCTCGACGCGGATCGGGAGATGTCCGGTGGCGTACAGTTCCAGGCCCTGGTGGCACAACCGCTTGAGATGGCGGGCGTGTTTGGCGGTGCGTTTGCGGATGTCCGCGGAGAAGGAGCCGTCGCCGCGGGCCTCGAGCCGCCTGAACTGCTGGGTGGCGTAGCCGAGGTAGGCGTCCCGGACCCGCTGGGCGCACAGGAACGACGTACGGATGCCGGTCAGTTCGTCGCCGAGCGGGGTGCGTACCTCGTACAACTCCGATGGCAGCCAGATGAGTTCCATCGCGGTCGGATTGCCGCCGAGGGCGAGCCGGCACCACTTCGCGGCTTCGTGCAGGGTACGGTCGGGGGCCGTGCTGACGTGGGACTCCTTCGGCCGGTGCAGACCGTGCAGTTTCTCGGTGGGCGCGGCGAACACGCCGAGCCGGTCTACATCGGAACCCTCGTGGGCGAGCCCGTAGGCGGTCGATCCGACGATGCCGGACAGCAGGATGTGGGGGACGGTCACAGTCAGCCGCCTTCCTCGGGTCGAACGATGCCGGGGACGGCTGCGCGCCGGCTGTTCACGGACGGATTCAGCGGGAAGCCGGCCCATGCGCGGCAGGCTAAGCACCCACACGCCGGCACGGCGAACGATTTTTCGCACTGTTGTACGCCGCCGATAACCTGGCCTGCCCCTCGAGCGCCGTCTTTGACCCGAGTCTGTTGCCTGACGGACCGTCATGAGACGGTACGCGCATGACGTCGCCGTACGGGCTCGAGGGCAGGGTCGCCATCGTCACCGGTGGCTCGCGCGGGATCGGGAGAGCCGTGGCGGAGGCACTGGCGCGGGCCGGCGCCCGAGTCTGCCTCACGGCGCGTGATCCCGACTCGGTGCGAGAGGCCGCGCAGGAGCTCGGCGCTGTGGGACTCGCGGGCAGCGTCGCCGATCCGGCCCATCTGCGGGAGGTAACCGAACTCGCTCTGCGCACGTTCGGACGGATCGACGTCCTCGTCAACAACGCCGCGACCAACCAGCCCTACGGCCCCCTGCTGGAAGCCGATCCCGACCGCTGGCGCGAGGCCTTCACCGTCAACGTCGAAGCGCCACTGCGCCTCGTCCAGTGCGTCTGGCGGGCCTGGATGAGCGAGCACGGCGGCACCGTGGTCAACATCTGCACCGAGGGGGCCGGACATACCGGACCGAACGTGGGTGCCTACGGGACCAGCAAGGCGGCGTTGCTCCACCTCACGCGGCAACTCGCGGGCGAACTTGCGCCGAAGGTGCGGGTCAACTCCGTCTCCCCGGGCCTCATCCGCACGGAAATGGCCCGCTTCGTCTGGGAGGGCGGCGAGGACACCATCGCCGCGGGACTGCCACTCGGCCGCATCGGCGAACCCGAGGACATCGCGCGGGCCGTGCTGTGGCTCGCGTCGGACGCGGCCGACTGGGTCACCGGCGCCGACCTGCTGGTCGACGGCGGGACGCGGGTCAGGGCGGCGTACGTCCCGGAGTCCTCGAGTTCCGGGACGTACGCCATTCATCATCGGCTGCGATCAAACGCGCCACGTCACATGTGACATCACGGGCATCACTTCGCTCGTGACGATGCCTCCTTCTCGGTGCGATCGCTCACGGGAACAGCGCGATCCCGACGAGGATCAACAGGACGATGCAGGCGATCAGGCCGGCGGTGGCCCAGGGTCCCCGGTGCTTCAGCGGTTCCGCGAGACTACCGCCGCGCGGCCGGTCTTCCGGCAGGACGGGGTTCGACGGACGGTCGGACTTGTAGAACTGCTCGTCACTCGGATAGACGTTGCGGGGATCGCCGCTGGCGCGTGGATCGATCTCGTGTGGAATGGCCATGAGAACTCACTCCTTGCGCGGTGCTCACGAGAGCCCGAGTTCCCGGCCGGCGCCAGGCCACGCGTCAAGGGTGGCACGTCGCCGCTCTCCGGACCGCTTCCCGGCTCACCACTTTCCGGGCGCGTAGTCCTTCAGGAAGACGCCGTACAGGTCCTCGCCCTGCTCGCCGCGCACAATCGGATCGTATACCCGGGCCGCTCCGTCCACGAGGTCCAGCGGGGCGTGGAAGCCCGCGTCCGCCAGGCGCATCTTGTCCGGGTGCGGGCGCTCGTCGGTGATCCAGCCGGTGTCGACGGCGGTCATCAGGATGCGGTCCTTCTCGAACATCTCGTCGGCGCTGGTGCGGGTGAGCATGTTCAGGGCGGCCTTGGCCATGTTGGTGTGCGGGTGACCGGCGCCCTTGTAGCCGCGGTTGAAGACGCCTTCCATCGCCGAGACGTTCACGATGTACGTGCGCCGGGCCGGGGAGGCGGCCAGCGCGGCCCGCAGGCGGCTGATGAGGATGAAGGGAGCCGTCGAGTTGCACAGCTGCACCTCGAGCAGTTCGACGGGCGTGACTTCCTCCACCGCCTGGATCCAGCTGTTGGTGTCGTGCAGGTCGGGGACGAGTCCGCCGGCGTCGATCGCCGTACCGGCTGCGATGCGCTCCAGGGAGGCCGATCCGGAGACCAGAGCAAGGCCGGTGATGTCCTGGGCGGTCAGCGCACCGCCGCCGGCCACGGGCAGCGCGGCCACGGCACCGGAGCCGAAGGAGCCGATGACCTCGGCGGACGGCAGTGCGCCCGCCGGGAGCGGCGCGGACTCGGCGGTCACCAGTTCGCTGTAGGCCTGCGGCGAGCGGCGCACGGTCTGTGCCGCGTTGTTGATCAGGATGTCCAGCGGGCCTTCGGCGGCCACCGAGTCGGCGAGGGCCACCACCTGGGCCGGGTCGCGCAGGTCGATGCCGACGATCTTCAACCGGTGGATCCACTCGTCGCTGTCGGGCTGGGCCTTGAAGCGGCGGATCGCGTCGTTCGGGAAGCGCGTGGTGATCGTGGTGTGGGCGCCGTCCCGGAGCAGGCGCAGCGCGATGTACATGCCGATCTTGGCGCGCCCGCCGGTGAGCAGGGCACGTTTTCCGTCGAGGTCGGCGCGGGCGTCGCGGCGGGCCCGGTTCTCGCCGGCGCACTTCGGGCACAGCTGGTGGTAGAAGTAGTCGACCTCGACATAGCGGCTCTTGCAGACGTAGCAGGAGCGCGGGCGCTGGAGTATCCCTGCGATCTGGCCTGCCTCGGTGGCCGACGACGGCAGGATGCCCTCGGTCTCGTCGTCGATGCGCTGCGCCGAGCCGGTCGCCGTGGACTCGGTGACCGACTTGTCGTGGGCGGTCTTGGCGGCCCGGCGCTCCTGGCGGCGGCGCTGCTTGACCGTCCGGTAGATGTGCGAGGTGGCGCGGCGCACCCGGACCGCGTCGGGGTGGTCGACGTCCAGCTTGTCGAGCTCCTCGAGCACGCTGAGGCAGACGGCCAGGCGGTCCGGGTCGATGCCGGGCCCGTACGACATCTCGTCCCTGGCCGCCGAGCCGCCGCCCGCCAGGCCGTCCTCTGTCACCGTCATCGCGCTGCCGTTCCTCGCTCACCCGCGCAGCGCTCCGACCGCGCTCGCTTTCGAACGGGGAATTTTACGGAGCGCCGGGCCGGGTCTCCAAACCCGCGATGATCAGCGGCTCGGGGAGCGACCGGCCGACGGCCCGTCCGAGCGGCCTACGGCACGGCTTGCGGCAGCGCGCGAGGAGGCGTGGCCGCCGCCGCAGCGGCCTCCGAGAGCGGCCGTGCGCCTTCACGGCCGCCCTGGCTCGCCCATGGCGAGCCGCTCAGATGCGGCACGCCGCCAGCAGCGTCTCCACCTCGTCCGGCACCGCACGCGCCAGCCGCTCCAGGTCCGGCACCGCCCGGGCGTCGGCGACGAGCCCGTAGTGGACGCGGCCGCGGTAGGTCGAGATCGCCACCGCCAGGGACTGGCCGCGGGCCAGCGGGGCGAGCGGATAGACCTCGGTGAGCGGGTTGCCGCCCAGCTTCAGGCCCAGGCTGGGCAGCGGCACGCTGGTGACCAGGATGTCGAACCAGAGCCGGGCGGCCTGGCTGACCAGCGGCCCGCCCAGCCGGTGGCCCAGCGCCGGCACATGGTCGGCCAGCAGCGCGACGGCACCCGCGCCCCGATTGGGCCCGGCGTCCTTGTTGCGATCCATGGCCGTACGTACCGTCCGCAGCCGCTCCAGCGGGTCCGGGTCGCCCACCGGGAGCCGTATCAGATAACCGGAGAGCCGATTGCCCTGGGGGTGGGCGGTACGCGGGCGGCGGTTGGAGACGGGGATCAGGGCGCGGGGCTCGACGCCCGCGCTTCCGTCGCCGCGTTCGTCGAGCCAGCGGCGCAGGGCACCCGCCACGACCGCGATGAGGACGTCGTTGACGGTGCCGCCCGCCGATTTGCGCACCCGGTGCACATCGTCGAGGTCGACGACGACGCCGGCGGTGCGGCGGGTGCCGCTGGGCTCGGAGACGAGCGCGGACGACGAGCGCATCCCGAGGGTGGACAGGGCGACAGAGGCGCCGATGTCGAGGGCGCGGCCCACGTCGGCGAGCGTGCCGCGCAGGAGGGCCGGGAGTCTGCGCACGTCCGGCAGGAGGCCACGGGCGGGCTCCTGGGGGCGCGGCCGGGGTTGTGGCAGGTCCATCGGGTCCATGACCGCGGCCGCCAGCGTCAGGGCCCGCAGTCCGTCGGCGAGCGCGTGGTGGAACTTGAACAGCACGGCGAAGGACGTGCCGGACTCCCCCGGGAGCACATGCGCCTCCCACGGCGGCCGGCCGCGCTCCAGGGGGCGCTCCATGAGCCGTCCGGCGACCGCGTGGAAGTCGTCGGTGGGGGCGTGCAGCCGTACGTGGTCGAGCGGATCGAAGTCGGGTGCCGGTTCGCGGGCAGCGCCGCCCAGGGCGAGCGGAAGGCGCGCAGCGGCCAGGTCGCGCCGAAGGTGTGCGTCCGGCAGCCAGACGTCGCGGATCCGCATGCGCAGCCCGGGTACCGCGGCGGCGCGGACCGCCAGCAGATCGGCGGCGTGGGCGCCGGCGGTGGGCGAGTTGCATGCGAAGACGCCGAGAGCACCGAGGTGCATCGGGTGCCGGGCGGACTCGATGTTCCAGAACGCCAGGTCGAGTGGTGCGAGCAGGTCAGAAGTCAATGGCTTGCCTCGCGTCGACGATGGGGGAGCAAGAAAGTCAACCCCCGAGAGGCGATTACGGTCAAGTACGATCGAGCTACGCTCAGTTAACAGCAGATTAAGTCCCGCCCCTCTGAAAGGGGCGGGACGCATGAGACACACGAGGTCACTTCAGTGCAGGTGGCGCCGCATCCGGCGCCGTACCCCACCCGGACGGCCGCGCGCCGACCGTGAACTCCAGCGTGCTCGGACGGCGCAACGTGTCGGTCGTGACGTACGTCCGTTCGTAGGCCGTTCCGTTGACGCGCACCCCCTGGATGTACCGCTCGCTGCCGGAGGTGCCGGGCGCGGTGATGGTCACCGAGCCGCCCGGGTAGTACGCCCGGTCCAGGACCAGGTCGACCCGGTCGAAGACGGGCGTGGTCAGTCCCCAGGTGCGGTAGCCGGGCTGCACCGGGAAGATCCCGATCGACGAGAGCACGTTCCAGGCGGACATCGTGCCGAGGTCGTCGTTGCCGGTCATGCCGGTCGGTCCGTCCGTGAACAGGGTCAGCGCCGCGTGCACGACGTCCGTCGTCTTCCACGGCTGCCCGGTCGAGAGGTACGTGTACGGGGCGATGAGATCGGGCTCGTTCTGCGGGTTGTACTTGTCCGCGTTGTAGTAGGCGTACGGTCCGTTCACCCACACCTCGCGCGCGGTCCTGGCCGGGTCCTGGAGCAGTCGGTCGTAGGCGAAGAAGGCGTCGAGCCGGTCGTTGGCCGCCCGGTCGCCGCCGATGAGGCGGACCATGCCGCGCAGGTCCTGCGGCACGAGCCACTGGTACTGCCAGGCCGTGCCCTCGTGGAACCCCACGCTCTTGGCCGGGTCGGCCGGCCCGGCGAAGGCCCCGGAGGCGTCCCGGGCACGGAAGAAGCCGGTCGAGGGGTCGAAGATGTTGCGGTAGTTCCGCGACCGGGCGGCGTAGCGGGCGGCGTCCGCGTGATGTCCCAGGCCGCGTGCCATCTGGGCGAGCATCGCGTCGGACAGTGCGTACTCCAGTGTCACCGACCCGCCGTGGTGGTAGTCGGAGTCGCCGGGCTTGGTGTAAGGGCGCCCCTTGATGTAGGGCGCGAAGCCGTTCGCGATGTACTCCCGGTTGGCCTCCCGGCCCACGTACATGGTGTCGGCGGGCGGGACGCCGTCGGCGTTCTTCTTCAGCGCGCGGTAGGCCCGTTCCTCGTACCCCTTGAGCAGTCCCTGCTGGTAGGCGTGAGTGAGGTACGGGGTGACCGGGTCACCGCTCATGATGTTCGTCTCGACCGTGCCGTAGCCCCACTTGGGCAGCCAGCCGCCCTCCTCGTCGATCTTGAGCACGGAGATCGCCATGTCGCGCGCCTCACGCGGCGCGAGCAGGGACAGGAGCTGGGACTGGGTCCGGTAGGTGTCCCACAGGGACCAGTTCTGGTAGTACGTGAACCCCTTGGCGCGGTGGATCCGCTGGTCCCAGCCCCTGTAGCGGCCGTCGGCGTCGCTGCCGATGTTCGGCGCCAGGAAGGACCGGTACAGGGACGAGTAGAAGGTGGTGTGCAGGGTGGGGCTGCCGCCCCGCACCCGGACGTCGTCGAGGCGGTCCTCCCAGGCTCGCCGTGCGGCCTCCCGTACCTCCGCGAACGAACCGGCGTTCCTTGCACCGAGATTGACATCCGCGCCGCGCGCGTCGACGTACGACAGCGCAGTGGTCGCCTCCACCGTGCGGTCCTTCGTCGTGTCGAACGTGACGTAGGCGCCGTTGCGCCCGGGACCCGACGACTTCGCCGCACCCGGGGTGATCGAGTCCTGGTACCACGTGCCGTGCGCGGTGAAAGGCCGGTTGAAACGGGTGACCGTGTAGACCGTGTAGGGCCGGGTGGAACGGCAGAAGCCGCTGCCCGTGATCTGGGTGCGCACGGTGCGGTCGTCGAGGACCTCGACCTTGGAGGAGACGTTCTTGTGCAGCGACTGGCCAGCGTTGAGCAGCACGTTGGCCTTGGCGGTGGCCGGGAACGTGTAGCGCTGTACGCCGGTGCGCGCGGTCGCCGTCAGTTCGGCCTGGATTCCGCTGTCGAGGCCGACCCGGTAGTAGCCGGGACTCGCCTGCTCGTTGTCATGGCTGAACGTGGCCGCGTACTTGGCGTAGTCCGTCTCGGTGACGTCCCCGGTCGTCGGCAGCACCGGCAGGTCCCCTCCGATGGCGCAGCCGACGCCGGAGAGATGGACCAGGGAGAAACCGCGGATCCGGTGCCGGGTGTAGTCGTAGCCGGTTCTGTGCCCGGTGTCCGGCGAGAACTGCACCATGCCGAAGGGTACGGCGGCGCCAGGGAAGGTGTTGCCTTCGTTCTGGGTGCCGATGAAGGGGTTGACCAGGTCGGTGAGCCTGCCGACCGGCGGCTGGGCGGCGTGGGTGGCCGGCAGGGAGAACAGGGCCGAGGCCGCAACTGCGCCCGCGGCGGCGAGGCGCAGGCGCCGGGTCCATCTCATCTCGGAAGACCTCCGAAGGATCGACATCGTTGTCCCACATGGTGGTGGCGGTATGTCGGTTTCCTGAGGAACCGGAGGCGTTGACCGGGGGCGCGTCGCGTAGAGAACGCTGTGGGACGCACAGCACGAAGAGTTGTGTGAGGCGGCGAGGATCAGCAGCAGCCTTGCCCGGGGGCGACGTCGTAACTCGCTTGTCGTGGTGTCTTCGTGAAGCGGATGGTTTCGGCGTGGGCGCAGACCGGTTGGTCGATCCGATGATCGACCTGGCCGGGCCCGCACATCCGACGGCCCGGATCCTCTGCGCGGCCGGCGCCGGGCGCGCGCCCTGGTGGTGGAGGGTGCACGGTTGCGTCGGCCATGGCCACGACCCGCTTTCGTCTTCTGCCCCCCTGTGCCGTTTGCGGCGCGCCGAGGCAGGCCCGCGCTTCCGGGCCGGTCGGCTTGTGCTTACCGGTGACGATAGGCGCCCTGGCGTGGACCCCGCCTGCCGCGAGCGCCATTCGGGTGGCCGTGCCGGATCCTGCGAGTCCACCGTCGCGGAGGTCCTACCGCGCCTTCCGGAAAGCTCGCGGCCCGGCTGAGGGCGGCTACGACACGTGCTGCCCCTTGCCCAGCGCGATCACCCCGCCCTTCGACACCGTGTACAGATCCGAGTCCCGCTCCGGGTTGACGCCGATCGTCGCGCCCGGCGGCACCTCGACGTTCTTGTCGAGGACGGCGCCGCGTACGATCGCGCCCCGCCCGACGTGCACGTTGTCGTGCAGAACCGAACCCTGGACGACCGCTCCCGGGTCCACCACGACACCCGGTGACAGGACCGACCGCGTCACCTGCCCCCGGATCAGGCACCCGGCGCTGATGATGGACTCGCTGGCGATGCCGCCCGCGTTGAAGCGGGCCGGTGAGAGCTGGCCGGAGTGGGTGTAGATCGGCCAGCTGCGGTTGAAGAGGTTGAACGCCGGTCGCTCCGCGATCAGGTCCATGTGCGCCTCGTAGTACGCGTCCAGTGTGCCGACGTCCCGCCAGTAGCCCCGGTCGCGGCTGGTCTCGCCGGGCACGTGGTTGGCGCTGAAGTCGTACAGCTGGGCCTCGCCGCGGTCGGTGAGGGCGGGCAGGATCGAACCGCCCATGTCATGCACCGAGTTGGGGTCCTCGGCGTCCCGCTGAAGCGCCTCGATCAGCGCCTTGGTGGTGAAGATGTAGTTGCCCATCGAGGCGAAGACGCACTCGGGGTCGTCCGGCAGCCCGGGCGGATCGGCGGGCTTCTCCAGGAAGCGCTCCACGGTCTGGCCGTCCGACCCGGGGCTGATCACCCCGAAGGACGAGGACTCGCCGCGCGGCACGCGTATCCCCGCGACGGTCACACCCGCGCCGCTGTCGATGTGCTGGGCGAGCATCTGGCGCGGGTCCATGCGGTAGACGTGGTCGGCGCCGAACACCGCCACGTACTCGGGCCGTTCGTCGTAGATCAGGTTCAGCGACTGCAGGATCGCGTCGGCGCTGCCCAGGTACCAGCGCGGACCGAGGCGCTGCTGCGCCGGAACCGGCGTGATGTAGTTGCCGAGCAGGCTGGACATCCGCCACGTCGTGGTGATGTGCCGGTCCAGCGAGTGCGACTTGTACTGCGTGAGCACGCAGATGCGCAGGATGTCGCCGTTGACGAGGTTGGAGAGGACGAAGTCGACGAGGCGGTAGGTACCGCCGAAGGTCACGGCTGGTTTCGCGCGGTCCGCGGTCAGCGGCATCAACCGCTTCCCCTCGCCACCAGCCAGTACGATTCCCAGCACCGAAGGTCCACCCCGCCGCATGCCGCCGCCCCTCTACGCCCGGTTGTGCTGCACTCTGGTCATTGACTACCCCTGTTCGAGGACTTTCTCGTACAGGCGAACCGTGCGGCGGGCCACCGTGTCCCAGCCGAACTCCCCTACCGCGCGCTCCCGGCCGGCCTCGCCCATGCGCTTCGCCGCCACCGGATCGGCGAGGACGGAGTCGAGAGCGCGTGCGAGGTGCTCCTCGAAGTCGTCGCCCACGTCGACCAGCAGACCGGTGCGACCGTCGTCCACGACCTCGGGGATACCGCCGGTGCGCGAGGCCACCACGGCCGTACCGCACGCCATGGCCTCGAGGTTGACGATGCCGAGCGGTTCGTACACCGACGGGCAGGCGAACACGGCGGCGTGCGTGAGGAGCTGGATCACCTCCGGACGCGGCAGCATCTTCGGGATCCAGTGCACGCCCTCGCGGCTCCTGCTCAACTCCTCGAACAGGTCCCGGAACTCGCGGTCGATCTCGGCCGTGTCGGGGGCGCCCGCACACAGCACGACCTGGGCCTCGGGATCGATGTGCCGCACCGCGCGCAGCAGATGCGGCACGCCCTTCTGGCGGGTGATACGGCCGACGAACAGGACGTACGGGCGGCCCGGGTCGAGGCCGAGGCGGGCGAGGACGTCGGTGTCGTGGTCGGGTTGGTACAGCGAGGCGTCGATGCCGTTGTGCACGACGTGGACCCGCGCGGGGTCGAGCGCCGGGTAGCAGCCGATGATGTCGTCGCGCATGGCCCCGGAGACGGCGATCACGGCGTCCGCGGCCTCGATCGCGGTGCGCTCGGCCCAGCTGGAGAGGGCGTATCCGCCGCCGAGCTGCTCCGCCTTCCAGGGACGCAGCGGCTCCAGAGAATGGGCGGTCATCACATGCGGAATGCCGTACAGCAGTTTGCCCAGGTGGCCGGCGAGATTGGCGTACCAGGTGTGCGAGTGGACCAGTTCGCGCCCCTGGAGGGCGGCGGCGATGGAAAGGTCCACGGAGAAGGTACGCAGCGCGTCGTTCGCGGTGTCGAGGACCGGCCACGGCCGGTGACGTATGACACCGCCCGCCCCGCCCTCGCCCCAGCAGTGCACGTCCAGGTCCGTGAGGGAGCGCAACTCCCGTGCCAGGAACTCGACATGAACGCCCGCGCCGCCGTACACGTCCGGCGGGTACTCCCGGGTCAGAAGCCCCACACGCACCCGGAACCCCCTGTCTCAGCGGCTGGTTCCCACATGGTCACCCAGATACGGCGGTTGCGGAAGACCACCCGTGTATCAGCCTCGGCCCGGCGGTCGGTCGAAGCAGCAGTCGCCGCACAGTCCGCCGCCGGGCAGCCGGTAGTACAGGCAGCAGCTGCGCCGCCGGCCGGTGGCCGGGTCGAGGGTTCCGGCCAGGTCGGGGTGCGCGAGCAGCGCGGCGCCCAGCGCGCGGGCCCGCTCCGCCACGTCCGTACGGCCGCACGCCCGCGCCCAGTGGTCGATCATGCGCACACTGCCCGCGAGGGCGGACCCCGCGTTGCCCCACAGCAGCGGTGCGGAGAGGCGGTGGCGCGAGCTCAGGGCGGCGGCGAGCGGGACGAGGTGTCCCTCGCGTACGACCGCGTCGAGCGACTCGACGGACAGCGGGCGTACTTCGCTGAGCCACAGGTCGTCCGCTGCGCTGCCGTCCGGATCCCAGCGCAGTATCCGGGGATCGAGGTCGGGCACCCGCTCGTACAGCGCGGCGCAGCCGACGGCGACCGACCAGAGCCGGGCCACCAGGCCCTGGTGGGCGATGGAGGCGGCGACCCGGATTTCGGGCGCACGAAGACTCCGGGCGACCTTGCGGACGCGGAAAGTCAGCGGATCACCGTGAATATCGGAGGGGGCGTCGGATGCGACGGGCGCGTACGCCTGTGCGAGGGTCGGCAGCGCGCCACGCGGCGGTGCTCCGGTGCGTAGTACGAAAAAGCCGCCGAGGGCATCCAGCGCGGACAGTTCGGGGTCGAGGTCCACGAAGGTCAGTAGTACCAAGGCCCCTAGGTGCTCTCACCAGGGGGGACGCACCCGGTGTCACCCCTCTTGGGGAGGAGAGAAACGAGATCGTACTCCATCGGCAGTATGACCCAATGCGTGCTCAGGTACGACGACGGGAAGAGCTTCGCGCGGCATCGTGTTCACCATGGAAGCCGACCGTTCGCCGCGCCGGGCCCCCCGTCCCGGCCCCACGCAGAGGAGCCGCTGATGAGCGCCCTCGCGTTGTCCGTGCTGCTGTCGCTCGTTTCCGCCGTTGCGTACGCGGGTGGGGCGATCGTGCAGGAGCGGGTCGCCGTGTCCTCGCCGGGTCAGCCGTACGCGCCACTGCGCCGGCCGGTCTGGTGGGCCGCCGTCGCACTGAACGGTCTCGGCGGGCTGCTGCACGTGGCGGCGCTCGCGTACGGTCCTTTGAGCCTGGTCCAGCCGCTGGGCGCGCTGACCATCGTGTTCGCGCTGCCGATGGCGGCCCTGTTCGTCGGCCGCCGGGCCGGCGCGACCGCCTGGCGGGGCGCCGTCATGGCGACCGTGGGCCTGGCGGGTCTGTTGTCCCTGGTCGGCGCCTCCGACGCGCAGACCCTGAGCGGCGCCCAGCGTGTGATGGTGGCCCTGGTCACCGCCGGGGGCGTGCTGGCGCTGATGGTCGCGGCCCGTGCGGCGCACCGTCATCCGGCGGTGCGCAGTGTGCTGTTGGCCGTCGCGTCCGGTGTCGCGTTCGGCATGTCGTCGGTGTTCACGAAGACGGTCGCGGTGGACTGGTCGGGTGGCGTCTCCCTGGCGGATGTGCCGAGTCTGGCGGTGATAGGCGTGTTCGCGACGGCCGGCATGCTGCTGTCGCAGGCGTCCTACCGGGGCGCGGGCCTCGCGGCGCCGCTCGCCACGCTCACGGTGGTGAACCCGGTGGTGGCGGCCGCGGTCGGCATCACCATGTTCGGGGAGACCTTCCGCTACGACACGATGGGCACCGTGCTCGCCCTCGGCTGCGGTGTGGTGGCCTCGGGCGGCCTGATCCTGCTGACCACGGAGCGGATCAGCGGCGAGCAGCGTGCGCCGAAGGCCGTCGAGCCCGTCCCGGCCACGACGCTCGCGGAGCCGGAGCCGCTCCTGGAGCTGCTCGCCTCGCTGCCCGCGCAGGCGCCCGTACCGGCCGCGGAGAACGTGTTCCTGCCCCCACCGGTCCAGGAGGTCCAGGAAGGCACGTACGGGGCCTGGGAGCCGACGCCCCACGGCGAGCCGTCCTGCCCCTACGCCCCCTTCTACGGCGGCCCGTTCGTGCCGGTGCCTGCCGTGGACCGGCGCAACCCGCGCGTCAAATCCTGACCGGCACCGCGTGGTCGCGACGGTCCCGGGCCCCGAGGGGAACCCGCTGCGGTCATGGCGGACGCGGGCGCCGCGTCGTGATCGAGTGCCGACGCCACCACGACAGGCACCGAGGCCCGACCGGACGACCCCCGCCGTCATGGCTGGCGCCCGGTCGCGACCGCACCGCTCAGCACCGCCACGGCAGGCGCCCCATCCCGGCCCGCCGACGACGTCACCACGGCAGGCACCGGAACCCGGCCGCATTCCGTCGACCTGCAGGCGCCGAAGCCTCACCGGCTCCCGCCGCCGTGGCGGGTGCCGAGTCCCGGCTGGGTCGCCGTCCCCGTGGGCGTCAGATCCTGACGCCGCCCGCCCGGAGATAGGCGACCGGGTCGATGTCACTGCCGAACCCGGGCCCCGTCCGCACCTCGAAGTGCAGATGCGGGCCCGTGCTGTTGCCCGTGGAGCCCGACCGGCCGATGCGTTGGCCCGCCCCCACGCTCTGCCCGTCCTTCACGGAGATCGCGGACAGATGGGCGTACTGCGTGTAGCGGCCGTCGGCGTGCCGGATGACCACCTGGTAGCCGAAGGAGCCGCCCCAGCCCGCGCTGACAACGTGCCCGGCCGCCACCGCCTTCACGGAGGTACCAGTGGGCACGGGGAAGTCGACGCCCGTGTGATAGCCCTTCGACCATTCCGAACCGGCGGCGTGGTACGGCGTCCCCAGGGCCGCGTTGACCGGGGCGGCCATGGCGTGGATGGTGACGGTGCGCTCGGAAGTGGTCTTGCCGGTGGACGACTTGTGGGGCCGCGGCGGCGCCGGCTCCCGGTGTGCGGGGGACGTGGCCCGCAGGTTCAACCGCTGGCCGGGCAGGATCAGGTCCGGGTCGGCGCCGACGGTGCCGCGGTTGGCCGCGTACAAACGCTGCCAACCGCCCTGGACGTGGTGGGTGTCGGCGATGCCGGAGAGCGTGTCGCCGCGCACCACCGTGTACATCTCGGCGGTGCCCGCCTGCGACTGCGGCGTGGTCTGCGGTTTCACGTCGCGGACGGAACGCTTGGCGCTGCGCGTCGTCGTGCCGGAGGTGTCGAGGCCGGGGGTGGCGCCGCCGCGGTCGAGACCGGCCCGGACGGAGCAGACCGGCCAGGCGCCGGGGCCCTGGCCCTTGAGGACCTTCTCGGCCACGGCGATCTGCTGGTCCCTGGTGGCGAGATCCGCCCGCCGGGCGTACGCCGTGCCCCCGTAGGCCTCCCACGTGGACTGGGTGAACTGCAGACCGCCGTAGTAGCCGTTGCCCGTGTTGATGCTCCAGTTGTCGCTCGCCTCGCAGGCGGCGACCTTGTTCCAGGTGTCCACGTCGGCCGCGTGCGCGAGGCCGGTGCCGATGAGCGGGATCGCGATGCCGGCGCCGCCCGCCGTGACGGTGAGCGAGGCCCGGTTGATCCTTGTCGGCTGATACCGGCGGTGCCGGCCGCGTACGGCCATGGAGACCCCCTCGACATGCGTCAGGAGGGGCAAAACTAAGGGCTGCGAACAGGCCATGACAAGACGGCAATCGGCCGCTCCGACGCGCCAACTGACCAGTGATCGCCCTTTCTTGCCCCGGCAGGCGCGGGCGGCTGAGTCGGGCGGAAGCGGTATGCGTACCCCTCACCGGGACACGCGGATGTGCGGTGGCCGTACCGGCACGTCAGGATGGTCACCGGGCGATACTGACGAGCACGACCGGCACCACCCCTTGAGGATGTCTGCAGGACCGAACCGGCACCGCCGATTCCAGGACCTTTAGGAGCCAACCGTCATGACAACTTCAGCCCAGATCGGCGTCACGGGTCTCGCGGTCATGGGCCGCAACCTCGCCCGCAACTTCGCCCGCAACGGCTATACGGTCGCCCTGCACAACCGGACCGCGTCACGGACGCACGACCTCGTGAAGGAATTCGGACATGAGGGCGACTTCGCCCCGACCGAGACTCCGGAGGAGTTCGTGGCGGCGCTGGAGCGGCCCCGGCGCCTGATGATCATGGTGAAGGCGGGTGCGCCGACCGACGCGGTGATCGAGGAGTTCGCCCCGCTCCTGGAGCCCGGCGATATGATCATCGACGGCGGCAACGCGCACTTCGCGGACACCCGCCGCCGGGAGAAGGAGCTGCGCGAGCAGGGCATCCACTTCGTCGGCACCGGCGTCTCGGGCGGCGAGGAGGGCGCGCTGCACGGGCCGAGCATCATGCCGGGCGGCTCGAAGGAGTCGTACGAAACCCTCGGCCCGATGCTGGAGAAGATCTCCGCGAAGGCGAAGGACGGCGCGCCATGCGTGACGCACGTCGGGGCCGATGGTGCCGGCCACTTCGTGAAGATGGTCCACAACGGCATCGAGTACGCCGACATGCAGCTGATCGGCGAGGCGTACCAGCTGCTGCGCGACGTCGCCGGCTACTCCCCCGCGCAGATCGCGGAGATCTTCCGCACCTGGAACACCGGCCGCCTGGACTCGTACCTGATCGAGATCACGGCAGAGGTGCTCTCCCACGTGGACGCGGCGACGGGCAAGCCGTTCGTGGACGTGGTCCAGGACCAGGCCGAGCAGAAGGGCACCGGCCGCTGGACCGTGCAGATCGCGCTCGACCTCGGGGTGCCGGTGTCGGGCATCGCGGAGGCCGTCTTCGCCCGGTCGCTGTCCGGGCACACGGCGCTGCGCGAGGCCTCGCGGGGCCTGGCCGGGCCGAAGGCCGAGCCGCTGGGCGAGGCTGAGGCGGGGGCCTTCGCGGACCGCGTGGAGCAGGCGCTGTACGCATCGAAGATCGTGTCCTACACGCAGGGCTTCCACGAGATCGCCGCGGGCAGCGATGAGTACGACTGGAGCATCGACCTCGGCAAGGTCGCCTCCATCTGGCGCGGGGGCTGCATCATCCGCGCGGCCTTCCTGGACCGCATCCGCGCCGCGTACGACGCCCGCCCGGACCTGCCGAGCCTGCTGTCGGACGAGACCTTCGCCCAGGAGATCGCGTCGGCGCAGGACGACTGGCGCGAGGTCCTCGTCGCCGCGACCCGCCAGGGGGTCCCGGCGCCCGGTTTCTCCGCCGCGCTCGCCTACTACGACGCCCTGCGCGCCGAGCGGCTGCCCGCCGCGCTCACCCAGGGGCAGCGTGACTTCTTCGGGGCGCACACGTACCGGCGGACGGACGGCGAGGGCTCGTTCCACACGCTGTGGGGCGGGGACCGGTCCGAGGTCAAGGCGTAGCGGTCGCGCGTACGGCATGACGGTGGCCCGGCGTGGAGGCATTCCTCCGCGCCGGGCCTCTTCTGTTTCCCGCAGGAACGTCCGCCTTCCCGCCGGAGCCGCCCTCACTTCAGGGGAGGCCCCGGTTCGGGCCGGGGAACGGGGTCCGGTCCCGGCGGCTCGGGGATCGGGGAAGGGGGCGGCTCGGGTGTGGGCCGGGGCTCCGGGCCGGGCACGGGTTCGGGGCCGGGCTGCGGACGGTCGGGCCCCGGTCCGGGCGGCATCGGCCCCGGTGGCGGCGTGGGAGACGGTCCGGGGGGCACGGGTTCAGGTCCGGGCGGTACCGGTTCCGGGCCCGGCGCGGGGCCCGGTTCGGGGGTCGGATCCGGTCCCGGCGTCGGTCCCGGTCCCGGCGTCGGTCCCGGTCCGGGCGGCGGTCCCGGCCGTGCGGGATCGGGGAACGGATGCGTCATGGTGTCCTCCAGCCATTCGATACATCGGCCATGGACTTGTCCCCCGGGTACCCGGGGCCCCAGCGGACACTCGCCCCCTCGCGGGACGGCGGGGCGCCCAAGGGGGTCACGGCCCGCCGGGACGACCAGGGAGCGAGCGGGTCATTGCCCCAGGGGACGGTCGGAGCACGAGGCGGGCCGCACTCCACCGGGACCACCTGCCCACCCGACGAGCCACACACCATCAGAGGCAGCCAGCCCACCGACGAGCCACACACCACAGGAGACAGCCGCCGAGCGGCAAGGCAGGCGGGCATGACTGGCCGGGTACGGCCGGCTATCCGCGGCCGCGAGTCGCTGCTGCGGCCGCCGCCGCGAGCCCGGGGCCGGGGCTCGACAGGACCGGGACGGCGGTCCTGGCCAGGGACCGCGCCGGGGCCATGGACGCCTGAGCCAGGACGATCACGTCGGCGCCGGTGACCGTGTCGGCGGCGTCAGCCACCAGGCGGACGTATCCGTCGGCGTCGCCCGCCTCGAAACGGTCCCACGCGCCCTCGACGACCAGGGTGCGCACTTCGATCGCCCGCCCCGCCGCCTCCTCCCGGATCAGGGCGGCGGTCGGCTCCAGAGTGCTCTCCAGCGCGGCGATGACGACCACGCGGGGGCCGGCCGCCACCGCGGCGGCGGCCATCGGCCGGTCCACGCGCAGCACAGGCACACCCACGCGCACACGCTCGGAAACCGCACCGATCGTCGAGCAAGTGCAGAGCACGGCGCGCGCACCCGCCGCGACGGCCTTGCCGAGAAGCTCCCGGAGGTCGTCGGCCACGGCGTCCGGACCCTGCGCGCGGGCACGGTCCAGCAGCTCCTGGGCAACGAGGTGCGTCAGTTCGAGCCCAGGGTGGGACCGGTCGCGCAAGGCCTCGAAGACGGGAACGTGGACGGGTGAGGTGTGCAGCAGGGCGAGGGGGCCTCGGGTCGTGCCGTCGCTCACGGGCATGCCCCGATCCGCCGGTCAGCCCGTGACGGCCTGCGGGCTGCGCTGCTGCTCGGAGCCCGGTACCGGCGCGGACGGGTCCGCACCCACGGCCACGATCCGGTTGTCACCGTCCACGTGCACGACGCGCGGCCGCAGGGTCCGCGCCTCGGCGTCGGTAACCTGGGCGTAGCTGATGATGATCACCAGGTCGCCGGGATGGACGAGATGGGCCGCGGCCCCGTTGATGCCGATGACGCCGGAGCCCCGCTCCCCCGCGATGACATAAGTCTCCAGCCGGGACCCGTTGGTGACGTCGACGATGTGGACGAGCTCCCCGGGCAGCAGATCGGCGGCGTCGAGGAGGTCGGCGTCAATCGTCACCGATCCGACGTAGTGCAGGTCGGCCTGGGTGACGGTGGCGCGGTGGATCTTGGACTTGAACATCGTACGAAACACGTAGAAACTCCCGATTTCTCTGCTCCCTGCCTGCTTTTTGCAGGTCAAGGGCGATGTTCGGAGGCTACATCGTTTCGCATGTGTGGTCAGCTGTCGCCGGGTGTTTGAGGACTCACACTGACCTGTTGCTGACTTTCCTGACGGCGCGCCAGTCGCATGGGCAGATGTGTGACGTGCAACCGTCCAACCTCACCATTGCGCAAGCAGCACATCGTCATGAGTTCTCGCGCATGCTCATCGTCAGCGACAGTCAGCGCCATCTACTGAGTTCCGCAACCGACCCCGTGCATCTGCAACTCGTTTCCGAAACGCTCGACGATCACTGGTCTGAACGCGCAAGGGCGCGGGAACAGTTCGAGCAGCCACTTGCGCAGCGATAGCCTGCGTCACCATGACGCGAGCTTGGTTCCTGCCCCTGATGCTCGTGCTGTGCGGCTCAGCCGTTGCGACCGGTCTGGCCCTCAGGAAGGAACCCGGCTCAGCCTTGGCATTCCTGCTGGTGTTCGTGATGCTCGCCTTCGTGAACTCCCCCCTGATCTTCCCGAGGCCGATCGGTGCGGTGGAGGCACAACGCCGCAGCGCGGTCGACGGCCGGCCGGTCGTCTACTGGCGGCCGGGCTGCACGTACTGCCTGCGGCTACGCATGCGGCTGGGCCGCACCGCTCACCGGTTGCACTGGGTCGACATCTGGCGCGACCCGGCCGGGGCAGCAGCAGTACGGGCAGCCAACGACGGCAACGAGACCGTGCCGACCGTCGTCGTGGGAGGCCGGCCCCACACCAACCCTGATCCCGCATGGGTGCGCGAACAGCTCTCCACTGCCCCCTGACCTGATCATCCGAACCGCAGCTCGCCTGGCATGTCATCTGTCAATGCCGCTCTTCGCCATGTGGCCTTCCGAACCGGGCCGAACCGGGGGCCGGGCTCGGCGAGGCTGGCGCATCATGCCGTCGCACCACCCCGCTGGGTGTCGGCGCGCTCCCACTCCAGCGCCCACTGTCTCATCCGGTGCCGTCCCCAAAGAGCGCGTACGGCTCGTGCGAAACCCCAGACCGCGCCTCCCGCGAGCATGGCCGCGCCCGCGCCGATGAGAGAGGACTTCAGCACCGCGTCCGATCGGCCCAGAGGCTGGGACGCCAGGTCCCCCCGGGCACTGGTCCATAGCCGCACGCGTGTCCCTACAGGAGTGTGCGCGGGCACCGCGGCCCGGCCGGTGCGCATCCGGCCGTCTGGCGTCGTCCATCGGACCGTCGCGCTGGCGTTGGTGCGCACGTCCGCGTGCGTGGCAGCCGCTTCCCTGGCGCGCTCCAGGAGGACCGCCACGACCTGTCGGCGGCTGGAGCGGTCCTCTTCGAAGCCCTGGTCGGCGGCCACCGCGGCCACCATGCCCGCGGTCGCGCCACCCAGCACGCCCACGACCCACGCGACGAGTAGCAGCCACGCCTCGATCAGATCACTGGTCCGTCGAAGCGGACTGCGCCGCCACCGCCACAGCCTCCTGCGGAGCGTCCCGCGCCGTCCCCACCTCGTTGCCATGAGCGGACACCCCCCTTACGAGCACCAGCGCCCTTCCGTGGTGTTGTCCGGAACCGTAAGGAAACCGGCCGCTGATCGAAAGACCTGGGCAGCGGTTATCGCTGCGAACTGCCCATCTCCGCGGTGAAGAGCACCGGGTCACTCTCGAAGCCCCGGATCATCTCGCGCATACCCCACACCCCAGATGCACTTCGGGTGAACTCGGCAACCGTCGCAGCCGTGGCATCGGCGACCTGTGAGAAGTCGTCCGCCAGCAACTGCTGGTATCCCTGGACAACGACCACCCCGGCGTGGGAGATCTCCCCGAACCTGCGGGGTGTACCGTCCTGGTGGATGGCCACCCCGACCACCACACGCCCGTACACGGGCGCCAGCCGGTCGAACTCCAGGACCATCGCCTCGACGAACCCGAAACCCATGCCGGTCTGGCTGTGCCGGGTCATGTTGATGGTGCCGTCCGGCGACCGGCTGTCGTAGTGCACGACATAGACCGGCCGCCCGTAGGGATCGTCTGCCGAGTAGGTCGCGGCGATGATATCGAGATGCCGGGGTGTTTCCCCGAGAGGGCTCGGGTCCCACTTGAGCCGTACCTCGACCTTGCCCAGGCCATTGCCCGCACCACTCACCTTGCCGGTTCCCCTCAGGATCACCGCGAGACTTTCCCGCACGGTCAAGTGAGGGGCCTCGCGTTTTTCGGACAGGGTCTGGCCGAGCAATTCATGCCGTGAGTTGCAATTCCTGGAACTCGGCGTGCACTTCGCCCGGGGGG
>NZ_JBVHHL010000058.1:0-51607 GCF_055561075.1 Streptomyces sp. NPDC022910
CCTGACCCTCGAAGAAGATCAGGATGATCAGAAGATCGCGAAGTGGGTCACCGTTCATCCGCCGATCAGCGGTCCGTTTTCACCCGTCGCCGAGAGGCTCAGTCTTCGGAGTGCCGTTGCCGTTCTTTTCCTCCTTTCCCTTCGTCGTACTTGCCCGACCACTCACCGCCCTTGTCGCCGCCGCGCTCCGGCCTGGGTGACGTCCTGGCGGACGGAGGGGCAGGCGATGGCGTCGATGCCGAGGTCCGACCGGCGGGTGCTGGTGCGATGTGGGTGGGTGAGGGAGAGGCCGGAGACGTAGGTGCCGTGGCGCCGGAATTGAGCGAGGCGCCGAGGGCCGTGGCCCCGGCGAACAGCGCGAGGCCGAAGCCGGCGAGAACGGCTTTGGAGGCCAGTTTGCGGCGACCGTTGGGGCGGGAGTGCGTGCCGACGCGGGATTCACCGGCGTGCGGGGCCGGAGACGATGGAATTGCCGTGGTGGGCATGAGGGTGGTGCCATCGAGCTCGGCCGGTCGTGGTGTCCCGCTCTGCGTGGCCAGCCAGGCGGCTGCCTGCTCGGCGGTGGGCCGGTGGGACGGGTCCTTCGCGAGCATATGCAGCACGTAGTCCGAGAGCGGCTGCGGTATGCCGGGGCGCAGACGGTCGGGCGGTGCCGGTGTGGCACCGACGTGCTGCTGGACCACGGCCAGTGACGTGGCTCCGCTGAACGGAGGCCGCCCGGTGAGCAGTTCGTACAGGACGCATCCGAGGGAGTAGACGTCGGACGCGGTCTGCGCGGGACGGCCCAACGCACGTTCCGGAGCCAGGTAGTCGGCAGTGCCGATGATCTTGCCTGTGGCGGTCAGGCCGCTGGCGGCCTGCTCGGCGAAGCGTGCGATGCCGAAGTCGGTGATCTTCACCGTGCGGTCGGTGGTCAACATCACGTTGGCGGGTTTGACGTCCCGGTGGACCACCCCCTGCTGGTGTGCCGCACAGAGGCCGGCAGCCGCCTGGGCCGCGATGGCTGCCGCCTCGGCCGGGGCCAGCGCGCCGCGCAGGGAGCGTTCCTGGGCCAGGTTCCAGCCGTCGACGAGTTCCATGACCAGGTGGGGCTGGTCATGGTGCGAGCCGAAGTCGTACAGGCCCACGACGTTGGGGTGGTTGAGCCGGGCCGCGATCTGCGCTTCCAGGCGGAATCGCTCGGCGTCCTCCGCCTCTGCGGCATGCAGCAGTTGGGAATGGTTGCGAGACCGACAACCGTGTGAAGGAATGCCCCTGAACTTCTTCATGACTTGGTCATGAAATACGCGAATACCGGCGGCCGGGGACTGCGACGGCACCCGAATCACACTCCTCCATTCCGTCCGGAAAATTGCCCTGGCGTACGAACATGCAGGCACGTGTCTATATAGGCGGACACATTCGGGACATCCCAGACGTCGGTGTAACGCTGCGGTGCATGCGGAACGCAGAAGTAGGGAGAAGCGGGGTACCGACCGGCGGAATCTGGGTGCCCTGGCGCGAGCGCGAAGACACGGCACTACGTCAGATCGGATATTCCTGTGAGAAACATCGACCCGGTTCCCGGATACCAGGCATACAACGAGCCGCCGGGTTCGGACCGCTCTCTGCACCGTCAGGCCACCACACGGCGTACGGCCATCACGATCTGCACGATCGCCGACATTGCGGCGGGCCTGCTGGGCCTGTGGATCCTGTTGTTCCTGCTCGACGCGAACCGCGGGAACGTGTTCGTCGAATTCGTGCGGGGCACGGCGGGCTGGCTGTCCTGGTGGTCACAGGACATTTTCACGATGGACACAGAGTGGCTGCGCGTTGTCCTCAACTACGGCCTACCGGCCGCCATCTATTTGCTGATCGGCCACGGGATCGCTGCGCGGCTCAACCGAGCCTGAGAGTGGACCGGCCGCTTTATCGATCGCCATGAGAGTGAGCCGACCATGACACACAGCTCAACGGAGAACGATCACCCGCCGATCTATGAGGACCTGATACGCGAGCGGGGTGACGTCGTCGCCGAAGCTCAACGCGCCGCGGAACACACAAACCACAAGGCAGCGCAATTGCTGCCCGGACGGGACGCGGGTCAGCAAGCCCGTCATTGGGACGGCAGCACCGGAGCCGCTGCGGCTGGTCAGCCGGAGTGGCGCGGGTCGCCGCCGTAGCGGTGAGCCTCGGCGCGGGTACGTCCGCATGTCCCTGTCCTCACCCAAGGCCCAAGCCGTGGCCCAGGCCGGCCGACGCCACGTCGAACCAGGAAGACCGGAAAACCGCAGATGGATTAATGTTCCTCATGCCGTCGGCACCTCAACGGCGCACTGGTGTACCCCGGGTGCGGCGCCTACGCCCCGGACATCGCCCCGCCCGCCGCCGACGGCCACAGCGGCTCGGCCCCCCGGCGATGACGAGCGCCGGACCGGCCACAAGGGCCCACCGGGGCCCTGCGGCCTCCGTCACGTGACAAGACAGCCTCCCGGATGGCGAGGCGGAGTCCAGCACTGCCATGGACGTGGCCCCGCGCGTCGCCGCCGATGCCGAGCCCCTGCCGCCCGCGCGGCAGGGGCGTGCGGCACGCCGTCGCCGACTGGCCCGCTGGAGGAAGAACAAGCGCCGGGCAGCGGTCGCGAGCGCTGTCGCACTCGTCGGAGGCGGCCTCAGCATCGCCATGATGGACCGGCACGCCACGGACCGGGTGCAGGCGGCCACGGCGCCGGACGACCCGAGGGCAGGTGCCGGGCAGGAGCAGACGCCCGAGCAGAACCGACCGGCTGCCGCACCGGGGACCGCTCAGCACATCCACCAGCCGTCACGCGCCGCTTCCCAGCCACAGCTTCCAATGACGACCAACGCGCCGCGGCAGCAGTCCCTCGCGGCACCGTCCCGCGCGACGTCACCCGTCGCCCGGCCGGACGCCGTAGCTCCTGGCCGCCCGGCCGCGACGGCGACCCCGCAGCCGCAGAGCACCGCCCCGGCCGCCAGCGACACGACCTCCGACCGCTCCGGTACGACGGCGCAACAGCAACCGGCGCCCGCGACAGGCGACGGCACGAAGCCGAACGCGTCCCAGACCACCAGCCCTTCACGGGCGTCGACGTCGCCGACGGAGGTCTGCCTGCTCGGGTTGTGCCTCGGCTGACCACGCCTGCACCCGGCCGTTCCCGGGCGGGACGAGGGAGCGGAGTTCGCGAGCCGTGTGTCAGCCCGTGAGCAACGGCCCCGGTCGACGGAAGGGAGAGGACGCAGAGCCCATGAGTCCCCGCTACGAATTCCAGGTCCTTCTGCACCGTAACCAAGCTGCACGGCAGCCGCGCAGGACATGCGGCTCCCGTACCCGACGACGCTTGCAGCGACTGAGGTCAGGAAGTTCCGGGCCGCAGTCGCACCGGCCTCGGGCCTCCACAGATCAGGGGCCGCGCAGCCATTGCTGCGCGGCCCCTGATCTGTGCCCCCGGCACGAGAGCAGGCGCCTTCGTCCGGGTCGGCGGCAGGGCCCGCACGGGCGGAGGCCACCGGACGCGGTGTGCGCGATCCCGCGGGCAGTTCTGCGAGGTCAGGCCAGGTTGATGTTCTCGGCCTGCGGACCCTTCTGGCCCTGGGTGATGTCGAACGTCACGGCCTGACCCTCCTGGAGCTCACGAAAGCCTGTGGAGTGGATCGCGGAGTAGTGCGCGAAGACATCCGGGCCGCCGCCGTCCTGGGCGATGAAACCGAAGCCCTTCTCCGCGTTGAACCACTTCACAGTACCCGTAGCCATGGTCGTGCCTTCCAGTCGATGAACGCCTCGCACTCCATGTGAGAGGCGGAGGTGATCGCCCTGGTCCCTGCGGCACAGCACAGCAAAACGCCCACACCAGAGGCGCGGGCAAGAGGGAATTCCGAACCACGACAGCTGACGCAGACGCTACACGCCCACACACCGCGTCACCACAGGAAACGATCACGCCGCACACCGAGACCGTGCGTGCGGTGCCCGCCGACGCTGACAGGCACGCTCATCTCATGCTGCTGCCGTTGGATTCGCTGATTCGGCGGCACGACGATATTCGGCGTTGAGGCGCTGGGCTTCCTCGAGCTGGTCTTCGAGGATGACGATCCGGCAGGCGGCCTCGATGGGGGTCCCGTGGTCGACGAGTTCCCGGGCGCGGGCGGCGATGCGCAACTGGTAGCGGGAGTAGCGGCGGTGGCCGCCTGCGGAGCGGAGTGGGGTGATGAGGCGGGCTTCGCCGATGGCGCGGAGGAAGCCCTGTGTGGTGCCGAGCATCTCGGCGGCCCGGCCCATGGTGTAGGCGGGGTAGTCGTCGTCATCGAGACGGCCGAACGTGTCGTCTGCTGTCATTGCACCTCTCTGTGGAACGCGTGGAGGGGCCCTGGCGCCGTACTGGCACCAGGGCCCCGAAGGAACTACTACACCATCTGCCAGCCCTGATACTGCACCGGCCATCTGTTTCCGCAGACCCGACCGAGATGCTGTCGGGGGCGCGGGGATCGCGGTTGCTTGACCGGAGACCACCTCACTATCGATGTCCTGCGGTACCCGGGTCCAAGACTTCCGCCCGGGCGATCCTGATGGCGCTCGGCTCCTCCGTTCTTCCCTCTTTGATCAACTACTCACTTACGGGAACTGCGTACTGCTGGTACTGCGAACTGCTGGTGGCCTCGAACAGCGCCACTCTTCGGCAGCCAGCCCCGTCGCCCATCCTGCGTCTGCCCTGGCTTAGAACCCCACTGCCGAACCTCCCGGTGCGCGCGCCCGCAGCCGACGCCTTCACCGAGGTACTGCTCACTGACTTCACTGCTGGGTACTGCGAACCTTCACTTACGGGTACTGCCACTGCGGTACTGCTCATGGCGGCCCCTGATCAGTGCGGGCCACCCGGTCCGGTCGTCAGTCCCGTCACCGTCCTGCAACCGCTCTGGCTTCGGAACTCCACCACCGCACCGCCCTGCAAACTGCAACTGCTGTACTACTGCCCGGCAGTTCATCTCTGCCGGGCCTCCCTCGATCTCGGCTACGAGAGAAACCATAGCCACACCACAACCCAATGTCTACTCCAGCCGGCATAGATTTCCGCGCGCTCGAAGATGAGGTAATCCGCCTCGACCGGTCTGCCTCGACCGGTCCATGGATGGTTCAAGCAGCTCCGAGGCTCAGTCCGGCGCCAGGAGTGACCGACCGCCGCACAGCACGTCGGGCTGAGCGTGATGTCGCCGACTGCGCCGCGGCTGCCGTCGGCGGGCACCGGACAACACTGGACATCTCTGGTTGGGTAGGCACGGGCAGGGCATGGGCGATCCAGAGACCAGGGTGACCCGATGATCACGATGATTGCCTGCGCAGCAGCCGTCGTTCCACAACGGCCGTTGCCGACGCACGCGATACGGCACGGGCCTTCCTCGAAGCTTTGCGGCAGCCGGCCTTGGCCCCTGACGCAGCGGACACTGTGGTCTTGGTCGTGTCCGAACTCGTCACCAATGCCCTGTGCCACGGCGGGGCCGCTGCACACTGGAACTGACTGCGCACCACGACGCCATCGAGGTGACCGTCCACGACGGCAGTCGGCATGCGCCGCGCACGCGCACCCCCGACCTGAACGGCGGCATCGGGGGCTTCGGCTGGCCCATGGTCAACCGCCTCGCCCACGCCACGACGGTCACCCGCCGGGCATCCGGCGGCAAGACCGTGAGCGCCTGCGTTGCCCGGTAGCGTCACCGCTCAAGCAGCCGGATGGCCGGTGAATATAATCTGCCTCGTGTCGAAGCCTGACAAACTGCTGGTTGACGTCGCCGCCCTGGTGGAGTCCGGCCAGAGCAACCAGATGTCCCTGACCGTGGTCACCGGTGGTGCTGTCATCACCGGTCGGCTGGCTCCCGAAGCAGTGTGGCGACAGAGGGTCTCGGAGGTACTGACGGACTCGGACCGCTTGGGCGAGTTCGCCGCCGTCTTCGACACCCCTGCGAAGAAGGACGGGCCGCCCACGCATCTGCACTTCCATGTCGCCCGGATCCTGCAGGGCACGGTCGGGATCCCGGAGACGGGCGGGATGTACCGGGTTGCGATCGAGGACGTCAGCGCCTGGACCGTGGGCGACTTCAGCTATTCCGACCGCTGAACAATCACTGCGACGGCAACCCGCTGACCAGCAGTGTGGGCCCGACCGGTTACCGGTCGGGCCCACACTGCTGGTCAGGTGTCGGCTCGTGCCTGTTTACCCGGTCAGACCGTGACGGGGGTGCCGAGCATCGCGGAGGCGTGCTGCAGCGAGCCGCGGATGCCCAGAGGCGCGGCCTTGGGGAGCGCGCGGCAGGTGAAGCCGAGCTGAGCCATGGCCCGGAGGACTTCGGCGGCGCTGAAGTCACGGCGGTCCTGGCGGGTGATGACCTGGCCGACCTGCTTGACGGGATAGTGACGACGGCCGATGGTCACGGATTCGCCGGTGACCGGTTCGGGCTTGATGCCCTTCATCGATTCCAGCACGCCCCCCTTGGTGAGCTCGAAGGGGAAGCGGGCGATGACGCAGCGCATGTGGCCTCACAAGGAGAAGGGGAGAACGGTCCGACCAGGGGTGAGGCGTTTCAGCGGGAGAGGGCGAGGATGCCCGGGGCGCTGCCTTGCTCGTCGACGACCGGCAGGGCACCGAGCCGACGGGTGCGGATCGCGTGCTCGGCTTCGGCCATCGTGGTCGCAGGTGAGGTGAACGAGCCGTGGTCGCCGAGGATGTCGCGCAGGCGGACGCGGTCCGTGTAGTAGGAGCTGTCGCGGACTGCGGTGAGGTCGATTCGGGTCACCAGGCCAATGCGCTGGTCGTCCTGGTCGCAGACGGCCAGTCGGCCCGTGCGGGCGGCGGCCATGACGGCCAGCGCCACCTCGACGCTCATATCGTCACAGACCTGCGGTCCGGCCGCGTCCATGACCTCAGCCACCGTCCTGCGCGGGGGGTTGGCGTCCGCCGGGCGGGCTTGCGTCTGAACCAGCGTCAAAAGATGCCTCCTGCAGAGACGGGCCGACTTCCTGATCACGAAGGTTCTAGGCCGCCGCGTCGAAGACGGACTTGTGTACGGGGGTGCGCCGGGTCGCCGAAGCGGGGCGGCGTCGGCCTCGGGAGGAGGAACTGCGCTTGGGGCGTTCGACCACCGGAGCGGTGATGACGACCGGGATGCCGGACGGGGCCTGGGCACCGGTGATCCGGCTCAGGGCCTCGTCGCCCGAGCGGATCTGGGTGGTCTGTGGCCGGATTCCGGCGTCCGACATGAGGCGGACCATGCCGCGGCGCTGGTTCGGTGTGACGAGGGTGACGACACTGCCGGACTCGCCGGCGCGGGCGGTACGGCCGCCGCGGTGGAGGTAGTCCTTGTGGTCGGTCGGCGGATCGACGTTGACGACGAGGTCGAGGTTGTCGACGTGGATGCCGCGCGCCGCGACGTTGGTCGCCACCAGCACGGTGACGTGCCCCGTCTTGAACTGCGCCAGCGTGCGGGTGCGCTGCGGCTGCGACTTGCCGCCGTGAAGCGCGGCAGCCCGTACCCCGCTGTTGAGCAGGTCCTGGGTCAGCCGGTCGACGGCGTGCTTGGTGTCCAGGAACATGATCACGCGGCCGTCGCGGGCGGCGATCTCGGTCGTGGCGGCGTGCTTGTCGGCGCCGTGGACGTGCAGGACGTGGTGCTCCATCGTCGTGACCGCACCGGCCGACGGGTCGACCGAATGCACGACGGGGTCGGTCAGATAGCGGCGCACCAGCAGGTCGACGTTACGGTCCAAGGTGGCGGAGAACAGCATCCGCTGCCCCTCCGGACGCACCTGGTCGAGCAGCGCGGTGACCTGCGGCATGAAACCCATGTCAGCCATCTGGTCGGCCTCGTCCAGGACCGTGATGCCCACGTGGTTCAGCCGGCAGTCGCCACGGTCGATGAGGTCCTTGAGCCGTCCGGGCGTCGCGACGACGACCTCGGCCCCGCCGCGCAGCGCGCCGGCCTGCCGGCCGATCGACATCCCGCCCACCACCGTGGCCAGCCGCAGCTTGTCGGAACAGGCGTACGGCGTGAGCGCGTCGGTCACCTGCTGCGCCAGCTCACGCGTCGGTACGAGGATCAATCCCAGCGGCTGGCGGGGCTCAGCACGCTGTCCAGCGGTGCGGGCGAGCAGAGCGAGGCCGAAGGCGAGGGTCTTGCCGGAACCGGTGCGCCCGCGGCCCAGGACGTCACGTCCCGCCAGGGAGTTCGGCAGCGTCGCTCCCTGGATCGGGAACGGTGCGGTCACCCCCTGCCTGCCGAGTTCGGCCAGCAGCTGCTCGGGCATGTCGAGATCGGCGAACGCCTCGACGGCGGGCAGCGCGGGAGTGATCGTCCTGGGCAGCGCGAACTCCCCCTGCACTGCGGCGGGCCGGCGGCCGTAACCGCCGGAACGGGCGGCCCCGCCGGAACGGCGCGGTGCCTGCGAGCCGAAGCGGCTGGCGCCCTTTCCGGCGTCGGAACTGCTATTACGGGAGCGGGCGGAGCGGTCGTTCGTAAGCGTGCGGTTCATGCGGAACCTTCCTCGATGTGGCACATATCAAGGAATCCCCGCAGCAATGAGCGGCATGGAGAATTACATGTATGAACCGATGGCAAAATAAAGCAGAGCTGGCCGGCGGAAATCTCCGGGGCACAGATACTGAAACGGGTGACGCGATGAGGACCTTGAGATCCGGGTCGACTGCGGCGCAGCTCTTCAGGATGGGACTGCATCCTGAAGGAGGAACCCCGCGTCGCAGGACCGCGGATTCCTCCGCGTCGTCCGCGGGTGAAACCCGCTGCGGAGATCGTGCAGTTGAGGCCCGCACCCCGAAGGATGCGGGCCCCAGCTACAAGATGCGCGTCAGCGTCAGGCCGGAACGATGTTCTCGGCCGTCGGGCCCTTCTGGCCCTGCGCGATGTCGAAGGTCACCTTCTGGCCTTCGCGCAACTCACGGAAGCCCTGCGCGGCAATGTTCGAGTAGTGGGCGAACACGTCAGCGCCGCCACCGTCCTGCTCGATGAAGCCGAAGCCCTTTTCCGCGTTGAACCACTTCACAGTGCCAGCGGCCATGTCATATCTCCTTTGGGGCAATACCCGGAATCCGCACTGCGCGAACGCCGTGTCGCCGCGATGATTACCCCGCCCGGAAAGTGACCGGAAATACAAAAGTGCTCCCACCGGCAGGAGCCGAGCGGGGGCACTTGAAGTTCTGGTAACCACAACTGCAACTGAGCTCGACAGTAGCATGCCGGAACGGCCTGCGCACGTTACTTAATGCCACTCAGTTTATCGCGGCAAAAACTCTCACTGCATGGTCCGTCAAACTCTCACCTCACGGGAACAGATATTGATTCGCTAGCCTGCAGTATTCCGGGAAGAGCGGGCAGGCTCCCCTATGGACCAGCTCGCCGAGACCGTGCAGGAAGCAGGTCTCCGAGGAGACGCCGCCGAACGCGAGCGACCGGCTCGGCGCCGGCGAGCCCGTGCGTGGTCGGCGGTGATGTGTTGAGCCAGTGATCACCGCAGCAGCCTTGATGGAGTCGTGCTGTGCCCCTATGACGGGGGGGCATGGCTGTGTGGGTCTGACCAGGTGGAAGACTTCCGGGCAGCGTAGCGTTTGAGGCATCGGACGATTTCGGGTCGGGTCTTGCCCTCCTTGATGCGGCGTTCGTAGTAGCCCTGGGTGCGCGGGTCGACGCGCAGGCGGGTCTGCACGATCCGTGCAGGGCGGCGTTGGCCTGCCGGTCGCCGCCACGGTTGAGGCGACGATACTGCCGACTCCCCGAGGAACGCTCGACAGGGCTGACCCCGCACAGCGCGGCGAAGGACGCCTCACTGCCCAGGCGTTCCGGGTTCCGTTCCCCCCTCGTGATCAGCAAAGTGACGGCCGTGTCCGGACCGATACCCACCACCGTGAGCAGCTGCGGCGCGTGGTGTTCCACGATCCGGGCCAGTCGGTCTTCCAGATCCCGGATTTGTTCGGTGAGCTGTCCGATGCGCTGGCCCAGCAGGCACAGGGTGATGCGGGTGGCCTGCAGCACCGCTTCTTCCCCGTTCCCGTCACTCTTGTTGTCGTCGGCGAACCGTGCGCAGGTACGGAAGAGTTCTGCATTGCCCAGCCCGGCCAGTTCTTCCCGCAGGTTCGGGTCGGCACTGCCCGCAGAACATGCTCAAGCCCAGCCCATAGAGCACCCTGAATCCGACTCTGGCCGACCACAACGGATCGCGAAGGTCGCCATCACGTTCAACCTCGCTTCTTCAGCGGCCGTGAATGCATGCCCGGGCCGTCCACCGGCGTGATCCGATCGTCCCGGGGCACCCACTGCGCATGTCCCGCTCCGTCGGGGAGAAGAGGTCATGCAGGCAATGGATCACCCCGTCCCGCTCTCCGGGTAACGTCAACGTATGAGTCATCCGCACCCCGAGCTCAAAGCCGCCCCGCCCCTTCCCGCAGAAGGGTTGCGGGTCGTCGCCCTGGGCGGTCTGGGTGAGATCGGCCGCAACATGACCGTCTTCGAGCATGCGAGCAAGCTGCTCATCGTCGACTGCGGCGTGCTGTTCCCCGAGGAGACCCAGCCCGGCGTGGACGTGATCCTGCCGGACTTCACCTCGCTCCGGGACCGGCTGGACGACATCGTCGCCGTGGTACTCACCCACGGCCACGAGGACCACATCGGCGGCGTGCCGTACCTGCTGCGCGAGCGGTCCGACATTCCCGTCGTCGGCTCCAAGCTGACGCTGGCGTTCCTGGACGCCAAGCTCAAGGAACACGGCATCCGCCCGCGCACGGTGCGGGTGCGGGAGGGCGACCGGCGCGGCTTCGGGCCCTTCGACTGCGAGTTCGTGGCGGTCAACCACTCCATCCCGGACAGCCTCGCGGTCGCGATCCGCACCCGGGCCGGGATGGTGCTGCACACCGGCGACTTCAAGATGGACCAGTTCCCTCTCGACGACCGCATCACTGATCTACGCGCCTTCGCCCGCCTCGGCGAGGAGGGCGTGGACCTGTTCCTCACCGACTCCACCAACGCCGAAGTACCCGGCTTCACCACCTCCGAGCGTGAGCTGAATCCGGCGATCGAGCAGGTGATGCGCACCGCGCCGCGCCGGGTCATCGTCTCCAGCTTCGCCAGCCATGTGCACCGCATCCAGCAGGTCCTGGACGCCGCCCACCAGCACGGCCGCAAGGTCGCCTTCGTCGGCCGGTCGATGGTCCGCAACATGGGCATCGCCCGCGACCTGGGCTACCTGAAGGTCCCCTCCGGTCTGGTCGTGAGCACGAAGGAGCTGGAGAAGCTCCCGGACCACAAGATCACTCTGGTGAGCACCGGCTCCCAGGGCGAACCGATGGCCGCGCTGTCACGGATGGCCAACCGCGACCACATGATCCGCATCGGCAAGGGCGACACCGTCCTGCTCGCCAGCTCCCTCATCCCCGGCAACGAGAACGCCATCTACCGGGTGATCAACGGACTCACCCGGTTCGGCGCCCACGTGGTCCACAAGGGCAACGCCAAGGTGCACGTCTCCGGGCACGCCAGCGCCGGCGAACTCGTCTACTGCTACAACATCGTCAAACCCCGCAACGTCATGCCCGTGCACGGCGAATGGCGCCACCTGCGAGCCAACGGCGACCTCGCCATCCGTACCGGCGTCGACCCCGACCGGGTCGTCATCGCCGAGGACGGCGTCGTCGTCGACCTCGTCGACGGGCGCGCATCCATCACCGGCAAGGTCCCCGCCGGCAACGTCTACGTGGACGGCATGGAAGTCGGCGGCGCCACCGAAGCGTCCCTCAAGGACCGCCTCACCCTCGCCGCCGAAGGCGTGGTCACGGTGGTGGCGATCGTCGACGCAGACACCGGCGCCCTCGCCGAGGCCCCCGACTTCCTGGCCCGCGGCTTCGTCCACGACGACACCACCTTCGAGCCGGTTATCCCCGTCATCGAGAAGACCCTGGCCACCGCGGCCGAGGAAGGCGTCGGAGACGCGCGCCAACTCGAACAACTCCTCGCCCGCGCCGTGGCGAACTGGGCGTTCCGCACCCACCGCCGCAAGCCCCTCATCATCCCCGTCATCATCGACGCCTGAGCCACAGCCCGGCAGCACGGTCCCCGGTTCCGCGGCCCGCGGGCATCAAGGTCGGGTACGGGAGTCAGCAGCCACCCCGGGAGGCCGGGGTGGCAACGCGCTCCACATGATGAGTCATCGGGAACACGTCCCGAGGACTGGAGGCGCGAAAGCCCCGCAGTTCACCCGGGGTTGTCCCACCTTGGGGACGGTCTCTGAAGTAGTGGCGGCATCAGCCTGAACAGGTGGAATCCGGACTACCGCAGCGCGTCACTGGGCTACTGCTTCGACGATGCAGCGTGGGGCCACGGCTACGCGACCGAGGCCGCGCGCGCTCTGCTGCGGTGGGCATTCGACACGCTGGACCTAAATCGCGTCCAAGCTGAGACCGATACGCGCAACGTGGCTTCTGCCCGCGTGCTGGAGAAGCTCGGCTTCGTGCGTGAAGGGACGTTGCGGGAAGACTGCGTCGTCAACGGCGAGGTCTCTGACTCGTGGGAGCCCGGCGGCACGGGCCTCGAACTGCATGTGCGTGACGAGCAGCCGTCCAATACCCCGTCCTTGCGCGAGATGAACACCGCGGCGATGACCAGGTTCTGCACGACCAGGTGGCGGGCCCGGCGCGGTGGCGCTGGACAAGCTCCCCCGTCCGACTGCTGTCCGTTGCCGAGGGCGCGCACACTGCCGTCGTCGCCGAGTTGGAGGACGGCGGGCGTACCGCGATCCTGGTGGTGGCCGACGGCACGCCGGCCGGGGTTCTGGGCATCGCCGACCAGCTGCGGCCGGACGCCGCCGCCACCGTCGCATCGCTCACGCCGTCACCCACGACCAGGACCTTGCGGCCGGCTCGCGGGCTGCCAGGACTTCGTGTCGGCCCAGGAGTTGTACGGCCTTCTGGTGGTCGGCGACCACGCGATCGGCCTGACCACCGTGTACCGCGCCCTGCGCGAGCAGGAGGCGGACGGCGGTGTGGACGTCGTACGCGACGAGACCGGCGGGAGGCTCTACCACCGACGACCTGCTGCGCTGGGCGCAGGCGGGCGGACCCGGCATCGCCGAACCACCGCCAGCCCTGGCGCTCCAGCTCATCCGCCCGCCGCGCGAGGCCCGCGCCCGTGCACGCCGATGACCTCGACGCCGGCGGCCGCGACATCCTCGCGGCCGCCCGGCTCGACGAGGCCACCGCCGCCTCCGTCGCCACGACGCTCCAGGCCCTCGCCACACCGTCCCGCCTGCTGATCCTCACCACCCTGCGGCAACGCCCGTACCCGTCTGCGAACTCGCCGCCGCCATCGGCATGGAACAGTCCGCCGTCTCCCACCAACTGCGCCTGTTGCGCGCCCTCGGCCTGGTCACCGGCCGCCGCGACGGCCGGCGCATCGTCTACAGCCTCTACGACGACCATGTCGCCCAACTCCTCGACCAGGCCGTCCACCATATCGAGCACCTGCGCCTCGGCGTGCGCGACCAGCCCGTCAGTTGAGGTGGGCGACCTGCTGGGGCGCCGGGGCGGCGCGGAGCCGCTCCGGCAATGTGCCGTCGGCGGGCATTCCAGCCCGCAGCCAGGTCCCCACCGCCTCGGCGTCGGCTTCCGTCACCAGCGGGCCGAGGCGTACGACGGCCCCAGTGGGCCTGCGGTCCACCCCGCACGGCTGCACGGCGGCGTGCAGCCCGCAGCCCCTGCGGCAGTGCAGCACCCTCTCGAGGCAACCGGTGGAGACCATCACCCCGTGCGGGCACTCCCGGACCGCACGGCGTAGCCCGTCCATCGCCCGCCCCCTCGCGGCGGCACGGCATGAGCCGCAGACCACGAGGGTGAAAGGGCGGCTCTGACGGCCGTCTGCGGTATCGCTCATCTCCGCGTCTCCTCCGTATGGGTGAAAGGGATCCCCTGTTTGCCGCCGGGGGAACCCCAACACGCCGTATCGATCAGCAAGTTGAGGCACTGGTGATTTGACAGCACCCAGCCGCACCACCAGCCTATGCTCATGACATCCATTTTCAATACAGGGAGTGGCTAGCCATGCGTGTTGCCTTCGTCGGCAAGGGCGGCAGCGGCAAGACGACCCTGTCGGCCCTCTTCTCCCGTCACCTGGCGCACTGGGGGGCGCCGGTCGTCGCGATCGACGGCGACATCAACCAGCACCTGGCCTACGCCCTCGGCCTCGACGAGGAGGAGGTCTTCACCGCGCCGCCGCTCAGCGCGCGCACCGGTGAGATCAAGGACTGCCTGAGGGGCACGAACCCACGGATCCCGTCGCGCGAGGCGATGGTCAAGACGACACCGCCCGGACGCGGCTCCCGGCTGCTGCGGCTGCTCGGTGACGATGAGATCCACAGCCACCACGTCCAGGAGGTCGGCGGCGTACCGCTCATGGTGACCGGTGCCTTCGACGACGGCGATCTCGGCGTGGCGTGCTACCACTCCAAGCTCGGCGCGGTCGAGTTGTACCTGAACCATCTCGTGGACGGCCCCGGCGAGTACGTCGTCGTCGACATGACCGCCGGCGCCGACGCCTTCGCCTCCGGGCTGTTCACCCGCTTCGACATGACCTTCCTGGTCGTGGAACCGACCCGCAAGAGCGTCTCCGTGTACCGCCAGTACCGGGACCACGCGGCCGAGTTCGGCATCCCCATCGCCGTCGTCGGCAACAAGGTCACCGGCGAGGACGACCTGCTCTTCCTCAAGGAGCACGTCGGCGACGATCTGCTGGCGCACTTCGCGCAGTCCTCCTATGTACGCGCCCAGGAACAGGGCCGCGGCCATGGCGAGCTGGAGCCGCACAACACCCGCACCCTGGACCTGCTGCGCGCGGCCCTGGACGCCCGCCCCAAGGACTGGGCGGCCTTCCAGAAGCACGCCGTGGAGTTCCACCTGCGCAACGCCGCCGCCTGGGCCAACGAGGCCACCGGCCAGGACCTCGCCGCCCAGGTCGACCCGGACTTCCATCACGGCCCCGCAGCCCTGACCGTCTCCGCCTGATTCGTAAATAGATCGCGTCCAAGGTCGAGAACCCCGATCCGCCTTCGATTTACAGGCCAACAGGGTGGGGCTTGGCCTCCGGACTACTGACCCCATCCCCTCCACCAAAAGAACCACAGAACAGGACAGCCCTTCATGTCACTCGACGTCTCCCCGCAACTGCTCGCCGAAGCCGAGAACGGCGAGGTACGGGAGCAGGACTTCATGGAAACGGTGCGCACCTCCCTGCCGTACGCCTACGACCTCATCGCCCGCCTCGCCGAGGAACTGCGGTCCGGCACGGCGGAGTTCGCCGACAACCAGACCCCGCCGCCCTCCGAGAAGGAGCGCGGCCAGCTCCTGCGCGCCCTGTCCAGCGACGCCATCCGCTCCAGCCTGGAACGCCACTTCGGCATCGCCCTCGCCTTCCAGAACTGCCACCGCGTCGCCGCCTTCCACCCCGAGGCACGCGGCGGCGAGACCCACATCCGCTTCACCTCGCTCCGGGCGCAGATCCTCAACCAGTCACCGGAGTTCCGGGACTGCTGAACCACTGCCGGTCGCGACCGCCGACTGCCGGAACCGGCGTTCGACAGTCAGGCCGGCCACTTCGTCCCCTCGGCGGCCGCCGTCCACCAGGACACCCGGTCCTCGTGAGCGACGGCCGCCAACGCTTGCCCCGGCGGCATCCGCCGCACCCCCTACGTGCGCAGCCCCCGAGCAGTCGTACGCACGGTCAAAAGATGGCAACGGTTTTCATCTGGCATGGATCTGAAAATCATTTCCATCTAGCGTCGAAGATGTCGCCACACGGTCGGCGCGTGTCCGCCGCGCGTCCGGCATCGCCCGAAGGAGCTCCCGCATGTCCACCGCCCCCGCCTCCCGTTCCGCCCGGCCGACCGCGAGGATCGCACTGGTCACCGCGACGGCCGCCCTGACGGCCGTAACGGCGACCGCCTGCTCGACCTCCTCCTCGCACACCAGCAACACCGCCGCGACCGGCGGCGACAGCGGCTCGGGCAAAACGATCCAGGTGGTGGCAGCCGAGAACTTCTGGGGCAGCATCGCCTCCCAGCTCGGCGGCAGCCACGTCAAGGTGACCAGCATCATCACCAATCCGGCCACCGACCCGCACGACTACGAGCCGACCGCCGCCGACGCCCGCACCGTGGCCGGCGCCCAGTACACGATCGTCAACGGCATCGGCTACGACGCCTGGGCCGACAAACTGCTCGCCGCCAACCCCGGCAGCGGACGCACCCAGCTCAAGGTCGGCGACCTGGTCGGTATCAAGCCGGGCGGCAACCCGCACCGTTGGTACTCCCCGGACATCGTCCACCAGGTCATCGAGAAGATCACCGCCGACTACAAGAAGATCGACCCGGCCGACGCGGCCTACTTCGACCAGCAAAAGAAGACCTTCGAGACGAAGACGCTCGCCGACTACAACAAGCTCATCGCCGACATCAAGGCGAAGTACGCGGGCACGCCGATCGGTGCTTCCGAGTCCATCGTCACGCCGCTCGCCGAGGGCCTGGGGCTGAAGATGCTCACCCCGGAGACGTTCCTAGACGCGATGAGCGAGGGCTCCGACCCCACGGCCAAGGACAAAGCCACCATCGACCAGCAGATCAAGTACAAGAAGATCAAGATCTACGTCTACAACTCCCAGAACTCCACACCGGACGTGCAGGCACAGGTCAAGGAGACCAAGGCCCAGGGCATCCCGGTCGCCACCGTCACCGAGACCCTCACCCCCGCCGGGACCACCTTCCAGCAGTGGCAGACCACCCAGCTGCAGGGCATCGAGCAGGCCCTGGCCAAGGCCACCGGGAAGTGAACTGAAGTCATGAACCCGATAGCGAAGGCCCGCGAAGCCGTCACACACACCAGCGGCCACACCGTCCCCAGCCGCCGAAGCGGCGGGCACGACACGGCCACGGGAACAGGAAGCGATCCGGTGGTCGCCCTGCACGGGGCCGCCGTGCGGGTCGGCGGCCGGACGCTGTGGTCGGGTGTGGACCTTCGCATCGGGGCCGGCGAGTTCACCGCCGTGCTCGGCCCCAACGGCGTCGGCAAGTCCACCATGATCAAGGTCCTGCTCGGCGCGCTGCCGACAGCGGCCGGCGAGGTACGCGTGCTTGGCACCCGGCCCGGGCAGGCCAACGAGCGCATCGGCTACCTGCCGCAGCGGCGGAGCTTCGACGCCAATCTGCGCATCCGCGGTGTCGATGTGGTGCGCATGGGCCTCGACGGTGACCGGTGGGGGGTGCCGCTGCCGTTCCCGAGCGCGCGTCGGCGGTCCGCCCGCGCGCGGGTGGACGAGGTGATCGAGCTGGTCGGGGCGTCGGCGTACGCACACCGGCCCATCGGGCAGTGTTCGGGCGGCGAGCAGCAGCGCCTACTGATCGCCCAGGCACTGGTCCGCAGGCCCGAACTCCTACTGCTCGACGAGCCGTTGGACAGCCTCGACCTGCCCAACCAGAGCGCCGTCGCGGCGCTGATCGGGCGCATCTGCCATCACGAGGGCGTGTCGGTGGTCATGGTCGCCCATGACGTGAACCCGATACTGCACCACCTGGACCGGGTGGTGTACGTGGCCGAGGGCGGCGCCGCCGCAGGCACACCGACCGAGGTCATCACCTCCGAGACGCTGACCCGGCTGTACGGCACTCCGGTCGAGGTGCTGCAGACCTCGGACGGGCGGCTGGTCGTGGTGGGCCAGCCGGAGGCACCGGCCGTGCACACCGACCGGCACGACACCCCGGGGAGCGGTCATGCTGCTGGCTGAGACAGGGGCACCAACCTGGTCGTGGAACCTCCTGACCGACTTCCAGGACATGTGGTCCTACCCCTTCATGGTCAACGCGTTCCGCGCGGGCACGGTCGTGGCCGTGGTGTCGGCGGTCGTGGGGTGGTTCGTGGTGCTGCGGCGGCAGACGTTCGCCGCGCACACCGTCTCCGCGGTCGCCTTCCCGGGCGCCGCCGGGGCGCTTCTGCTCGGGTTCAGCGCGGTCTACGGCTATTTCACGCTGTGTGTGGCCGCCGCGCTGGTCATCGCGGCCCTGCGGGGTGGCGGTGAGCACGAGGAGTCGGCGCTGACCGGGACGGTGCAGGCGTTCCTGCTCGCGTCCGGGTTCCTGTTCACCGCTCTGTACCGGGGGCTGTTGGAGGGTCCGCAGACCATCCTGTTCGGCACCTTCCTGGGAATCACCTCTTCCCAGGTGACCGTTCTGACGGTGGTCGGTGCGGTGGTGCTCGCGGTGCTGGCGCTGATCGGGCGGCCGCTGCTGTTCGCGTCGGTCGACCCGCAGGTGGCCGGCGGGCGCGGGGTGCCGGTACGTGCCCTGTCGGTGGTCTTCCTCGTCCTGCTCGGTGCGGCCACCGCAGAGGCGAGCCAGATCACCGGGACCCTTCTGGTCTTCGCCCTCATGGTGATCCCGGCCGCCACCGCGCAAGTTCTCACCGCCCGCCCGGCGTTGAGTCTGGCCCTGGCCGTCCTGCTGGCCTTCGCCGCGACCTGGCTAGGGCTGACCGCCGCCTACTACTCGCCCTACCCTCTGGGTTTCTTCGTGACGACCATCGCCTTCGCCGGATACCTGCTCGCGCTGGGCCGGCGCTCGCTGCGCGAGGTACTCGGTCGCACCCGGGCCGGGGCCACGCCCGCTGCCAAGGAGGTGATCGCATGACCGTCCTGCTCTCCGCGTCCCCGCTGTCCCACCCGTTCTTCCTGCACGCCTTCCTCGCCGGGACCGCCATCGCCGCCGCCTGCGGACTGGTCGGCTACTTCCTGGTGCTGCGGGCCCAGGTCTTCACCGGCGACGCGCTCAGCCACGTCGCCTTCACCGGCGCGATGGCCGCCCTCGCCTTCGGCGCCGACCTTCGCCTCGGGCTGTTCGCCGCCACCATCGCCATGGCGCTGCTCTTCGGCACCCTCGGCCGCAAGGCGCGACCCGACGACGTGGTCATAGGGAGCGTTTTCTCCTGGATCCTGGGCCTGGGCGCGTTCTTCATCACGCTCTACACGACCTCGCGCAGCACCACGAACGGCACCGCTGGGGTGAGTGTGCTGTTCGGCTCCATCTTCGGCATCTCCTCCAGCAGCGCAGTCGTCGCCGCTCTGGTGGCAGCCGGGGTCGGCCTGCTGGTGGTCCTCATCGCCCGGCCGCTGCTGTTCGCCACACTCGACGAGGCCGTGGCCGCAGCCCGCGGGGTACCGGTCCGGCTGCTCGGCTACGGCTTCCTCGCCCTGGCCGGGATCAGCGCCGCCGAGGCCACCCAGGCGGTCGGTTCCCTGCTCCTGCTCGGCCTGCTCGCCGCCCCGGCGGGAGCCGCGATCCGGGTTACCGACCGCCCCTACCGTGCGCTCGCCCTCTCCGCCGGCCTGGCGGTACTGGAGATGTGGGTGGGGCTGTTCACCTCGTACGCGGTGCCGAAGATGCCGCCGAGCTTCGCCATCATGGCCGCCGCCACAGCTGTCTACGCCGCGACGTTCCTGATACGACGGCCCACCTCCGATCCTCGTACGGCTGGTACGCACACCGCCGCCCCCACCGGCGCATGAGCGAAGGCACCCCATGGCACCCAACCGCCAGTGGACCCCCACCCCGTCGCACGACGTCACGCTGATCGGCCGCCTCACCCAGCAACGCACCGTCGTGGTCGAGGCGCTCATCCGGGCCGACGGCTTCGTCGGCGCCCAAGCCCTTCACAACCAGCTCGCCGCCGCCGGCTCGCCGGTCGGCCTGTCCACGGTCTACCGCACGCTGACCGCCCTGGCCGGCGTCGGCCGGGCCGACATGGTGCGCGACACCAGCGGTGAACGCCTCTTCCGCTACCGCCCGGGACCCGAACACCGCCACTACCTCATCTGCACCGAATGCGGCCTGAGCCGGCCCGTCAACTCCGGCCCGGTGGAGGACTGGGCCGACACCATCGCGCAAACCTCCGGGTTCACAAAGGTCTGGCACACGGTGGAGCTGTCCGGGGTGTGCCCGGACTGCGGCCGAGGGCCGGAGGCGGACGAGCGCCGGTGAACGCCCGCGCCACTCGCTCTCCGGAGTGTCCTCTCTCAAGGGCAGCAGTCGCACCCCGAAGCACGGCCGCAGGCATCCGCCTCCCGCCGGTCCGCGCCCGGCGCGACGGCCGCCGGCGTCGCGCAGCACCCCTGCCCACGCCACGCGTCGCGCCCCTCCTTCACCGACCGCGGCGATGACCAGGGCTGCGAGCGGATCGGCCCACGACCAGCCGAACACGGCGCCCGCGACAAGGCCCACCAGCAGCACCGCCGACAGGTAGGTGCACAGCAGGCTCTGCTTGGAGTCGGCCACGGCGGATGCGGAGCCGAGTTCCCGTCCGGCGCGGCGCTGGGCCGCGGACAGGACCGGCATGACCGCGAGCGAGAGGGCAGCCAGCACGATGCCGGGCAGGGAGCGCGTGGCGAGTGCCAGGAACTGGTCTTTATCGGCACGCACCTGCACGCGGACGCACTGCACGCGGCACTGACCGACTGCCTCATGGCCCACGGCGAGAGCCTGCCGTCCACGGACCCGTTCCCCACCTGGGACACCTACGGCATCGACGACACCTGCGAGCATGAGCATCCCGAACTCGTGGCGGGCCCCTGATGACCCCAGGCCGGGCGGCGAACCCAGCCACGGCGCCGCCCGGCCCGGTATGGACACCAAGAGCTCCGGATAAATGCGTTGGGCTGACCGGCCCCCGCTGATAGCGTCTGGGCAGCCGTGAGAGAACGCGAGGAGGCGAGACCCATGAAGGCTGTATCCATGTGGGTGCTCCCCCATGTCGTCACGGTGGGCGATTGACGTAGGTGTCGCCGGGAGCGCCTCAGACAAGGCACTCCTGAGAGGCAACACCTATGAACTTTGTGCATTCCGCTCCGGGCACGGACAACCATCCGGTTGTGGTCACGCGGGTCTCGGAAACGCAGTGGCACGCTGTGGAGGACAACCTGACGGTCGGCCGCGGCGTCGCTTCGTGTCGGCCCGACGGGCGGCTCTTCGTAAGCATCGACGCGTGGCACGGCGCGGTCTTCGACCGCATTGCCGACGCGATGCTGGCGGACCTGCCGACACCGCTGTACACCGTCGTCGACGAGGCCGACCACAACTCGAGGTCCGCCTGGGAGCGGGCCGGCTTCGCCACCGCACGCCGCGAGTGGGGCTATCTCGTGCGCACCGACCCGCAGATCACCGGGCTCGGCTCGGTACGGCCCCCGTCCGGCGTGACGATCGTGCCCGCCCGTGAGGCGCAGGAGGGCCCGCTGCGCGCCCTCGACCGCCTCATCCGCTACGAGGTCGAGGCCACCGTCGGATGGCAGACGATGCCGGCCGAGGTACTGCCCCGCCCGGCGGGGACCACCCTGATCGACCCGTCGAAGGACGCGGTGGCAAGGCACTTGGACCAGTACGTGGGACTGGTCCGGGTGGCACCGCTGACCCGGCAGCCACGGATCGGACTGATCGCCGTCCGGACCGACAGACACCGCCGCGGCATCGCCCGGGCGCTGCTGGCCCACGCGCTGGGTTCGCTGCACCACTCCGGGACCGCTTCGGCATGGGCCGAGGTGAACGAGTCCAACGCGGCGGCCACCGCCCTGTTCGAGAGCATCGGTGCCCGGCGCGCGGCCAGCACCCTGGAACTCGTCCGCCACTGACGCGCCGCCACATCGCACCGAGCGACCGTTCCCTACCGAATTCGCCGTCACAGAACGGGAGAAGTGAGAGACCATGACAAAGGCAGCAGGGGGCGTAGAAGCCGAAGGCACCGTCGTCGAGTGCCTGCGCAATGCCACCTTCAAGGTGGAGCTCCAGAACGGGCACACGGTGCTCGCCCACATCAGCGGGAAGATCCGGAAGAACCGCATCAAGATCCTCCCTTACGACCGAGTGCTCGTGGAACTCAGCCCCTACGACCTCACCCGCGGCCGGATCCGCTACCGGTACAGGACGTAACGGAAGGCGCCAACGCCTTCGAGACCATCCGGTAGGACAATCAGAAGCCGCGGTGGTTCTGCTGCCTCCCGCACGTGGCCATCGCCCTATCGGGAGCCATAGGGCAGGAGCGCCATCTCTCGTGTGATGGCCTGCGCTATCTGCCGCTGCTGCTGACGCGTCACGTGGGTCACCCGACGGCTGCGGATCTTTCCGCGGTCGGAGATGAACTTCCGCAGCAAATCGGTGTCCTTGTATTCGATGTAGGTGATGCCGGCGGCGTCCAGTGGGTTGATGCGCTGACGCTTGGCAGTCTGACGCCGGATGCTTGTGCGTCGAGTCATGGTGAGGTCGGTCCTCTCTTTCAGGTCACTTGGTCAAGCAAGTCGTCAAAGGCGTGCGGGAGTTGCTTCCAGCGGCCCCTGCCCGCCGCGTACTCGTCGTCGGTGAGCAGGCATGAGTCGAGCAGGGCCGACAGGCCGTCGCGGTCCAGGCCGGGCGAGGAGAAGGTGAGGTACTGGCAGCGGTCGCCGTGTTCCGGGTGCCAGTCCACGGAGGCGGCGAGGCGGCGCTCGGCGGGCACCATCTCCCAGGCGGCGTCGGGCAGAGCTGCCAGCCAGGGCCCGGCCGACTCCACGCACAGCGCGCCGCCGGCAGCGTCCCAGGACAGCAGTGTGTCGGGGCGGTCCGCCAGCCAGAACCGCCCCCGGCTGCGCGCGGCGGCGCAGGTCAGGTCCTCAAGCGCCGCGTACAGGCGCTGCGGATGGAAGGGCCGTTCGCGCCGCCAGAGGAAGGTGCTCACACCGTGCTCGTCGCACGATTGCGGCAGCAGCGCGCACGCAGGATGCACATGGGCGGCGGCCGCTGCCACGTTGAAGCCCGCCAACAGCGCTGCCCCTAGAGCAGACCGGCGGAGCAAGCGCCGTTTCGACCCCAACATCCAGAGCAAGCGCTACTGGCTGCCGAGTGAAGGCCGGCACGTCCGGCTCGCGCCCGCCAAGGGCATCAAGACGGTCGACACGATCGGCATCGAGGCCGCGGTGGCCCGCATCCGCGCCCGTGGAGGGAAGGTCTGATGGCGAAGAAGAGCAAGATCGCGAAGAACGACCAGCGGCGCCTCATCGTGGTCCGATACGCCGCGCGCCGCGCCGCATTGAAGGCGATCATCGCGTTCCCCGAAAGCTCCGACGAGGACCGCGCCGCCGCCCAGCGGAAACTACGCCGACATCCCCGCGACGCCAGCGCCACCCGCCTGCGCAATCGCGACTCCGTGGACGGCCGCCCCCGCGGCTACCTGCGCGCCTTCGGCCTGTCCCGCATCCGCGTACGCGAAATGGCCCACGCGGGCGAGCTCCCTGGCGTGACCAACAGCAGTTGGTGACCCGGCACGCCAGACCACCTGGACCGTACAGGACGCGATCTACACCCTGAAGAAGCCTGACGTCGCCAAGACCCTGGCCGAGCGCATCATCAAGTCCACCGCCGAGCTGGGGTGGTGGCTCCGCTCTTCACGACGGAGCCACCGCAGTCCGAACTGCCGTGAGTGGTGCGGGAGCCGGCTGGGCGTCGGCTTGCCATGGCTGCACCAGGTCACCGGGCGCCGCCCGGTCACTTTCCGGCGAGGCGTGCGGTCAGGCGGGACAGCAGGGCAACGCAGTCGCGTAGTTGCTGTTGCTCGTCGAGGCTGAACGTGTCGCGAATGGCAGCGTTGAGGGCGCGGGCGCGCTGCGAACGTTCGTACTGCAGGCGGGCGCGGCCGGCGTCGGTGATGTGCAAGAGGAGTTTGCGGCCGTCGCTGGGGTGGGGTTCGGTGTGCACCAGGCCGTCGCTGATGAGTTCTTTCACGGACTTGGCGGCCGACTGGTGCGTCACGCCGCGTCGGTGGGCGAGGTCGGCCGTGGTCAGCGGGCCGCTTCGGTCGAGGAAGCCGAGTGCGGCCGCCTCCCCGGGAGGCATGGTGTCCACGGCGCGCACCGCTCGGACCAGTTCCCCGATCGACTGTCGCAGGTCTTCGGCCAGCACATCCTCGTCCATGCCTGCATCCTACCCGGATCCACGGAACTTAGGTGTACAGTTAAGTTGTATAGTTTTCCCAAGTGGAAGGATGCCAACCGTGCAGCTCACCAAGTTCGGTCACGCCTGCGTCCGCATCGAGAAGGACGGTCGCCGCCTGGTTGTGGACCGGGTGGCCTGACCGAGCCGACGGCACTGGACCGCGCCGACGCCGTCCTGGTCACGCATGAGCACTTCGACCACTTCTCGGAGGAGACGCTGCGCCGGGCGGCTCAGCACAACCCGGCCCTGCACATCTGGACCAACTCCGCTGTCGCCAAGCAGCTGGACGGCCTCGGCACCCGGGTCACCGCCGTCGGCGAAGGCGAGACGTTCACCGCGGCCGGCTTCGATGTGAAGGTCCACGGCACCTGGCACGCGGTCATCCACCCCGACATCCCGCGCATCGCCAACATCGGCTTCCTCATCGACGACGTCCTCTTCCACCCTGGAGACGCCCTGACCGTCCCCGACGCCACCGTCGGCACGCTGCTGCTGCCGGTGCACGCCCCGTGGTCCACCGTCGGCCACCTGATCGACTACGTCCGGGAGGTCGCCCCGCAGGACGCCTACGCCATTCACGACGGCGCCCTCAACGACATCGGCACCGCGATGGTCGGCGGCTTCCTGGGCGACCACGGCCCCGGTGTCGCAGCGCGCTACCACCGCCTGACCTCAGGCGCGACTGCCCAGATCGGCTGAGGCCCCCGCATCCGGAGGCGTAACTACCGCCCCTTTACAGTGTGTCGGGCGGTTTCGCGGGGGAAGCCGCGTCCCGCCCGGCGAACACGTCACCCAACTTCTGCAGCTGCTGGTCGTGGTCTCACCGATCCGGGGCCGGCGGGGAGAATCTCGCCGAAAGCCACACCGCCGCAAACCACCGAAGCCAACTTGCTGACGTGGTCACGTGAGGGCTGGTGGTCACAGGTTCAGCGGGAGTTTGAGCAGGCAGACGACCACGTCGCTGCGGGCGCTCAGCAGGCCGGCCATGAGGATGCCGCGTTGGCTCTGGAGAATCCGGTAGCGGCTGTGCAGGGGTTCCACCTGCGGGATGAGGACGGCGACCTGCCTGCCGTGGCGGGTGGTCTGCTCGATGTAGTCGACGCAGTCCGCCACTCCCCGCCCACCACCTGCTGCCGATTCCAGTCGGCGTCACCGAAACACGCGACGACGGACAGCGGTTAACCGGGCGAATCAGCGCCAGCCGGTACATCTGATCCCGACGACCCCCGACCTGGACCGTGGGAGAGGCGGTCTTGCGGGTGGCGGGCGCCGGTCGGTTGGCTGATCGTCTCGATGACCAGGAGTGGAACGCCGGGGCAGCAAACGAGGCAGTGAGAGAGTGGGAGCACCTGAAGTGTCGCTGCTCGATCTATCGGAGTGAACCACTCAGCACGTCACCCGAGAACGCATCCGCGCTGGCGGTGTACGCGGCGGTGAACCGTTCGGCGGCGTCCCAGAGTTCGCCTTCGCGCTGCGGGTCGTAGGACTCGTTCGACGAGCGGTCCTCGCGGCTGCGGTCGACGTAGGAGCCGGTCGGCGCCTGGGTGGTGCCGAGGACGACGTCGGCGAGGTAGCGGCCCGCGGCGGTGCGGCTGGTGGCGAACGGGGTGAGGGTCATCACCGGCATGATGCGGCGCATCGCAAACCGGGAGACGGGGCCCGCGTTGCGGGCGAGGCCGGTGCCGGGGACGAGCCCCGGGTTGTAGGTGACGGCGTCGATCCCGGCGGGCAGGCGGCGAGCGTACTCGTGCACGAGGTAGATGGTGGCCAGCTTGCTCGTCGAGTACGCCGTGCGTCCTGCGGTGGTCGTGTGCGGCTTGGGGAACGCGCCGGTGCGTGCGAGGGCGTCGGGAGAGTTCCAGGCCGGTCCGGGGACCATGCCCATGTTGTGCTTGAAGTCGCCGAAGTGGGTGTCGCTGGCGGTGATCACGATCCGGGCGGGTGCGGCGAAGTGGTCCTTCAGCAGGCGGACGAACAGGTGGTTGGCGAGCACGTTGACGGCGAAGGTGGCCTCGAATCCATCGGGGCCCTCGGTGAGCGCGTTCGTGTACTGGACGCCCGCGTTGCCCACGAAGCCGCGCAGCGGCGGGAGTTCACCGCGGTCGAGCCGGTCGCGGATCTCGGTGGCGGCCGAGCGGACGCTGGCCAGCGAGCCGAGGTCCGCGGAGACGTGCGAGACGGTGTGCCCGCCCGTGGCGAGTTCCGCGGCGAGCTGGGCGCCGGAGGAGTCGCGGGCCACGACGAGGAGGTGCACGTCGGGCGACTGGCTCAGGATCTGCTCGGCGGCGATGCGGCCGATCCCGCGGCTCGCGCCCGTCATCACGATGGTGTGCTTCATGGGAGGCTCCTTCACTGGTCAGTCGGTGGGCACCCGGTCGGTGTCGCACCACCAAGGTCGCCGCTCGCGCCACCGTCAACCAGTGCCGTCCCCGTCACTAGGACTGGCAGTACCCAGGCTGATACGGCGCCGGACGGCGAGAATGAGGTCATGGCTTCCTCACGCTCGGATTTCGCCGCCTTCCTGCGCGGCTGGCGCGACCGCCTTTCCCCGGCCGACGCCGGCTTCCCCGTGACGGACGGCCGTCGTGCCCCCGGACTGCGCCGCGAGGAGCTCGCGCAGCTGGCCGGGCTCTCGGTCGACTACGTCCTGCGCCTGGAACAGGGACGCGCGAAGCGCCCCTCGGCCCAGGTCGTCGGCGCGCTGGCCCGGGCCCTTCAGCTCTCCCGCGCCGAGCGCGACCAGCTGTACCGCAGCGCCGGCCTGCTGCCGCCGCAGGACGGGACGGTCAACGCGCATGTGCCGCCGGGCATCCAGCGGCTCGCCGCGCGCCTGGGCGACGTCCCGATCGGGGTGTTCACCGCCGACTGGACCCTGGTGTGGTGGAACACCATGTGGAGCGCCCTGCACGGCGACGCTGCCGAACTCCCGGCCGGTGAGCGCAACATCGCCCGTGCCCTGTTCGGCGACGGCCCGGCCCGCGCCGCGCTGCGCCCCATCCGGTCCGAGCGCGGCGCGGACGCCTTCGCGGCGTCGATCGTCGCCGACCTCAAGGAGGCCACCTCGCGCTACCCTGCAGACGCCCGGCTCGATCGCCTCGTGCGGGAGCTGCGGGAATCGTCCGACGCCTTTGCCCGCCACTGGGCCACGGCGTCGCCGACCCCGCACGCGAGCGAGCAGAAGACGATCAGGCATCCGGAGATCGGCGACATCCTGCTTGATTGCGATGTCCTCATCGTCCCGGGCGCGGACCTGCGCATGGTCACCTACACGGCAGCGACCGGAAGCAGCGACGCGGGGAAGCTGGACCTTCTTCGTGTCACAGGTGGCCGTACCGCGGCCACGCTCCCCTGAGCGACGGCTGCTGGGCTCGCCCAGCCGACTGCGCAATCTCACTGCCGCGGACCACTAGAGGCCCTCGATCGAGGTCACCCAGGTGACACCGGTCACCGTGTGTGGGTACCGGCGTAGCAGGGCGTAAAGCAACCGGGACACCCGGCTGCAACCAGTCCTTCGTGGCCTTCGGCCACCACTCACGGCTTGGATCGGAAGAAGCGCGGATATGGGCCTGGCCGACAACCCGCGGATGGCAGGCCACTCTCTTCGCTCCGTCCCCGCGGTCTTCCGCACGTGGTCGCCGCGCCGCCGCCTACTGCCGTGAGCCAGCTGCTCCGGGCACGAAGCCAGAAACACACCAACGATGCGGGACCGCTTGCGGATAGGTCTCCGCGGGATCCTTCGCGAGGCTTGCCTTGACCGTGGCGCTCTGGGCGTCTGCGATGACTTCCAGAGCTCCGGCCTGTACACCGTCGAGAGCCGCGGCCACCACGTCCTCAGGCCGGTTCTTGGGCACGTCGAACCCGGCCATCATGTCGGTGTCGGTGCTGGCCAGAATCAGGCCGGTCACCTGAGTGCGCTGACCGGCCAGCTCGATGCGGGTGGAATTGGTCAAGGCCCACATCGCCGCCTTCGAAGCGCTGTAGCCCCCGGAGTTCTCGTAGCCGAGCCAGGCCATGACGGACAGAACGTTGAGGATGGCACCACCGCCGTTGGCCGCCAGGTGCGGCGCAAAGGCGCGCACCATATGCAGAGCACCGAAGTAATTGGTGTCCATCTCGCGGTGGATGTCCGACAGGTCTCCGGTGACCAGGGGAGCGTAGCTGCTGGTCCCCGCATTGTTGATGAGCAGCGTGGTGTCCGACGCGACGCGTGCAACTTCCTCGACCTGGCCCCGGTCGGTGATGTCGAGCGGCAGCGGCTCGACGCCGGGAAGATCGATCGATTCCGGATTTCGGGCCGCCGCGTAGACCTTTGCCGCTCCGCGGCGCAGCAGCTCCTGCGTGAAGGCGCGACCGATGCCACGGTTCGCTCCGGTGACGAGCGCGACGCTGTTCTGAATCTGCATGCTCCGGCTTTCTTTCTCGGAAATTCCTGAAACAGTCACGCGGGCCCAAGGCCCTGCAGCCGCTACGCTAAGACTTGACGCTAGCGTCAAGGGCAAGTGCACGTCGGACATGGTCACCGGACCGGAGGAGGGCGAGGTTGCGCATCGGTGAAGTCGCAGCAGCTGCCGGAGTCAGCACGCGCTCGTTGCGTTACTACGAGGAGCATGGCCTGCTCACCTCGGAGCGCACTGCCAGCGGGCAGCGCATCTACGCCGACGACGCGGTCGCACGCGTGCGGTGGATCCAGGCCCTCTTCGCGGCGGGCTTGAACAGCCCATCGATTCGCCAGCTGCTGCCCTGTGTGCACAGCGGCTTCGTCACCGCCGCGATGGTGGCCAGGCTGCAGGAGGAACGGGACCGCATCGACGCCCAGGCCAGGTCGCTTGAGGTCACCCGCAACAGACTCACCTCGTTGATAGCGGAAGCCACTGCACGCCAGGCCGAGGAACCGGCCAGCTGATCACGCATCGGGGAGGATCCGCTCGTCCACCCGCCCGTCCACCCGTTCGGCAGCACGACGCGCCTGCGGGCCGGGGCACCCCTAGCATGCTGACTGTGCGACCCATTCTCCCGAAGATCGAGGGCGGCCGGGTACAGGGCCTTCTGCAGCTCATCGAGGACGGCATCCACCTCGTCGTCGCGGCGCTTCTCGTACTGCTCGCGGGGCTCCTGACCGCCGGGGTGGTCCACGACGTCATCAGGTCGATCCAGGGGCCGTACAGCGAGGAGACGGTCGTTCTCTCCGCCTTGGACAACGGCCTTGTGCTGTTCATCGTGGCCGAACTGCTCCACACCGTCCGCCTCACCATCAGGAACCAGACCCTCGACGCGGAGCCGTTCCTCGTTGTCGGCCTGATTGCCGGCATCCGCAAGGTGCTCATCGTGACGGCCGAGGCGGAGAAGTCCTTCCGGTGGAACGTGGAGGGGATCGAACTGCTCATCCTGGCGGGGCTGATCCTCGTGATGGCGACAGCGGTGTACGTGTGGCGGCGCTCGACGCGGCCGGGAGACTACTTCCCGCTCCAGGAGGCGCGGCGCTCCCCGTCGCCGGAGCCGTCACCCACCCCGGTCCGCGGGTCCTGATCCGTCACCTTCCGCAGCCACGGCCGCCCGCACCCGCTGCTCCTCGCGAGCAGAGCCGACGTCCCGTTCCAGGGGTGTGCGGCTCACGGCCGTCGCGAGGTCCTCCAGGGCCCGCTTCTGCAGTTCCGCCCCGCGCCGCACCACCGGGCTCCGGTCCCCGGCGGCGCCCTCCCACGCGTGGAGCGCTTCTTCCACGTGCCCCCAGTCCGGATTCCTGTGCTCGCGCACGTCGACTGCCGCCTGCTCGGTGTCGGCCTCCAGGGCCTCGGCGAACCGCTTCGCCTCGGGGACGAAACGGCCGTCGGCCCGCGGGACGTGGCTCTCCATGAGCATCGCCGCCCGGCCGAACCGCTTGAGCGCCTCCTGCGCCTCCTGCGCCTCGCGCGACGTCAGCCCCCTGGGGCGGACCGGTTCATGCCTTGCCTGGTCGTAGGCCTCCTGCCAGGCGGCACGTGCCTCCCTGCTCGCCAGCAGGGCCCTGCGCATGTCGGCGCGATGCTCCCTGGTCGGTTCGGCGTAGCTGCGGAGCACTGCGGCCGCGTAGCGGCCGTTGGCGGCGAGCCAGTCCGCAAGCCGGCCCGGCAGCCGGGGCGTCTCCCATGCGGGGAACAACACGTACGCCGGCATTGCCAGGGTCCCGCCGAGCAGGGTGAGCACCACCCGCTCCGGGACCGTCTGCTCCCATGCCTGGCCGCCCATGCCGAGCAGGAAGACGACGTACGCGGCAGTGAAGCACTGGGAGTAGGCGTAGCCGGTACGGATCAGCGTGTACGACAGACCTGCCGAGACCACCGCCAGCGCGCCGAACACATGGGCGTCCGGACCCAGGGCCCGCACCATCCCGGTGGCGAGCGCGACCCCCGCCAGGGTTCCGGCGAGACGGGCCACCGCACGCGCGTACGTCCGGTGGAAGTCCGGCCGCATCACCATCACCGAGGCGATGGGCGCCCAGTAGCCGTGGCCCAGGGGTAGCCGGGCGGCGATCAGACAGCCGAGCGTGGCCACCGCCGCCAGGCGGACGGCGTGCCGGAACACGGGCGAGTCCCGGCGGAGCTCACGGCGGACCGCCCGGACGACGACCGGGAGCAGCCGGAACATTGTCGGGCGCACCAGGAACTGGGCGCTCGCGGGGCCGGGCGGCGTGGGCGTCTTCCCGCGCGCGCCGCCGCTCCCGGCGACCTCCAACGCCTCGCCGAACAGTTCCACGAGCCGCTCGGCGGCCTGCCGCGCGGGGCCCTCCAGCACCTCGTGCTCCTCGTCGACGCGCAGGACGTCCGCGCTCCTGGGCGGCACCTCGGCGGGAGTGCCGCGGCGGATCGAACGGGCGGCCGCGTCCAGGACGTCGGCGGCCGCGTCGAGCAATTCCCGCGCGCGGTCCCGCCCGGGGCCCTCCGCCGGGGCGCCGACGTCCGGGTCGGCGAGCGCGGCGACGACCGGCCGAATGCGCTCGGCGAGCCCCCGGGGGCCGTGGAGGACGGGGGGACGGGTGCGGGCCTGTGACGGCGTCACGGCGGCCGCGTCCCGGGCCGTCATCAACGGCTCCGGGTCGAACGGGGCGGTCGCGGTGCCGGATGGGTGCCCGGAACCGCGGCGCTCGCGTCTCAGCCGCTACTCTCGGTGCTTTCACTCGTCTCGCTGATCTCGATGTGCCGGGGCTTTGCGACCTCGGCCTTGGGGACGGTGATGGTGAGCACCCCGTCCGACATCTGCGCACTGATCTTTTCGGTGTCGACCTCTCCGGGCAGCCGCAGCCGGTACTCGAAGGCTCCGGTGCGGCGGGTGCTCCGGCGCAGGACGCCTTTGCGTTCCTTCTCCTTGATCTCTCCGGTGACCACCAACTCCTGGCCGTTCGCTTCGACGTTGATGTCCTTGCTCTTGACGCCGGGGAGTTCGATCTCGACGTGGAAGGCGTCGTCGGACTCCGTGACATCCGCCAGGGGTGTCCACGCGACTGCGGGCGCCGCGCCTCCCACCGTGGATTCGATCAGTCCGCTCATCTCGCTGAGCAGTTGATCGAACTCGGTCAGCGGATTGCGTGCCCAGCCAAGGGGCCTGTCCTGCATTGCGCCACCGCGGGGGCGCCGGACGGGCGTGGTCATTCCCATCGCCTCCTTCTCCTTCTCGTGATCTCGTCGCCCGCTGGGTGTCATGCGAGCCAAGCGGACTCCTTCGGACGGGTGTGCGGGGAGCTGTCGGTGCCGCCGGGCGCGGCCGTGTGGCCCAGGTAGCGGTGCACGAAGTGGATGCTCATCACACCTTCGCCGACCGCGGAGGCCACGCGTTTCACCGAGCCGCTGCGGACGTCGCCGGCGGCGAAGACGCCGGGCAGACTGGTCTCCAACGTCAGGCAGTCGCGGCCCTGGCTCTGCCACAGTTCGGGAACGGAGCAGGCCTGCGCCTCCGCTCCGGTGAGCACGAAGCCGCGTGCGTCGAGGGCGAGCGCGCCGGACAGCCACTCGGTGTGGGGGTCGGCGCCGGTGAAGACGAACAAGGCCCGCACCGCGAGGTGACGGTGCTCGCCCGTACGGTGGTCGACCACGGTGACCGCCTCCAGCGCCTTGTCGCCGAGTGCCTCGGTCATCTCGGTGTGCAGCAGCACGCGCACCCGCGGGTGCCGCTCGATCTGATCGATCAGGTAGCGGGACATGTGCGCCTCGATGCTCGGCCCACGGACGAGCAGATACACCTGCGGTGCGTACCCGGCCAGGAAGAGCACAGCCTGGCCCGCGGAGTTGCCGCCGCCGACCACCGCCACCGGGTCGGTACGGCACTGATGGGCTTCGTAGACGGTCGCCGAGTAGTGGACGCTCGCGCCCTCCAACGGCTCGATGCCGGGCACATGGAGGCGGCGGTAGCGGGCGCCGGTGGCCAGGACGACGGTCCGGGCGGTGATCTCACTGCCGTCGGCGAACCCGACGGCGTAGTGGCCGTCCCGCGGTTCGAGCCGTGCCGCCTCCGCCGGGACGCTGATCCGGGCGCCGAACTTGCCCGCCTGGAGCACCCCGCGCTCGGTGAGTTCGGCGCCGGAGATGCCGGAGGGGAAGCCGAAGCAGTTGTCGATACGGGAGGACGTCCCGGCCTGGCCGCCGGTGGCCATCGCCTCGACCACGGTCGTGCCGAGGCCCTCCGAGGCGGCGTTCACCGCGGCGGCGAGACCGGCCGGACCTGAGCCGACGATGAGGAGATCGCCGCGGCCGTTGCCCGACGGCAGGGGCGGCAGGCCGATGAACCGGGCCAGTTCGGCGTTGCTCGGATTGCGCAGCAAGGTCGTGTCCCGCCAGATCACCAGCGGCGTCTGCTCCGGACCAACCGCGAAGCGGCGCAGCAGCGCCTCGGCCTCCTCGTCCGTCTCCAGATCGATCCAGCGGTGCGGCAGCCGATTACGGGCGGCGAACTCGCGCAGCCGCCGGGTGTCGGGCGAGTAGCGCGAGCCGATGATGCGGAAACCGGCGCCCTGCCCGACGAGCAGGGCACGGCGGCCCAGGCAGGCGCGCAGCACCAGATCACCAAGGATGGAGTCCCGGGTCACCAGGTCACGCAGCTGATCCATGGACAGGGCGAGGATTTCGCCGGGGTCCCTGACCACGGCGGTGTAGAAGGCCACCTGTCCGTTCAGGAGGCCGAGTTCGCCGATGAAGCGGCCAGGGCCGTGCACACGCAGCAGGCGTTCGCCCGGCGTGCCGTAGCCCTCGACGATGGCGACCGAGCCACTGAGGACGACGTAGAACGTCTCGCACCGCTCCCCCTCCCGGATCAGCACGTCACCGGCGTCAACCGCGCGCCGCCGGCCATGCTGCGCCAGGCGGGCCATCTGTTCGTCCGACAGGCGGGGATAGGCACCGTAGATGTCGGGGGTCTCGAAGGGGACGCTCTCCTCCGCCTCGTCCCGCACAGGCGCCGCGCCCGGCCGCGTCTCGTCGCCGGGCATCACACGAACGCCTCGTGGACGAAGCACCACCGCCAGTCCTCGCCGGGCTCCAGCGACGCCGCGATCGGATGGCCGTCGGCGGCGGCGTGGCGGCGGGCGTGCCGGTTCGGCGAGGAATCGCAGCAGCCGACGTGGCCGCAGGTCAGGCAGAGCCTGAGGTGGACCCAGGGGGAACGCGTGGCCAGGCATTCCTCGCACCCCGGGGCGCGCGGGGTGACGGGGCGTACGAGGGCGAGGTGTGGGTCGGTTCGTACGGTCACGGCTGATAACCCTTTCCCGGCCGGTTCGCGGCCCGCGATCGACTGCTCCACCCACCGCCGCAGGGCAGGGGCAGGTGCGGCACCCGACTGCCGGGCGATGGTCTGTCCTTTGTCGAGGACCAGCAGCGTCGGTACGGCCTGGACCTCGAACCGCCGCGCCAGGCGCGGGTTCTTGTCGATGTCGACCTTGACCAGCTTGATCGTTCCTGCGAGATCGGCGGCGACCTCCTCCAGCGCGGGGCTCACCATGCGGCAGGGGCCGCACCAGGTGGCCCACAGGTCGACGACGACGGGCACGGTGGCCTGCTCGACGACCTCGGTGAAGTCGTCGTCGCCCGCGTCGGCCATCCACGGCAGCGGCTGCTTGCAGTTGCCGCACCTGGGGCGGCCCTCGGCGGCCACGGGTACCCGGTTGGTGCGCCCGCAGTGCGGGCAGGTGACGTTGGTGGCCTGCATGGTACTCACGCCGCCCTCGCTCCCTTCACGTCCTCGGGCTGGTCGTAGGTGACCACCAGCTCTCCGTGTTCGGCGTCGACGCGCACCGTCGCGCCGTCCTGGACGTCACCGCGCAGCAGGGCGCGCCCGACCAGTGTCTCGACCTCGTGGGAGATGTAGCGGCGCAGCGGCCGGGCCCCGTACACCGGGTCGTAGCCCTGGTGGGCGATCAACTCTCGTGCCACGTCTCGTACCGGCTCGGCTGCATCGAGCGGAGCGAGGCGAGAGCCCGGCGACGGCCCTGCAGGGCGTGCAGCGGCATGCCGTACAGCGCGCCGACGACAGCTCCGAAGATCAGCCCGTACAGGGCGAGGAGCAGGGCGGAGACGACGGGGCCGAGCCAGTTCGCGTGGCCGAACAGCCAGCCGATCAGGACACCGGGGAGCGCACCGCTCGCCGTCCCGTGAAGGGCGGCCCTGCCGTAGTTCATCGGGCCGATCACCTGCTCGACCACGCGTATGTACTGGGCGGTGATCGTCACCCTCTCCACGGGAATCCCACGGTCAGACAGGAGGTCAACGGCGCGTTCGGCTTCCCGGTACGTCTTGTACGAGGCAACCGCCCTGCGATGCCGCTCGATCATCGCCCAGCCCTTCCTGCCGGTGCGCACGGAGGGTTTCGAACACTCCCCAGGCTGGCGAGCCGAATGGCTCCACGCCTGCGCCTGGCGGGTCAGAAATGCACGGGTCCGGTCGCCCCACGAGTACGGAGGAAGAATCCGAATATCTCGGATGAGTCGGCCCGAGAGCGGGTACCCGAAGCACCGCTCGCCTCCGTGAAGGCCCGGGAGAACGGAATGATCCCATGGCTGGCAGCCGGGCACACAATCTGTACCGCCGCCGCTCCGGCCGGGAGGGCAGCCTTCCGTGGGGCAGCGCCGGACGGCCCCCCATGGCCGCGCGGAGAGGGCCCCACCCACCCCCAACCCCAGCCGACCATGCCCTCCACGCACTGATGGTGCTCTCCAGCGCCCTGTTCGACACCCGGGACGAAGGCGAGATCCTGCGCCTGGCCATGGACCACATAGCCGCCGCAGGGCCATACCGCGCGGAGGCCGGATACCTCAGGGTGGACAGCGATTTGGTCCCCAGCCCGACGAACGGGCGGATCCATGCCTTGGCCGTGGACCGGAGGGTGCGGGAGCTGGCCGGGCAGGACGGACCTGTGACCGTACCCGGCAGGCCCTGGGGCCGGGCGCTGGGGCTGCGCGGACTTGAGAGACTCCACGGCTACCTCGTGGTGACGTCGCACCGCCAGCCCACCGAGGCCGAGCGCCCCCTGCTCGCCATACTCGTCCGGCACACCGCTGCTGCTCTGTCGGTCGCCTTCGCACACCGCCGCCAACGCGAGGACGCGCTGGAGCTGCACCGGCTCAGGGAGGAACGCACAGCCCTCCAGCGGCAGCTGATCTCTGTCGTGGCCGAGCTGGGGTACCAGCGGGCCGTTCACGCGCTCATGACCGACGTCGCTGCCTCGGGCGGCGGCGAGGAAGCCGTCACCCGCGCACTGCACGGGCTCACCGGACTCCCCGCGCTGGTCGAGGACCGCTTCGGTCGGCTGAGGTCCTGGACCGGCCCCAGCCGCCCCGATCCCTATCCGGAACCGGACCCCGTGCGCCAGGACGAAATGCTGCACGCCGTCGCCCGAGAGATCGGGCCGGTGCGGATCAAGGACCGGCTGATCACCCTGGTCCGCCCCCACGGCGAGATCCTGGGCGTGCTGGCCCTGGTCGATGCCCGGCGCGAGGCCGATGAGCACACCGTGTTCGCAATGGAACACGCCGCCACGTCGCTCGCCCTGGAGATGGCGCACCTGCGCAATCTGGCCGAAGTGGAGCTGAGGCTGCACCGCGAGCTGGTCGACGACCTCCTGGCAGGGACGGACGAGGCGAGCGCCTACGCCCGGTCCGAGGCCGTCGGACACGACCTGCACCGCAGCCACTACATCGTCGTGGTGCAGTGGTCGAACCGGACTGCGGACGATTCCTTCGCGCAGACCGTGGGCCGGGCGGCCTCTGCCGTGGGCATGCGCTCGCTGCTGACCCGACGCTCCGACCACGTGGTCCTGGTCGCCGACGACAGGCCGCACACCCGCGCGCTGTACGAGGCGCTCGCCCGGGAGACCGGGACACGGTCCGGGACGATCGGGGTGAGCGCCCCTTGCGACTCCCTGGACGACATCCCCCGCCGCTACCAGGAGGCGCAGCGCGCCCTGGACGTGCGCCGCCACTCCCGCGAGCGCTACGGCACGACGTTCTTCGACGAGCTTGGCCTCTACCGCATCCTGGGACCTGGCAACGATTACCGGGAACTGGAGAGGTTCGTCCACGAGTGGCTCGGGCAGCTCATCGACTACGACTCCCGGCACCACGCGGCCATGGTGGAGACCCTGTCCCGGTACTTCGACTGCGGCGGCAACTACGACGAGACCGCCGAATCCCTCTCGATCCACCGCAGCACGCTGCGCTATCGGCTCCAGCGCATCCGCGACATCAGCGGCAACGACCTCGCGAACGTCGAGGACCGGCTCAACCTCCAGGTGGCGACCCGAGTGTGGAAGATCGTGCTGGGCGGACCCTGCTGATGCTCTGCTAGAACTGTTGTGCAAGCGATACCGGGCGGCAGTTGGTCGGGCTGCCCTGCGACAGCGCTGCAGTGGGTGGGTAGCCCTTGCTGGTGGTCTCGGCGGGCCGGCCCGGTCCGCAGACGGAATCAGCGACTGCGGGCGCGGTGGCGGCCGGCGGAGGGGCCGCGGACCGGGGCGGGCGCCGGCGGAAGTGCTGAGCGATCTCTTCAAGGTGGGCCCGGGCCGCGTGGTCCATCGCCTGGTCCGCCGCGGCATGGAGAAGCGGCACTCGTCCTGGAGACGGACAAGCCGGACAACGTCCTCGACGAAGTACTGCGCATGCTCCGCCAAGTCCGCGCCGAGCGCGTGGCGGGCGGCGCCCCCACCAAGGCGCCCTGAAGCAGGCTGCAAACTCGCCCATCCAACGCGATGTGTCAGGTGCTACCGCTGCGGCACCTCGCGGTCCGTGAGAGAAATCTGGGAGAAGATCTCCTCCGCCGCTGCACACAGCCACGCGATGTCGAGGCCCGGGTGACGCTCCTTTTGTGATGAACAGCATCCCGGGTTGACGTCGACTCGATCTGTTCGGTGAGCTGTCCGATGCGCTGGGCCAGCAGGCACCGGATTACGCGCGGCGCCTGGCAGACGCTACCGGCATGCTGGTGCGGTCCGTGCCGGTGGCCCGGGCCCCGCACCACAAGCCCGTGTATCACCTGGTGTTCGGCACGTGGCGCCAGCACGGGTTGTGGGTGTTCGGTGACTCGGTAGCCCGCGCCCGGGATGCTTGGTGGTACCCGCGCGTCGACGCCTCGCTTGCGGTAGATGTCCGCGACCGTCTCCAGACGGGCCACCGACTTGGCGTCAACCTCGGTGAAGAAGCACGTCCAGTGCAGATCGTGCTGAGAGCGGTGTTTGGACGCGACCTTCATGGCGATCTCTGCCGATCCGGACTCGCCACTTCCGTAGCGGCCCTCGCCGGCGTACCCGTCCAGGTACGGCCCAGCAGGTTGTGCTTGAACACGCTGGGCAGCGAGGATCGCTCGACACCCTTCGCGGAGCGGGCGTTGCAGCCCAGGCGGACCGCCGTGGCGATATCCAGGTTGGCGGCTTTGAACAGTCCGTCGGAGAGGGCATCGACCACTTCGACGGCGACGGTGGTGAAGGCGATCGCGGTGAAGGCGAACAGGACGCGCCAGGTCAGCGAACGAGGCGAAGTCCTGCTCCGTCGATCGGTAGTGCAGCACCTTGTTGATCTGCAAGCCCTTAGTGGGGATGCCGTGATGGTTCCGGGCAGCCGGCGCGAAATTCCACCTATCTGACGGTTCAAGAACGACTTGGCAACACGATCGTCTCCGACGGGAAATGGCGCTGAGACACATCGCGGCTTCCATGAACGCCCGATGGGTCGTTGAAAACGAGCCTAGTTGGGAGCGCGACATCATTACCGATCGGCTCATGCGTCTGGTAACCGCTCGCCATGGTCAGCTGACCCGCGCTCTGCCGGACGCCTCCGGCGGATCCGCGCCCACCACCGCGGAGTCCGGTTCCGAGGCGGCCGTTTCGGAACCCGAGCCGGCCGAGGGACCCTTCCCGGCCGACCTGGAGACGGCGACGGTGGGCGAGCTGACCCGGTTGCTGGAGTCCGGCCGGATCACCAGCGCCGCGCTTACCCAGGCCTATCTGGACCGCATCGAGGCGGTCGACGTGCACGGGCCCGCGCTGAACTCGGTGCGCGCCGTCAACCCGGACGCGCTGAAGGAGGCGAAGGCCGCCGACGAACGGCGTAAGAGCGACGGCCCGGGCAGTCCCTTGCTCGGCATTCCCGTGCTCGTCAAGGACAACATCGACGTCGCGGGCGTGCCCACCACGGCGGGTTCGCTGGCCCTGGAGCATTCCCGTCCCGGCGGGGACGCCGCCCTGGTGGAACTGCTGCGGGAAGCCGGCGCTGTCGTCCTGGGCAAGCTCAACCTCACCGAGTTCGCCAACTACCTCACCACCGGGATGCCCAGCGGCTACAGCTCGCTGGGCGGGCAGGTGGTCAATCCGTACGACGCCAGCCAGACGCCCAGCGGCTCCAGCGCCGGCTCCGGTGTCGCCGCGGCGGCGGGCCTCGCCACCGTCACCATCGGCACCGAGACGGCCGGTTCCATCCTCAGCCCGGCTGCGGCCAACTCCGCCGTCGGCATCAAGCCGACCGTCGGGCTGATCAGCCGCACCGGGATCGTGCCGATCGCCGCCAGCCAGGACACCGCCGGCCCGCTGACCCGCACGGTGGCCGACGCCGCCGCGCTGCTCACCGTCCTCACCGGCACCGACCCGGAGGACCCGGCCACCGCGGAGAACCCGCTCGTCGGCCATGACTTCACCGAGGACCTGTCCGACACGGCCCTGAGCGGCGCCAGGGTCGGTGTGGTCACCAGCCAGGCGCCCGACGAGGGCACCGACAACCGCGCCCTGTGGGACGCGGCGCTGACGGCCCTGGAGGAGCGCGGCGCCGTCCTCGTCGATGTCGTACTCGACGCCCCCACCCACTATCTCGACGACTCCTCGGTGCTCAGCTACGAGTTCAAGCGTGACCTCAACGCCTACCTGTCGCGGCTGCCGGACGACGCCCCGGTGAAGACGCTGGCCGATGTCATCGCCTACAACGAGGCGCACGCCGACGCTGCGCTGAAGTTCGGCCAGGTACTCGCGGCCGCCTCGCAGGCCGTCGACCTCGGCCCGGACAGCGCCGACACCGTGAAGTACAAGGCGGACCGGGCCCAGGACCTGGCGGACAGCAAGGACCGCATCGACGCGCTGATGCGCGAACACGACGTGACCGCCCTGCTGTTCCCGAACTCGGGCAGTGCGGTCATCGGGGCCAAGGCCGGCTACCCCTCGGTCAGCGTCCCCGCCGGGTACCAGGCCGCCAATCGCAGGCCGTTCAACATCGCCTTCCTGGGCCAGGCGTGGAGCGAGCCGACGCTCATCGGCTACGCCTACGACTTCGAGCAGGCGACCGAGCTCCGCAGGCCCCCCTCGGCGGTCAACCCCAGCCTCTTCCGTTCCGCCGCTCTGTAGACGACCCGCCGCCTTACCCGCCGTACCCCTGTACTCCCGTACCCGAGCATCGCGCCGGGTGCGGTTGCGCCGCCCCCGCCCCTACCGGATCGCGCACATCCACCGACTCGCGGTCGGTGAAAAGGAGTTCGTCCATGCAAGTCCGCCGGCTGACAGCCGCACTCGTCCTCGCGTCCCTCACCGCTCTGTCCGCCTGTTCCAGTTCGGACAGCGGCGGCACCACCACGGCGCCCTCCCGTGCCGCCTCCGACAACCGCGCCGTGAAGACCGGCGGCACGCTCACCATCGCGCTGAACGCGGACCCGGACGCGCTCGACCCGAGTACCGGCACCACCCTGGTGGGGCGTGAGGTGTTCGCGAGCATCTGCGACAAGCTCTACGACATCAACGCCCAGTCCAAGTTGGTGCCGATGCTGGCCACCTCGCTTCCGCAGATGTCGGCGGACGGCAAGACCGCCACCATCAAGGTGCGCAGCGGCATCAAGTTCAACGACGGCACGCCGTTCGACGCGGCGGCGGTCAAGAAGTCCCTGGACCGGCACCGTACGTGGTCGAAGTCCGCCCGCCGGCAGGACCTGGCTTCTGTCTCCGGTGTCACCGTGGTGAACCCGACCACGGTGAAACTCACGCTGTCGAAGCCGTTCACCCCGCTCACCGCCCAGCTCGCCGACCGCGCCGGCATGATCATGTCGCCGACCGCGCTCGACAAGCTTGGTGACAACTTCGGTACCGCGCCGGTCTGTGCCGGACCGTTTCAGTTCGAGAGCCGAACCTCCGGCAGCCAGATCGTGGTCAAGAAGTCGCCTTATTACTACGACAAGTCCAAGGTGAAGCTCGACCGCGTCGTTTACAAGATCATTGTTGACCCCAATGTGCGAGCCGCGAACTTGAAGTCCGGCGATATCCAGATAGCCGACAGCCTGGCCACCACCTCGGTGAACGGGCTGGAGAGCGACCCGAACCTCAAGGTGGTCGCGGGCGGTGGGCTCGGCTTCGGCTCGATCGAGATCAACGTTTCCAACGCCAACGGCTCCACGAAGCCGCCCGGCAAGGTCGACACACCACTGGCCCAGCATCCGGAGCTACGTGAGGCGTTCGAACTGGCCCTGGACCGCGAGGCCATCAACAAGGCCGTATACAACGGGCTCTACCAGCCGGACTGCAGCCCGATCCCGCTGAAGAGCGAGTTCCGCACCAAGACGACCTGCACCCCGCACGATGTCGCCAAGGCCAAGGCACTGGTCAAGCAGTCCGGGGTCAAGACGCCCATCCCGGTGACCCTCCAGGTGCCCGACGACAGCACGGACATCAGGCTCGGCCAGGTCATCCAGAGCATGACCAAGGAGGCCGGCTTCACCGTGAAGGTGCGGCCGATCGACTTCGCCACCGGCCTGGAGCAAGGCGCGGCAGGCACCTTCGACACCATGGTCGAGGCATGGTCGGGACGGGTCGACCCGGACGGCAACCTCACCAGCCTGGTCACCGGCGGCGGCGCCATCAACTACAGCGGTGTCACCGACCCGAAGATCGACGAGCCGATCGCGCAGGCGGCCGCCGAGTCCGACCCGGCGAAGCGCAAGGCCCTGTACGCCCAGGCGGTCCAGCGGTTGATGGAAGTGCGCGGGATCATCTACCTCTACCACTCCGAGTACTACATGGGTCTGAACAAGAACATCGCCGGCGTGGAGTACTACGCCGACGGACTCCCGCGCTTCAGGACCGCCGGTTACACGGCGGACGGCAAGTAGGGCGATCCTTCGTGGCCCTGTTCGTTCTGCGCCGTGCCGGAGCGGCGGTCATCGTCCTCTTCCTGGCCAGCGTCCTGATCTTCTTCGGGATCAGGGCGCTGCCCGGCGACCCCGCCAGGGTGCTCGCCGGGCAGGAGGCCGGGCCGGATGTGATCGCCGCGATCCGGCACCAGTACGGTCTCGACAAGCCGCTGCCGCTGCAATACGTCGACTATCTGGGGCAGTTGCTCCACGGTGACCTCGGCAGGTCCACCAAGGACGGGCTGCCGGTCGTCGGCATCCTGATGGAGCGGCTGCCGATCACCTTCGAACTGTCCCTGCTCTCCATGATCGTGGCGATCGGCATCGGCGTGCTGTCCGGTGTGATCGCAGCCGCCCGCCGGGGCCGGCCGGCCGACTACGTCGCCACCGCCTTCGGCCTGGTCGGGCTCTCGGTTCCGCACTTCTGGCTGGGTCTGCTGGGCATCCTGCTGTTCGCGGTGAACCTGCACTGGCTGCCCGCCTCCGGGTTCGTCGCGTTCTCCGACGACCCGGTGGAGAACCTGCGCCGGCTGATCCTGCCCGTCGCGGTGCTCGGCACGGGGTTCGCGGCGGTGCTGATGCGGCAGACCCGGGCGGCGATGCTGAACTCGCTGGCCGCCGACTACACCAGAACCGCCCGCGCGAAGGGCATCGCGGAGGGCAAGGTCATCGGGGTGCACGCCCTGCGCAACAGCCTGACCACGGTCGTGACGATCCTCGGCCTCCAGCTCGGGGAACTGATCAGCGGTGCGGTCGTGACCGAGTCGATCTTCGTCATCCCGGGGTTCGGCAAGCTGACCGTCGATGCCGTGCTGGACCGCAACTATCCGGTCATCCAGTCCGTGGTGCTGGTGACCGTCGTGGGCTACGTCGTGGTGAACCTCCTGGTGGATGTCGCCTACGCACTGTTGAACCCGCGGATCAGGCTGTCAGGAGGTGCCCGGTGACCGAACAGCTGCTCTCCCCGGTATCGGGCGACCAGGAGAAACCCGCCCCCGCGAAGGCACCCGGACGGGCGAGCCACCTCGCCCGCCGGTGGCGGCGTTTCCGACGCCGTCCGATGGCCATGGCCGGACTGGTGATGGTCGCGCTGTTCCTGGTGCTCGCCGTCGTCGGGCCGCTGGTCACCGGCGACCCGGCGGCCCAGGACTACGCGGCGACCTTGGCTCCGCCCTCCGGCGCCCATCCGCTGGGCACCGACGACCTGGGCCGCGACGTCCTGGCCCGGATCGCCCACGGCGCGCGTACCTCGCTGGAGGCGGGGGTCTTCTCCACCGCGTTGGCGATGGTGGTCGGCGTGCCGGTCGGTCTGGTGGCCGGTTTCTACCGCAAGGTCCTCGACCCGGTGGTGATGCGGCTGGTCGACGTGGTGCTGGCGTTCCCCGCGCTGGTGTTCGCCGTGGGCATGGCCGCCATCCTGGGGCCCTCGCTGCGCAACGTCGTCATCGCGCTCGGGGTCGCCCAGATCCCCGGGATCGTCCGGATCACCCGGGGCGAGGTGCTGGCCGCCCGCGAGACCGACTATGTGGCGGCGGCCGTCGTGGACGGCGTCGGCGACATGGGAATCCTGTACCGGTATGTGCTCCCCAGCGCTGCCGACGCGCTGATCGTGCAGGCCACCGTCGGGATCCCGGCCGCAGTCATCGGCGAGTCCACCCTGTCCTTCCTGGGCCTCGGCGTACAGCCTCCGACGCCCTCCTGGGGGGTCATGCTCACCGACGCCCAGCAGTTCCTGGACCAGGCGCCGGGGCTCGCCGTCTGGCCCGGTGTCATGATCGCGATCACGACCCTCGGATTCAATCTGCTGGGGGACGGCCTGCGGGACGTCCTCGATCCCAGGAGTGGCCGATGAGCCTCCTTGAAATCGCCGACCTCAAGGTGTCCTTCGACACCGAAGACGGAGACGTCCATGCCGTCAAAGGGGTCTCGCTGGAGCTGGAGCAGGGAGAGATCCTCGCGCTCTGCGGCGAGTCCGGGTCCGGCAAGTCCGTCACCGCGCTCTCCGTACCGCGGCTGCTGCCGCCCGGGTCCACCAAGCTGTCCGGCTCGGTGAGGCTGGCTGGACGCGAGCTGACGGACCTGACCGAGAAGGAGATGAGGGAGGTACGGGGCAAGGACGTCTCGGTCGTCTTCCAGGAACCGATGACGTCCCTCAACCCGGGCTTCTCCATCGGCTTCCAGATCGCCGAGGTGCTGCGCCGGCACGAGGGCCTGTCCCGGCCGGCAGCCCGTGACCGCGCCGTCGAACTGCTCGACCTGGTGGGCATACCGGCCCCCGGCCGGCGGATCAAGGAGTATCCGCACCAGCTCTCAGGCGGGATGCGGCAGCGCGTGGTGATCGCCATCGCCGTCGCCTGTTCGCCCCGGGTACTGATCGCCGACGAGCCGACCACCGCCCTGGATGTCACCATCCAGGCTGGTGTGCTCGACGTGTTCCGCGATCTGCGGGACCGGCTGGGCACCGCCGTCATCCTGATCACCCACGACCTCGGGGTGGTCGCCGACATCGCGGACCGGGCGGTGGTGATGTACGCCGGCCGAGCCGTCGAACAGGCCCCGGTCGAGGAGCTGTTCAGCCGGCCGCGGCACCCGTACACGGTCGGCCTGATGGGCGCGATCCCGTCGGCCGCCACCACCGCGGCGGACGGCCGACGGCGCCTCACCGAGATCCCCGGCATGGTTCCGCGGCCGTTCGCCGACCCGGACGAGTGCGCCTTCCGCCCGCGCTGCGCCTCCGCGCAGGACGACTGCGCCGCCTCCCGGCCGAAACTCACCGCACACGGGGACGGTCATCTGGCGGCCTGCTTCCACCCGGTGACACGCGAATCCGCCGCGCCAGAACCACTCGAAGGTCCCGAGGTGACCGAAGTACCCGCTCCAGGAGGTGGCCGGTGAAGGGGAACGTCCTCGAAGTGACGGACCTGGTCAAGCACTATCCGGCCGGCGGCCGCGGCAAGGTCGTGCACGCCGTCGACGGTGTGTCGCTGACCATCGGCCGGGGCGAAGTGCTGGGCCTGGTGGGGGAGTCAGGAAGTGGGAAGTCGACCATCGGCAAGTGCGTCCTGCGGCTGACCGACCCCACCTCGGGCACCGTCGCGCTGGACGGACGCAACATCACCCGGCTGTCGCGCCGCATGCTGCTGCCGCTCCGCCGCGACATGCACATGGTCTTCCAGGACCCGTTCTCCTCGCTCAACCCGCGCTTCATGATCGGTCGGATCGTCAGCGAACCACTGCTGGCCCACAAGGTGGCGCGGGGCCGCGACGCGGACGAGCGGGCCGCGACGATGCTGGAACGCGTCGGCCTGCGCGCGGAGATGCGGACCCGCTACCCGCACGAGCTGTCCGGCGGGCAGCGCCAGCGCGTGGGCCTGGCCCGCGCGCTGGTGCTGGAGCCCAAACTGGTGGTGGCCGACGAACCGGTCTCCGCGCTCGACGTGTCGGTCCAGGCGTCGGTGCTCAACCTGATCAGCGACCTCCAGCAGGACATGGGCTTCTCCTGCCTGTTCATCACCCATGACCTGTCGGTGGTGGAGTTCCTGGCCGACCGGATCGCGGTGATGTACCTCGGCAAGATCGTGGAGACCGGGCCCCGCGAGCAGATCTTCAGCGATCCGCAGCACCCGTACACCCAGGCCCTGCTGTCCGCCGCTCCGGTGCCGGACCCGGCCGAACAGCGCCGGAGGGAGCGGGTCGTGCTCGGGGGCGACATCCCCAGCCCGATCGACCCGCCGGCCGGCTGCCGGTTCCACACCCGCTGCCCGGTCGCGGTGGACATCTGCCGCACCCGGTCGCCGGAACTCCTCGGCACCGGCCACGCGGTCGCCTGCCACTTGGTCAATCCGGCCGGTACGCAGGAGGAAAAGGCGGCGGAGCCGGGATCGTCCGCCGTGGCCGGCTGATCCCGGGCAGCATCCCGCAGCCCACGACACTAGGGGCCACCCGCAGGGGCGGCCCCTCGTGTCGTGTTCGCGACTGCCGTTACCGGCCGACCGCGTAGCCCTGCATGCCGCGCGGGTTGGCCGCGGCCGACAGGACTCCCTGCTCGGGATCCCGGGCGACGGCGCACAGACGCCCCTCCGACCAGGGCTCGGCCACCGTCACATCGTGGCCCCGGCGGCGCAGGTCCTCGATCACGGCCTCGCCGATCCGCTCCTCCACCGTCACACCGCCCGGCTGCGTGCCCCGGGGGTAGAAGGAACTGGGGAAGCTGTCGGTGTGCCAGTTCGGCGCGTCCATGGCGCCCTGCAGATCCAGCCCGCCGCGCACCTGCTCGCGCAGCGCGACCGCGAGGAAGAAGTGGAAGCTCCACTGGTCCTGCTGGTCGCCGCCCGGGGTGCCGAACGCCATCACCGGAGTGCCGCCGCGCAGTGCCATCGAGGGGGAGAGCGTGGTACGCGGGCGGCGTCCCGGCGTCAGGGAGTTGGGCAGACCGGGCTCCAGCCAGTTCATCTGCAGCCGGGTGCCGAGCGGGAAGCCCAGGGAGGGAACGACCGGGTTGGACTGCAGCCAGCCGCCGCTCGGGGTGGCGGCGATCATGTTGCCCCAGCGGTCCACCACGTCCAGATGGCAGGTGTCGCCCCGGGTCGAGCCGTCCTTGGCGACGGTCGGCTCACCGGCGCCCACGGCCGCCGGACCGGCGATGGTGGCCCCGCCCAGGGCCGCGTGCAGCGCGTACTTGGCGATCCGGGGGTCCCGGCCGCCGGGGCTGCCGGGACGCAGTTCTCTGGAAGCGGTCTCACCGATCAGGGCGCGCCGTGCGGCGTTGTAGTCGTCCGACAGCAGGTCGTCCAGGGGGACGTCGGCCGCGTCGCCGTACCAGGCCTCACGGTCGGCCATCGCCAGCTTGGTGCCCTCGATGAGGGTGTGGACGTAGTCGGGGCTGCCGTACGCCGGGACGTCCTCGGGCAGCAGGGCGAGCTGCTGCAGGAACGACGGACCCTGGCTCCACGGACCGGCCTTGGCGACCGTCCAGCCGTTCCAGTCGTAGGTGACGGGGGACTCGTAGCCGGCCGACCAGCCGGCCAGGTCCTCGCCGGTCAGGGTGCCGGCATGCCGCTCGCCCGAGGTGTCCATGACGGGCTTGGCGGCGAACTCGGCCAGCGCCTCCGCAACGAAGCCCTCCCGCCAGGCGCGCCGGGCCCCGTCGATCTGGGCCTCCCGGCCGGATCCGGCGGCCTCCGCCTCGGCGATGATCCGTCGCCAGGTCGCCGCCAGCGCCGGGTTCTTGAACAGCGCGCCGGCCGCGGGCGACCTGCCGCCGGGCAGATAGACCTCGGCGGAGGTGGTCCACTCGTTCTCGAACAGCTCGCGCACCGACTCCACGGTCAGGCCGATCCGTTCGACGGCCGGGTGCCCCTCCTCGGCGTAACCGATCGCGTACTCGAGCACGTCGGCGAGGCGCTTGGTGCCGTGGTCGCGCAGCAGCAGCATCCAGGCGTCGAACGCGCCGGGCACGGCGGCGGCCAGCGGGCCGGTGCCCGGGACCAGTTCCAGGCCGAGCCCTGCGTAGTGGGCGATGGTGGCACCGGCGGGCGCGGGGCCCTGACCGCAGATCACGGTCGGTTCGGCGCCGGCCGGTGCGAAGATGAGCGGCAGATCACCGCCGGGACCGTTGAGATGCGGCTCGACGACATGCAGGACGAATCCGGCCGCGACCGCGGCGTCGAACGCGTTCCCTCCGTCCTCCAGGACGGCCATGGCCGCCGACGAGGCCAGCCAGTGGGTGGAGGACACCATGCCGAAGGTGCCCTGCAGGGTGGGACGGGTGGTGAACAAGGGGAAAGCCTCCTTCTCGTAGAGGTCTGGCTGCGCACCCCCGGCGGGCGGCGGCGGACGAACCCTGGGGCGGGTCAGGGTGCCGCGCCGCCCCGGATGTGTCAGCGGTCCAGCCAGTCGCGCACGGGGTCCCGCAGGAAGGCGAAGTCCTCGGGAATGCCTGCCGGGTTCCCCACGCAGTGGCCAGATGCTGGAACGCGCCACAGTTCGGCGTGAGCCAGGTACGGCAGGTCGGCGGCGTTGTCGGCCACCGGAAGTACGGGTCGGTCTCGCCCGGCAGCAGCACCTTCGCGCTGATCGCCTTGAGCGCGGCGGTCAGGTCCCCGCCGTACTGGGGGTTGTCGCTGATGTCGGCGTGGAACGAGGTCAGCACTTGCGCGTGGAGGTCGGGAACCGCGTGCGCGCCGAACCTGTCCTGCCGGTCCGTCATCAGGCAGGTGTCCAGATCCGGCGCCCCCAGCGCGGACAGGTGCAGTCCCTGGCGATAGAAGTCCTGGCTCAGCCCCAGTCGGCGTAGACATACGCGAACGCCCGTCCCGCGGCGACCGGTTCGGCGGAGAACCGGCCTCCAGGTCACCGCACAGCTCCGTTCGCCAGTATCGCGTGGGCACCCCAGACCTGGTTGACCACCTGGGTGACCCGCAGGTCGACGGTGGTGCTGGCGAGGGCCAGGGCGGCAGCCCGCTCCAGACCGTAGGACGCCTGCATCCAGATCAGCATGGCGTCCAGGGCTTGAGCGGAGGCCTCGTTCAGGTCCTCGCTGAAACCGAAGGTGATCCGGCCCGTCGGGGTCACCGCGTGCACGGTGGGAACCGGCGGGGCGGGTTCCAGGTCCAGTGTGAAGCGGGTGGTCATGCCGCATTCGATGGCGGTCCCGGAGACCTCTCCGTCGCCCTGGGCCGCGTGGCCGTCACCGACGCACAGCAGCGCGCCGTCCACGGTGACCGGAAGGAAGAGGGTGGAGCCGGCGACGAGTTCGCGGCAGTCGATGTTGCCGCCGCCGTACACCCGGGGCGGGACGGTCGAGTGCTCGCCCGGCTCCGCGGGCGGCACCCCGATGACGCCGAGGAAAGGTGCCAGGCCGACGGTGTGTCCGTACTGGTTGGTGCCGGTGCCCTGCTCGGTGTCGAGCTCCCACAGCAGCCAGGACGGGTCGGTGCCGCCCATCCCCAGCCGGCGGTTCAGCGGGGTGTCGTGCGCGGCGGCGACGGTCCAGCCCCATTCGTCGGGGGTCAGCGACTCCAGGCGCACCGCGAGGGCCGTCCCGGGTCGCGCGCCGCGCACCTCGATCGGTCCGGCCAGGCAGTGCCCGCGCGAGTCGTCGAACATCTTCGGCCGGGCCTCGCCGGGGGTCTTCTGGCGTTCGAGATAGCCGTGCGCGTCCAGGGAACGGACGACGACCGTGTCCCCCGGGTCGACGCTCAACACCGGGGAGAGTTCGTGGGAGAAGACGTCGGTCACCGTCTCCGGTGTCGGGTCCAGTCGGTATTCGGCCAAGGTCGGAGTACCTTTCGAGCGGAGTCGGGATGCGGTGGGCTGCCTCCCTCGGCCGACGGGCTGCCGGCGAGAGCGGTTCATACCCCTGGCGGCATCCGGTCGTCACCAGCGGCAGGTCTTCGGTGGCGCGGAGGCGCGCAGGCCGCGGCCGGGCGCCGGACCGGCATCGGGAGGGGAACTCGGCGCCGGTGATGCCGCGGTGTTCCGGCGGCGTGGACCGGCGAGCGGGTCGTTCGCGCTGCCGTGCGCCGGTTCGCGGTGTCCGGCGGTCACCTGGAGGCCGTCCGCGGTGACGGGGCGGGAGCCGAGGTCGCCTGGCGGTTCCGGGCTCCGGGCCGGGAGGTCCGGCGGAGTCGTGGGCGTGGGTGAATGGCGAGGCCGGCGGTCACCGCGGGTCTCCGCCGTGCTCCTGCGACTGTGCCATGGCTCCGATCCAATGGTCCGAGGTTGGCTCCCCGCTCAGTGCCAGGCGCCTGGCCCATTTAGACTCCTGTCTTTTTCTGCCATGTCAACGCCTTGTTACCGGTGATCGTCGGACTGGGCGTCACGGCAGCCGGAGCGGCCAGGTAGGCGCCTTGATCGTCGATCACAGGCCCCGGATCTGGATCTTTCCCTCGCCGTCTTCACGTGGGCAGGGCGCGGGCGGCACCATGATGTGCCGTGCTGCCGCGTCTGGCCTTGTCCCGCTCGAAAATACGGTTCTGGGTCTGACTGCAGCTCCCCAGCCAACTCCAGGGCTCGCACGGCGTCTGGGATGATCCTTCGATACTGCTGTCCATCGTGACCGCACTCGTCCGGAATCTGACCAAGGTGCCCGCTGCCGTGCTGCGCGGTCCTGTGGCCAAGGATGCGGAAGTCCTGGGCCGCCTTCCTCCGCTCCCAGGCCGATGCCATCCTGGCCGCAGACTTCTTTGAAACCAAGACCGTCTCCGGCGCGACCCTGAGCTGGCGTTGACGGCTGTTCTCCGCCGCTGCCCAGCTCGTCACCAGCGGCCACCGTCGCATCCTCCGCCTGGCACAGCGCTGGCCCTGGACCGACGACATCACAAGCGCCCTCGCCCGGCTCGATGCCCTCCCGACCCTGGCTGACCAGCAGCGTCCCGCCCCTGCGAGCAGCACCACCCCGGAGCCGTGGAACCCGGCGCCCACCCGTGGTGACAGCCGGGCCCTCGACCTACCCACCAGCAGAAATCTCCGCTCTGAATGAGCAGAAAGGGGCCGTCAGCAAGCTGACGGCCCCTCATGCAAGATCGAGATTGACGCCCCGTCAGCACCGTACCGGCCTCGGTGCAGACAAAGGCTCAGTACAGGGAGGGAAAAGAGATGGAAACGAAAGCAAATAAAATGCATCAGTGGACCCGAAAACGGGAGGAGCCAAATGCTCCGCGACGTCCTGCCCGGGAGTATTTATTCTGGTTTGCCGTGCGCAGGCTGAGACGCTCACTCGTGTTGATTTTACATTTCAAGTACCTCACAACTGACGGCGAGCGTCGTCAAACCCCGTGCAACTACGACGGCTTGAAGAACACTCGCCCCATTTGCCGAGGGCCTGGACTTCACCTCCTCGGAACTCGTCCGAAATAACAACGACCTCGCTCCCGGGACACCAAAGAAGCTCCTTTCGGAGAACTTCCGCAAGATCTTATTCGGACCTAAAGTCACTCACGACTCGCCACTCCCCTACGTTCATGCCCTTCCCGGCATCACGTACGGACTAGTGTCTCGTGATCCTGATTGCGTTACTTCGAGTTGTTATTGACGAGTTTCTTCACGCTGGTCTGGACGAGTTGGACCTTGGCGAGGATCTCGTCGGCGGTGGCGGTCCAGATGAAGGGTCTCGGGTTCTCGTTCCAGGAGTTGATGTAGTCGCGGATCTGTTTGACCAGGACGTTGACGCTTGCGAACGTGCCGCGGCGGATGGACTGTCGGGTGATGAGCCCGAACCAGATCTCGATCTGGTTCAACCACGAGGATCCGACGGGGGTGAAATGGAAGTGGACGTGTGGGTTTTTTGCCAGCCAAGCCTTCACGTCCGGAGTGGTGTGCGTGGAGAGGTTGTCCAGGACGACATGGATTTCCTTCCCCGCATGCGGCTTGACGGCCTTCTTCAGGAACGCCAGGAAGCTCGCTCCGTTCCGGTTCGGTTTACACTCGCCCAGCACTTCACCGGTCGTGACGTTCAGCGCGGCGAACAGGTTCGTGGTGCCGTGCCGCACATAGTCGTGGGTGCGCTTCTCGATGGCCGCGAAGGCCACCGGCAGCACTGGCTGGGTCCGGTCCAGGGCCTGCACCTGCGTCTTCTCGTCGATCGACAGCACCACGGCGCCACCGGGCGGGGCCAGGTACAAACCGACGACATCGGCGACCTTCTCCGCGAACGCCGGGTCTTTCGAGATCTTGAAGGTGCCCGAGCGGTGCGGCTTCAGACTCTCCTCACGCCAGATGCGGGCGATGTAATGCCAGGAAATCGAGACGCTTTCCCGCCGTTTCAGATGGTCAGCCAGCGTCCGCGTCGACCAGTGCGACAGGCCGGATTCCGCCGGCGGGGACATCCTCGTCAAAGCGATTACCCGGGCCCGCACCTGCGGCGGCACCTGAGTGTAAGCATTCAGAAGGTCGGTGACCTGCATGGCTCCTGACGATGTGACAGGTCGCGGGTGGGTGCGGCAGGATCCGTGGTCATGTCGTCGGGGTG
>NZ_JBVHHL010000059.1:0-39171 GCF_055561075.1 Streptomyces sp. NPDC022910
CACGGAACTCGGCGTCGTACGGCGGCTTCTTCTTGGACCCCATGAATCCCAACTTCCCCTGCAATCACGGGCTCCACGCTACGAGGGGATGGTCACCTGGTACGTGAAGGTCCACCAGAACGACAAGTTCCACGGCAGGGAAGTACGGGGACTGCGAACGTGGGCACCGGCACTGGGCGCGGCCGCACCTCGACTGGTTGCCGCCGACGAGAAGCTGCTGGCGGTGGTACTCACCGCGGTGCCGGGCCGTCCGCTGCACGGCGCCGTCCTTGCCCCGGATCGGCAGAGGGCGGTCTTCCACCGGATCGGCGCGCTGGCCCGGCGCATCCACCAGTCCTCTCCCGCACGGCCCGCGCCTGCCGGCAGTGGCCCGGCCGTTGCCAAGGCCGACCGGCACCTGGCCGGAGCGCGGCCCCATCTGAACCCGGGCGATGAGGCGTTCGTCCGCAAGCTCGTCCGGCGGGCCGAGGATCTGCAGCCGCTGGAATGGGTGGAAACCCACGGGGACTTCCAGCTGCGCAACATCCTCTACACCCCCGACGCCGCAGATGAGGCGGACGATCCCGACGTCTTCGTGGCGGTGATCGATCTCGAGCGCAGTGAGCCGGGACCGGCCGTACGGGATCTGGTCCGCCTGTCCGACGCCTGGGTCGGCCGCCCCGACCTCTTCGAGGCGTTTCTGGCCGGGTACGGCAGGTCCCTGACCGCCGCCGAGGAGGCCCGGCTGGTCATCGACGCAGCTCTCGATTCCGTGAGCGGGATCGCGTACGGGGCCGCCCACGGTGATCCCGAGCTGGTCGAACGCGGCCACCGCACGCTGGCCCGGCTGCGGGCCAAGCACGACGCGACCCTCTCGTCGAAGGAGCAACCCGGTGCACGCTGATCCCACCTCCCCGCATGGCGAACGGCGCGCCGCTGAGAAATTCCTGGTGCGCGCGGCTGTGCCACAGGACGCCGCCGCCATCATCCAGCTGCGTTCCGCGTACATCCTGTCGACGCCACTGAGCGCTCAGTGGATCCGGCGGTGCGCGGACGAGCTGGCCGTCCGTCTGATGCCGGACGGCGACGCGCGCGCGTTCGTCATCGACTCCCCCACCGGTGGGCCGGTCGCCTGTGCTCTCGGGCTGATCCACCCGGTTCTTACTGCGCCGTCCTACCCGCACGGGCTGGCCGCTCGTGTGCAGATGGTCGCCACCCATCCCCAGTACCGTCGCTGCGGCTACGCGCGGGCCGTTGTCGGCACGCTCGTTGACCACTTGGCCGACGAACACATCACCCTATTCGAGCTGCACACCAGCGCGGAGGCTGCGCCGCTGTACCGGGAGCTCGGCTTCAGCGGCAGCCCGGCATTGATGCGGATGACCCGGCACAGCGAATGCGCCGTCGCGGCGCACGACGCGCAGCCGGAGGAGACGTGGGTGCCGCCGGAGCAGTATGCCCAGTCACTGCCCAAGGCGGTCGCGTTCGTGTGCCTGTACGTCACCGATGAGGAAGACCGGCCCCTGCAACTGCACTCCGTCTACTCCCCCTCCCATCCCTGGCACATGATCGGCGGCGCGATGGATCTGGGCGAGCGGCCCTGGGATGCGGCCGTGCGCGAGTGCCGGGAGGAGACCGGCATGAGCGTTAAGGGTCCGCCCCGGCTGCTGGCCACCGTGTACGGGCAGCCCCGGGCACAGCGCCCCTACAGCACCCTTCAGCTCGTCTTCGACGGCGGGCGTCTCACCGTCGAACAGATCCGCGCCATCACGCTCGACGCGCGCGAGCACGACGAGGCCCGTGTCCTGCCCCTTCAGCTGTGGCAGCCGCTGATGCCGAAAGGCGACTTCGCGCGACTCCGCGCGGTGGAGGAGGCCCGTCGTACTGGCGTGGCCGCATACGTCGACAGCTGGGGGAACGCATGAAAAGCGACGGCATTGTGTTGATGTCCGATTCGAGGGTCGCGGCGATCCCCGTGCAGGACCTTGGCGAGGCTTTGGTCGACGTCCGCGCACACGGCCTGACGGTCGATGACCGCAAACGCGACGCCACCGGGGCCTGGGCCTACGTCCGGCACGGAGTCCTCAGTCGGCTGCTGCACGCCCAGTCACTGCTGCCCGACGGGCTGCGGTTGTTGTTCATCGAGGGGTACCGGCCCCCGGCGCTGCAGCGGCAGTACTTCGAGGAGTACTCGAAGGAGCTCTCCCGCGCCAACCCCGGGTGGCCGCCGGCAGAGCTTCGTCAGGCCGCCAGCCGCTTCGTTTCGCCTCCGGAGATCGCGCCGCACTCCGCCGGCGCGGCCGTGGACGTGACGCTGACCGACCAACAGGGCCGCGAGCTGGACATGGGCACGCGCGTCAACGCCTCCCCGGAGGAGTCCGACGGCGCCTGCTACACCGACGCACCCGGCCTCAGCGACCGGGCCCGCACAAACCGGGCCGCGCTGGGCCGCGCGCTGTCCTCCGCAGGCTTGATCAACTACGGCACGGAGTGGTGGCACTGGTCGGTCGGAGACCGGTACTGGGCGCTGCAGACCAAGCAGCCGACCGCCTTCTACGGCCTCATCGAACTGCCCTGACACCGCACCACCACCCCGCATTTCACGAACGAGGAGTGATCCGTGGGATACACCCGGACTGACTGGTCCGAGCATTACACCGAGGGGCGAGGCTTCCGGCGGCTCGGGGACGAGGAGAAGGGCCTGCTCGTCGAGCACGCGCCGGCACCCGTGGACGGCCGCGCGCTCGACGTCGGCTGCGGAACCGGTTGTGTCGGCAAGCACCGTGTCCCACGCAAGTCGTGTCGCTTTACAACAGGGTTGAGGTGCTGGTGCGTGTCACAATGCGACACGTCAGCGTGTCCCTTTCTCAGCTGCTTCGTGTGGCAGACATCACGTCTTGTTCAACTCGGTAGTCGAGGAGGGACTCTACAGGTGGTGGCATCTCACCGGGCGATTCTGGTGCTGTCGGTCGGCACGACATGCCGTACAGGAAGAGAGAGCGGCCGTAGTCACAGTCACAGCTGCTCTGCACCCAGCTGCGTGGCTCATCGCCGTGCAGTTGAACGCATCTGGGAAGGCCACAGGATTCGTTCGTCATCCCGGCTATGGTGCGGCCCGTGCCATAGCTGGCTCGCCCCATGGACGCCGCATCAACCGGCCCGTACCTTCGGCGCATGGTTGATTCCCCGTTATCACTGTCGACCGGCCCCTACAACCTGTCGGCCAACGAGAACCCCTTCGCCCCGCTGCCAGGTGTGCTGGAAGCCGTGCGGGAAACGTCCGGAGAGCTGAATCGGTATCCCGACCCGGAGTGTGTGGAGCTCCGGGCCGCCCTCGCCCACGAGCTGCGGGTACCGGCCGAGCGAGTGGCTGTCGGCGCGGGCTCCGTCGCGCTGATACGGGACTTGCTGGCTGAGTATGCCGCGGGGCCGGACTGCGAAGTGGTGTTCGCGTGGCGCTGCTACGAGGGGTACCGCGCGGCGGTGCGGCTCGTGGGTGCGGTGCCCGTGCCGGTCCGGCTGCGCGGAGACCGGCACGACCTGCCAGCGATGGCTGACGCGGTCACCGAGCGGACCCGGCTGGTCGTCGTGTGCAACCCCAACAACCCGACTGGTACGGTCGTCGGCCGCACCGAGTTGGAGCGGTTCCTCGACCGTGTGCCCGGGCACGTACTCGTCGTGATCGACGAAGCGTACCGGGACTTCGCCTCCGGGCCGGACGCCCCTGACGCGGTCGGCACGTCAGGTCACCGGCCCAATGTGGTCATCGTCCGCACCTTCTCCAAGGCGTATGGATTGGCTGGGCTGCGTGTCGGTTACGCCATGGCGCCGAAACCGGTGGCCGCCGCGCTGCGGGCACGCGCGCTGCCGTACGGAGTGAGCGCTGCGGCCCAGCGGGCGGCCGTTGCGTCCTTGCGTGCGCGTGAGGCGCTGGGCCAGCGGGTGACGGAGCTCGTCCGGCGCCGCAGTCTGCTCATCGATGGGCTGCGCGCCCTGGGGCTGCATGTGCCCGAGAGCCACACCAACTTCGTGTGGCTCGGCCTCGGCGAGCACACCGGGGCGTTCGCCGACGCCTGCCAGGAGGTGGGGGTGCGGGTTAAGGCATTCCCTGGCGAAGGCGCACGAATCACGGTGGGTGAGCCGGAGTCCGTCGAGCTGGTGATCGCCGCCGCGTCCCGGTTGTCGCTCACGAGCGTCCACCGGGTCGCCGCGGACGCACGCTCGCGGGGGCAATGACGTTGCGTCAGGTCACCTCGTCTCGTGGCGATCGCCACGCATCAGGAGGCCAACCGAACCCAGGGAGCGGGTAATCGACGGACAGCCCCGCCGCGGGGCCGGTGACGTCAGATCAAGAGGAGGCCCGGCCGTCCCGAGGGCCGAACGTGCGGACTGCCTCGGCGTCAGTGGTGACCGCCCGGACGTAGTGCTCGGCCCAGGCGCGGCAGCCGTGGTAGCCCGACGCCGTGGCCACCCGGTCCACGGCGCTGTCGACGTCGAACGGGGTGTGACGCAACTGCACCTGCCCGCCGTGTAGCAGAGCCCAGGAGCTGCCGGCCCTGCCGTACGGCATGCCGATGCTGCCGGAGTTGATGACAAGGCGCTCGTCGACAAGGCGCATGAACGGCATATGAGTGTGACCGCACACCATGGTCCGTACGTCGTCGGGCAGTTCGGCGAAGACCTCCGCCCAGCGGTCCAGGCGGGTGTCGACGAGGACGACCTCGTCGTCGTCACGCGGTGTCCCGTGACAGAAAACGACCTTCCCGAAGCCGTCGACCTCCATGGTCACCGGGTGGGGGAGCTCCGCGAGGAACTTCACGTCCTCGTCCCGCAGCTGTTCGGCGGCCCACAGGTCGATCTCCCATGCCTGGTCGGCTGGGAACTCGCCCCGCGCCATCTCGACGAGCTCCCGGTCGGCGTTGCCGCGGACCAGGATCGCCCTGTCGCCGAGAGCACGCAGCCGGTCCAGTACCTCGACCGGCTGCGGACCGGCCGCGTGGTCACCGGTGATGACGATCAGGTCGGCCGCCATGACATCGGGCTCGTCTAATACCGCCTCCAGAGCCGGCAACACACCATGGATATCGGACAGGACAGCGACACTTGCGACCATGGGGTGGCCTTTCGACGACATCGGATATTGGGGCAGCTGTCGGCCATTCGCCTGGGCCGACGAGTACAGGGATCCTATGGATGTGCCTCGGTCACCTCCAGCCGGAAACGGGACAGCACTTCAGCCATTCGTTCCCGCACGATGCCCGAGTTCTCCCCCTCGACGTGCACGTAGCCGCTGGCGGCGTTGGAGGCCCGCGGCGGGTCAAGGCAGTCACCCACGGCAGCGGTGAGCGCGCCGGAGACCACACCGGGCAGGACCATCAGTTCCGCCAGGGACGAGATGTCCGAGACGACGCCACGACGGGTCGGCAGCAGCAGCTCGCCGACCGAACGGTCGCGGGTGTACGTGAGCGCCGGTCGGCGGCCCACATACACGTCCGCCACCGCGGCCAGCATGTCGAATCCGCGGGAAAGGCCATGACTGGTTGGCAGTTCGGCACCGCCCAGACGCGCAGCTATTTCCCCCATGACGAACGAGCCGTCGTCCTTGATGAAGAACTCGCCGTGCAGATAACCGGCGCGGAAACCGAGTGCGTCGGCAATCCGCTGCGCCACCGCACGCCCGTCGACCGGCGCCGACTCCGACGGGGCCAGCGTGATGTCGCCGTTGATCGCCCCGTCCAGAGTGTCCAGTACGGGAGCCGGGTTGACCGCAACGTAGGCGTCCTGCACCTCGCCCTCGTACACCAGCGCGCAGAGCTGGTGCTCAGTGCCCCGAACGTATTCCTCGGCGATCCACCGCCGGTCCGGGCGGCTCCTCAACGCCAGGTCGACCGCGGCCAGCCGGTCGGCGTCGACCTTCCATGTGTCCACCGCCGAACCGGAGACGGCAGGCTTGACGATGACGGGCCACCCATACCGGTCAGCGAACTCCTTCACCTCCGTGGCCGAGGTGACCGCGCGGAACCGCGCCGCCGACAGCTCCGCGGCGGCGAACAGCTCCTTCATAGCGAACTTGTCGGTGACCAGCCGCACCTGCCGGGGGGACAGGTGCGGAAGCCCGGCGGCGGCCGCGAACTGGTGCGCCAGGGGCTGCGCCGCCTCGTCGGGGTTGCAGAAGAACGCCGGACGCGGCAGGCCGAGGTCGGAGAGCCACCGCTGATAGCGCGCGGCCTCCTCTTCCGCCGGGACACCGGCGCGCAGGCGGAACGCGGGCCTGCCGTCCGGCACGTCGACCGTGGATGTCTCCGGACGCAGCAGAACCGTGTCGATGTCCGGCCGGTCCAGCACGTGCCGAGTGAAGCGCCGGCGTCGGCTGACCACCAACAACAGCGCGGGACGCCCTGAGCGGGGGCCGGGTGCGCTCATGCCACACCCTCGCTCACATGGGAGTGCTCCGCCAGCAGGCGCGCCAGCGAGCGCACCACCTCTGGCCGCCCCGAGATGTCGATCCGAGTGCGCCTCGGCGACCGTCTGTGCACCACGGTCCGGCCGCTGGCGTGAACCAGGCCATGGCCTGCGGCCGTGTCCCACCATGGGAGCGCCACCGAGACGTGCGCGTCCAGGGCGCCAGAAACCACCCGCAGCAGGTCGCACGCCGCCGAACCGGTGCGCGCCACCTCGTACCGCTGTCCCACCAGACCGAGGATCGCCTGGGCCTCGACGAGCTCGGCGGCACCATACGGGAGCGCGACGGCCACCCGCGCGCCCTTGGCCACGGCGGGTGGGTCCTGGGTGAAGTCGCCGTCGAGCGCGCCGTCACGCAGGGCCATCCACTGTCCGTCGGCGGGCCGGACAATCGCGGCGGCCAAGCACCCCGACCCGGACACCGCGGCGACGCTGACTGCGTAGTGCGGCGAGGCGCGGACGAAGTTCGCCGTCCCATCGAGCGGATCGACGATCCAGGTCACCCCGGTGTGGCCGGGCCGGTAACCGGACTCCTCCGCGAGGACCGCGTCGCCGGGCCGCACCCTGCTCAGCAGGTCCGTGATGACCGACTCCGCCCTGAGGTCCGCCTCAGTCAGCAGATCCTCCGGGCCGCTCTTCCGGCTCACACGGAGCCCCTGGCGGACTGTGGCGCGGATCTCCGTCGCCGCGCGCTGCGCCATCGTGATCGCGAACCGTTCGATCTCCGCCATGGTCACCTCACCCCTGCTTCCCGCTCCCGCCGCGCAGCCTGTCCTGGAGCATGTCGATCACCTGGTCGAGACGGGACGTGACCTCGGCCTCGGACTGCCCCCGAACGGTGACCGTGGCCGCCGCCTGGTTCCAGCCCGTGGGCCGCGGCATTACGTCACCGACCTGGAAACGCAGCTGGGCGTCGATGATCCAGTCGGTGGCCGGTGGCGTCAGGTCGGTCTCCAGGCGACCGGACGGGGCGTACACCAGCGCGTACCCGGTGAGGTGGTCGGCCGGGGGCGCAGGTCGGGCGATCTCCTCGCCCAGGTGCGCCTGGACGGCTATCTCGTCGAGGTTGAGGCCGGTGCGCGAGTGGAAACCAGGGATGATGCCGCCGCCGCCCGGACGGCCGCCGATCTCGCAAAAGACCACCTCATCTTCGTTCAGGAACACCTCGTGGTGGGTGACGCCGCTGAAGTACGGGTAGCAGGCCAGCACTTCACGGTTGAAGCGCAGGAGCCGGTCGAGCGTCTCCCCCGGACCGACGGCTACGTCCCGGAAGGCACCGAGGTGCCGGTAGGACGTTGTCTCCTCGATGCTCCGGCCAGCGGTCGCGGCGAGCGGCACGCCCTCGCTGACCACGCTGTCGATGTGGAAGAGGGTGCCGTCAATGCGCTCCTCCACTTCGTAGGTGTCGGGGGTAATGCCGGAGCGATCCGCCTCGGCTAGGAATCGGCTCAGGTCGTCGGGGCCGTCCAGGAAGGCGATCCCAGCGGAGCTCTCGCCGCGACGTGGTTTCGCCACCACCCTCCCGTGTCGGGTGAGGAGGCGCTGTGCGGCGCTCTCGGTGAAAGGCGCGTAGTCGGGGACGCGGATGCCGTGCTCCCACAGCCGGTCCTTCATCGTGACCTTGTCGCGGTAGCCCAGGACCTGCTCTTCCGTGGGCCCCGGCACCCCCAGCTTGTCCCGCAGCCTAGCGGCGGCCAGCAGCAGGCCCTCGCTGATGGCCACGACGCGCTCCACGGGGTGCCCGTAGGCACCGTGGTGGAAAAGCGCCGCAGCCTCCAGCAGTGCGTCGTCGCCGCGGGGAATGCCGACGACCGAGGCCAGTTCGTCACCACGCGCCTGGTCCAGCTTCCGGATGTCGGTGACGAGGTGGACGCGGTTCCGGTCCGCTGGCAGGAACTTCCGACCGTCGGTGTCCTGGTAGTAGTGGTAACCGATGTGGTCGATCACCAGCACGTGCCTCGGTTGGCCGCTCATCGCGGGCAGTACTCCGCGTAGCGCGCGGCCAGTTCGTCTGCCGCTTCCTCCACGTCGGCGAGAGCCAGCTGTTTGCAGGTGTAGCCGAGTTCCTCCCGCATGATCTCCACGGACTCGTCGGTGAATTCCACGAGCCCGTCCTCCGCGATCCGGGAGATCCCGTCGTGGCGCTGCCCGTCGCGGTTGATCTCTGTGGCTTCCCGCTCACCGAGCTGTGGCGGCAGGTCGAGTGCGGTCCCTTCCCGGGTGATCCGTACCGGGAAGCCGCCGGGCAGGCCATGCCAGCCGGGTACGTGCACTGTGGCCTCGAAACCGGCGGCCAGCGGCTCAAGCACGCCTAGCGCGGACGCCGCAGTCATCAGCTGTCCCTGACGGCCCCCGGTCCTGCGGTACTCGGTGCGCATCGATTGAAACATCGTGTCCATCGGCAGCTGGTCGGTGACCTCCATGCCGCCCCGCCAGAAGGTCAGATCGTAGGCCGCGCCGCCACTGTCGCCGGTACGGGAGATGCGGTGGCTGATGAAGTGGTGTGCCACGAAACGCGGCTGTACATCGGCGGGAGCGCACCCGAGGTGCCGGGCCGCGATCATCCTGAGCGCGGGTATGGAGTTCGCTACGTTACCGATGCCGAGCGCCGGGCTTAGGCCGGCCCCGGCGAGGGCGGGGTGCACCGCGTCCGGGTAGGAGGCGTTCACCACGACCGCTCTGGTGCCCGAGGCACGTACTGCCTTCATGAGCTTGAGCACCGGGTCCAGGTGCATGGGCAGCCAGGGCCCGAAGTGGGCGGCGCTGACGCGTGCGAAGCGGTCGGCGGGGAGTTCGGAGATGACGTACCAGGACTGTCGGCTGGCCGCCGAGAAGATGATGTCGGGATAGAACCGCGAGATGGCCTCCGCGGTGCCAGGCATGTCGGCTAGATCCTGCACGAGGGGGTCGACCGGGCAGTGTCGGCCCAGCTGCGTCGCGGCGAGCGACACCATGTTCGCGGTGCGTACAACCGCTTCCCCGTCGCGCCCCAGGAGTGCCAGGTGCCGGGGCTGCGATGTGGCGGTTAGCCCATGCAGGACACGCACCGACAGATCGCCGCAGCCCACGACGAGGATGCGGACGGGACGGTCGTGGTCCCGCCGCACGCGGTCGTCAAAACCCAGCGTCAGCACCGAGCTCATGACGTCGCTCCGGACAGGCCGGGTACGAACCGGGCGGTGTTCGCGGCCAGTTTCTCCGGCGGGCAGAGGTCGGAGAAGCGTGCCAGCCAGCCGGCGGCTTCCACAGTGTCCCAGTGCGGATAGTCCGAGCCGAAGAGCACGGAGTCGGCGCCGAGCTGCCGCACGGCCCAGGCCACGTGCTCCTCGTCGGGGTCCGGTACCACGGCGAAGTGGCGGCTGAAGATCTCGGACGGGGTGGTCACGGAGCCGGTAAGCCGCCGGGTGTGACTGGTCAGCCGCCCCAGCACGCTGGGTATCCAGGCGATGCCGGACTCCAACATGACGATGCGAAGGTCGTCGGGGAGCCCGTCCGGCCGGGTGACCAGGTCGGCCAGGGCGATCATGTGCTCGCCCATGTGCCCGAAGGCGTGGGTCATGGCGTAGTCCTCGTAGGCGTCGGCCAGCGGGGACCACTGAAAGCAGCCGGTGCCCCCGTGGACGAACAGCGGCAGCCCTAGCCGCGCCACCGTCCGCAGCAGCGGCGTCACAGCGGGGGAGTTGAGACGGACCGACGGGGTGCGGCCGGTCGGCCGGACCACCACGGCCACCAGGTTCTCGTCGCGTTCGTTCTCGGCGTACCTGAGCAGGGTCTCCTCGCTCCACCGGGGGTCTTCGACCGAGGCGAGGAAGGCCCACTTCAGAGACAGCGGGGAGCGGGCGCAGGAACGCGAGGCCAGCCGGTTGTAGCCGTCGAACAGCCGGATCCTGGTCGTCTCGTCGTCGACGGCCTGTACCGACAGGCCGACGAAGCCGGGCTGGAGGACGGCGGCGGCGATGTTGTGCTTGGCCATGAAGACGGCCCGATCTTCGTCCTCACCGGAGCCGATGAGGTGGCCGAGGCCCTTGGGGTTGCCGTGCCCCGGGCCGCTCGGCTTGGGAAACAGCCGGTCGCCGAGCCTGAGCCGAGTGGTGCCCGCCTCGGTTACCACCTCGGGGGCCTCTGCGGGGGAGAAACCGATCTCCGACCAGAGCTCGGGCAGGTGGTCGGTGAAGTGCGTGTCGCAGTCGTAGAGCTGGATGTCCGGCATGGTTGACGCCTTCCTTCTCGTTCTATCGGTTGCTATTACGCGCGGGGGCCTGGCCCGGGCGGCTGGGGCCCATGTGTTCGCCCCTGGCGAGCCAGTCGAGTCCGTCGTCCACGTCGACCCCCAGGTCGTCCGCGACCTGACGCACCACGGACTCGGTCAGCCGGCTGGCGGAAAGCTCGGCCAGCCGCTCGCGTGCCGTGTTGTCGATGACGCCGGCTTCGTTGAGCAGGCGTTTGGTAATGGGGTACCAGCGGCCCCGTGAGATCAGCCTGGAGTGCGCGATCGAGGTGGCCGCGGCGAGCATGTGCTCCAGGGCGCCCAACAGTTCGCCCGCTGCGACATGGTCGATCGCTAGCAGCAGGGCGCAGGAGGCGCGCCCCCGCCACCACGGCACCGCGGCGGCGACAAGCGCGTCGGGGCAGGCCGGGGCGTCCACGTCGCCGTGGACAGGCGCGGAGAGTGCGGCTTCGCTCAGCAGGATGTACGAGGGCACGCCGCCCGCAGTCTTAGGATAGGAATGCACGGTGAACGTCCCCCGGACGGCCCGGTCCTCCTCCTGCCGCAGATGGGCCAGCGGCCGGAGGCAGACGTCGATCCTGGGAGAGACCGGAACCGTGAACTCCGTCTCCTGAAACGGGTGCTCCGGGTTCGCGGTGTGCAGCTCAAACCGGTCCCCGGATCCGGCACTGGGCGGCAGCAGTCGGCGCAGCTCGCCGCAGGCCGGGAGCGTGTCTGTGTAAGCGAGGATGTCCCAGTCGCTGTCGGGCCTGGTGGGTTTGCCCCGTGCGCGCGAGCCGGCGACGCGGACTGACCGTACCGCGGGGAGCGCGGCCAGGCCGTCGACGACGTCGCGGACAGCCGGGGGAAGTTCGGGGGCCTTCAGCTCCGCCGTGCTCATGTCTGCGCCTCCTGTACGTGACCCTGTTCCGTCTGGGTGTGACCCGGTTCGGCCTGGACCTGGCGCTGTCCGGCCCTGGTGTGGTCCCGCGCTCGTTCGGGACCGTGCTCCGCCTCCGCGTAGCCCTGTCCCGCCAGGTAGTCAACGGCCGTACGGCCGTAGGGAGCGGCGCCGAGTCCGCGCAGCAGGGCGGCGGAGCACTCGTCGAACCGGGTGAAGAGCGTGGGACCGGGCTCCATGCCGTGGTCCAAGAGGCTCCCTGCCTCCTTGAACAGCCGTGACGGCCGAGACCCGGTCGCGAGGACGGCGCCGATGTTGCGGCCGAGGTTCTTCACCTCGTGCAGAACACGGCCCTCGGCGGCCAACGCGCTGATAAGGAGGTGTTCGACGGCCAGCCGGAAGAGGACCGAGGCGTCGAGCGGCAGCCTGTCGGCATGGGCCGTCATCGCCTTGCAGCGGAAGTGGTCGGCCGTGAGATAGGTAGTGGCGCAGTGGAAGGCGGGTAGCCACCGCACCCGCGTACGCTGCCGCCAGCGCTCCACCGTCTCCGGTCCGTGGAGCACCCGGCCGCTGCGGAGCCTGGCGAGGAAGCGGATCTCCAGTACATCGAGTACGGGGAGCTCCAGGTCGGGGGTGGACGGGTCCTGGATCCGGGACATGCCGGAGGCGAGTTCGGCCAGGTCGCGCAGGGGGCGTGCCCGCAGGACGTCCATGTTGACCACGGGGTCGCCGGAGAACAGGTGGTTGCGGGCCAGGCTCATCGGCCGCAGCACGGACCCGGTGCTCTCGTGATCCGGTGTCCAGTCGTCCGGCGCATCGAGCACCAGCACGTTCACGTTGGAGCCGCGCATGGCCACGCCCTCAGCGGTGGACCCGGTCAGCAGGACACCGCTCTCCTCCGGCCAGGGGAAGCGCCGACCAAGCAGCGCGGTGATGTCGTCGGCGGTGGCGCCGGTTGTGCCTTCGAGGGCGGCGGCCGTGGTGATGTCGGTGTCGTCGCTCAAGGGTTCCTCATCTCCGGTATGCGCCGTGCCTGCCGGACAACCAGCACGGCTGGGACGCAGATCAACCCGCCCACGGCAGCCACCAACAGCGTCGTGTCGGTGGAGGTGATTTCGGCGAACGCGCCAGTCAGCGAGTACGAGATCGGCACCAGTACCTGGGACAGCGCCCAGTCGATCCCGAACATGCGCGCCACGTAGGCGCGTGACACGGCGCTCTGGAGGAGCGCCCCCCAAAGAACCGCGGAGACAGCGAGCGCCGCGTTGATCACGAAGCTCCCGATCAGCGCGGGCACGAGCGAGGCGTCGAAGGCGAACCCCACGAGCCCGCCGGCCATGCCTCCCCACGCGAGGTAGAGCCAGAGCAGCGTCCGCCGATCCAGTGACCTCCCACCGACGAGGAGCGCGCCGCTGATCTGGCCGACTCCGCCGACGGCCAGCACCAGCCCGTAGGTCTCCGCGCCGTGTGCCGCGTCGCCGTGGAGAATGAAGGGCACGAGGACGTTCCATGGCCCCATCACACAGATCACGGTCACCGCTCCCGCCGCGAACGCATAGAGCAGCCACTTGTGCCGCCACACGTAGCGAAAGCCGTCGAGGCTCTCCGCCAGCAGGCTCCTGGGCTCCTGCTGTTCCAGCGGCTTACGTTCGGCGCTCACCTTGAGCAGGAAGCCGAATGACACGACGAAGGTCAGCGAGTCCACCACGAAGACCCAGTCGGCGCTGGACCTGGCGACCATCGCGCCGCCGAGGGCCGGCCCGATCAGCCGCCACATCAGGGGGCGGATGACCTGGTCGACGGAGTTGGCACCGACCAGGTGCTCCGCCGGTACCAGCGCCTGCACCATGGTGTTGAACGCCGGTATGAAGGCGGCCTCCGCAGCGGAGAAAACGGCCAGCCCCACGTAGAGGTGCCAAATGGTGAGCAAGTCCGCCAGGCTCAGCAGCCCGATCGACGCCAGTACGACCGCGCGCAGCAGATCACCCGCGAGCATCACCCTTCGGGCCCCGTACTTGTTCACCCAGGTACCGGCGAGAAGGGCGGCGGGCAGGGCGGTCACCGCCATCACTACGCCGATCGCGGCCAGCGCCGTGGTGGTGTCGCTCAGCGACAGCACCAGCCATGGCAGGGCGACGAACATCATGCCGTCGCCGAGGAGAGAGACGGCGAACCCCGCCCACAGGTACCGGAAGTTCCTCTCCCTAAACGGCTGGAGCTGCGCCGGCTGGCCGATCCGCGCCAGTAGCGCCGACTGGCGCTCTCGCGTCACTTGGGCCCCCCTGCCTCCCTGGGCAGCTCGAACAGGCAATGCCAGTGGAACGATCCGGGAGCCGAGTGCTCCTCGTCGTGTGCCTGGAGCAGCGCCGCCGGCTCGTTGAGAGCGATCAGCTCCGAGGCGTCGCAGTAGAAGTGCGGATGCACCTTGTCGTCCAACGCCTCTGGCTGCACAAAGGCGCCCGAACCGACTGCGATCCCCTTGCCGTGGTTGTGGTTGCGGCGCGAGAGCATGGTCAACTGGTACAGACCCCCAGGCCGCAACACCCGGTGGATCTCGCGTACGTGGCTCCGCACCGCGTCCCGGTCGCCGTGGTAGATCGCGTTGTAGGCCAGTACGTAGTCGAAGTGGTCGTCCGGATAAGGCAGGTGGTTCATCGGCCCGATCCGGAGGTCGACGTCCACGCCCGCCTCTTCGGCCGCTGCCCGACTCTGCTCGATCGCGGTGTCGCTCGCGTCGACCGCCCAGCATGTGAAGCCGGACCGGGCGAAGAAGACGGCGTGTCGCCCGACCCCGCAGGCCAGGTCCAGCACGTCCCGTACCTTGCGATCGCGCAGCAGGCCGAGGGTGTCCGCAACCCAGGGGTCGACCGTAGACCAGTCGGCTCGGCCACTGCTGGTCTTCCAGACCTCGTCCCAGTGGCGGTGCGCTGTGGTGCTGCCGCTCGTGTTCGGTGTGGTCATGCCTGCTCCCGTGAACTGGCCAGTTCGTGGCCAAGGTCGGTGACGGCCGGAGCCCCGAGGAGGGCCATGGCGTGGTCCAGTTCGGTCAGCAGGGAGGCGAGTTCCTTCGCGGCGCCTTCCCGGCCGCCCGACGCGAGGCCCCACAGCACCGGCCTGCCGATGAGGACGGCGCTCGCGCCGAGGCTCAGCACGGACGCGATGTGCGCCCCGCTGCGGACCCCGGAGTCGAACAGGACAGGCACCCGGTCGCCCACCGCCGACACCACGGCAGGCAGCGCATCCACCGACGCCAAGTGCCGGTCGGACTGCCGGCCGCCGTGCGTGGACACTTGTATCGCGTCGGCGCCCGCGTCCACGGCGCGTTCGGCATCCGCAGGGTGCAGGATCCCTTTGACGATCAGAGGGAGACGGGTACGCGACCGGAGGCTCGCCAGGTCCGCCCAGGACACGGCAGGGTCGGGGAAGAGCTCTGATACCAGGTCTGCCGAGGTGAGCGAGGGCGTGCGTTTCCTGCGGTGCTCGAGGAGGCCGAGGAACGACGGGTCCCGCACGATGGCGGGCGGTGCCGCGTCGAACCGGCTGAACTTGTTGCGGGCGTCCCGGCTGCGGCGGCCCACGACCGGCACGTCCACGGTGCAGACCACCGCGCCCGCCCCGGCCTCCTCGGCCCTGCGCAGCATCGACCAGCTGATCTCACGCTCCCGTAGCAGGTAGATCTGCTGCCACAGGCCCGGTGCGGCAGGTGCGACCTCCTCGACGGGCCGCGAGCTGAACATCGACAGGGTGAAGCCGAGACCGAGCGAGTTGGCGGCCCCTGCGGTGGCCACCTCGGCGTCCGGGTGGCACAGGGCTTGAAGCCCCATAGGTGTCACCAGGACCGGTGCGGCCAGCCGCCTGCCGAACAGCTCGGTGGTGGTGCTCCGCTCCGAGACGTCACGCAGGACCCGCGGGGTGAGTGTGATGGCGTCCAGATGCTCCACGTTGCGCTGCATCCCCGACTCGTCCCCCGCACCGCCCGCGCAGTAGTCGAAGGCCGCCTCGGCCATCAGCTGCCGGGCCCGTTCACGGTCGGTCGGCGCGGCCGCCGCAGCTGAGCTAGTGGGTCCGGCGCCCTCCGTCGCTGTGACGGCGCCGCCGGGCCGCCGCTCATCCGCCGGATCGGCCCCAGGCTCCTGCACGTCCGGTGCCTGACCGCCGGATGCCTGCCCGTCCGATGCCCGCGCGCCGGACCCCGGCTCGGACCCAGCCAGTCGGCCCCGCTCGGTCAACTCGAACAGTCGCTCCACGTCTGCGAGTTCCGACGAGACCGAGGTCAGCCGCCGGGAGCTCATCACCTCCTGCAGCACCCGAGAGGTCCCTGCTATCAAGTTCCGCATGATCACATTGGCGAAGAGGACTGTCACCGGGCCGTACGCCGCGAACGCCTCGGCATCGGTGTGGGGCAGCACCGTAGGCGCCAGCACCATAGGTCGCAGCGGGGCGATCTTCTCCACCACTGGGAGCAGCTGGTCGGCACTCGCCCGGTTGGCCTGCGCGAACAGAGCATCCGCGCCAGCGGCCGCGTAACGCTGCAGCCGCTCGACTGCCGCGTCCGTTCCCTGACCAGCCACCAGCGCTTCGGTTCTGGCAATGACCTTCAGCGAGCGGCGGGTGGCTACCATGGCCGAAATCCGGTCGGCGAAGACGTTCGGGTCCAGCAGCTCCCTGCCGCCGAAGCGGTCGTCGAGCGAGTTCCGCTTGGGGAAGAGGTTGTCCTCCACGCAGATCGCGTCGGCGCCGGCCTCCTCGTACAGCTTGGTCGCCAGGACGGCAAGTTCGTCGCTCCCCCGGCCTGTGTCGGCGTCGACGTAGATCGGCAGTGAGGTCACGGCCCGCACCGAGCGGATGATCCCGGCGATTTCCTGCGGCTCCAGGACCTCCCGGTCCGGTACTCCGCGGCTGGTGGACATCTCCAGACTGCCGAGCCAGAGGACGTCGGCGCCGGCCTCCTCCGCCAGCAGCGCCGTGATGGGGCTGTGTACACCTATACCCATGCGCAGGTCGTTCATGGGGTCACCTCGTTTCGTAAGGTGTCGCGTGTGCGGTAGTGGGCGGTGAACCGGGCGGTGATGTCCGCCGGGTGGTATGGGACCCGAGGGGGTGGTGGCCCGGAGTCGGCTGCCGTGCGTACGTGGATGAACCCGGGCTGCTTCGCGCCGACCGCCTCAGACAGTGCTTCGGAGAACGCCTCGGGATCCGTCACCGACACCGACGTCGCGTACCGGGCGGCCTGGGCGACCCCGACGAAGGAGAAGCCGGGCGCGGGCGACCGCTGCCCACCGGTGCTCTCGTAGACCTGGTTGTCAAGAACGATGTGCACGAGCGGCCCGCGCGCGGCCGGGGCCAGCGCCATGGCGGACATGCCCATGAGGGTGTTCCCGTCGCCCTCTACCGCGAGCGCGATCCTGCCCGACCGCCGGGAGAACCCAATAGCCAGGGGCAGCGCGAGGCCCATGCTGCCCATCATGTAGAAGTTCTCGTCCCGGTCGGCGATCGCGTGCAGCGCCCGCGGATTGAGCCCGTTGCCGATGAACACTGCCGCATTCTCGACCCCGGCCGTATGGGCGATCCGGGCGAGAGCATCGTCTCTAGTCAGCATCTGTTCTCACTCACCTTCCGGCGCGCACAGCACCGCGACGGGGCCACGGACAAAGACCGCTTCCTTCAACGCCACGCGCAGTTGTTCCGCGATGTCCGCGGTGTCGCCGAACCGGCAGCGCAGGACCGAGATACCGAGGGCTTGGAGCATGGCGGGGGCTGGCTGGCCGATCACGTTGTGGTGGGGCACGTCGCGGCCGTCGTGTCCGGCCCAGGAGACCAGCAGCACCACCGGCACCCGGTAGACCAGCGCCAGACTGGTCAGGGCGTCGACGCAGGTCCCGAGCCCGGCGCTCTTCATGAACACCAGCGGTGTCGCACCGGCGAGGTGAGCCCCGACTGCGAGTCCGACGCAGTTGTCCTCGCGTGTCCCGGGCAGGAAGCACTCATCGGCCCGCTCGTGCGCAGCCAGCGCGCTCAGAAAACCGGCCAGATAGGAGTCCGGCACGCCTGTGATGAAGTCGTACCCCGCTGCGAAGACCTCGTCGATCAGCGCAGAGTTCTCAGCTGCCTGCTGTGTGGCACTCACGTTCAAGACCGCGTCTCCAGTCGGCTGGCGATGGCTTCGGTCACCCGGCATCGGTGTGCGCACCGGCTGCCGGTGTTCCTTTCGGTCCGCCGCCCGGGGCGGCGGGCCCCAACCACTGGGTGAGACCCTCGCCGAGGGCGGTGACCCAGATGTCCCGTTGCGCGCCGTGGCACCCCCGCCACTTCTTGCTCTTCTCGTAACCGAGGCCGTAGTCGATGACCTGGGCTCCCTCGGTCTGGGCGACGCGGACCGGTGAGTAGAACATCGCATCGAAGTACGTCCTGCGTGACGCCGGGTTTGCGTAGTCGAATCCGCACCAGAACACGTGCCACTGCTTGCCGTACGCGATGAAAAGGCTGAAGGCCACGATGTCTCCGTCAGCCGTGGCGCAGTGGAAGAGGCGGAGGCGGTCCGCGGGGAAGAGCGCGACCAACCGCTCCAGCCTGGACCGCTCCACATCCCAGGTGCTGTATCCCCCGTACTTCGCGACGAGGTTCATCCGCAGCCGTACCTCCGTGGCCCCGAGCCCGGCCGCGTCGGCACGTGTCGTGCGGACCCCGGCGCCTGCCAAGTCGCGCAGGTCCCAGCGGACCTTCTGGCGGCTCGTCTTCCGCAGGCCGGCGACATAGTCGTCAAAGCCTCCCGCAGGTACGTCGAGAACGGACCGCACAGTGCCGCGCCGCCGATGCCAGGTCATGTCGGCGTCCAGCGCCGCGGGCAGCGCGGAACCGGCCGCGTAGAGCACGGCCGCGCAGACCGCGCCCGCCTGGCGCGCCCACCGGGTGACCTCAGCGAGGAGGCCATGGACCGCTTCCTCCTCGGACGGCCCCCGGGTGACTATCTCGCAGTCGTAGCCGGGCTGCACGATCGCGAGGAAGGGGAAGAAGGCGGCCCGCTCCGGCCCCTGGCCGACTGGCCTCGTCTGGTCGGGGAAGACGGGAGGATCCCGCCACAGCAGGTCGTGGATGTTGAACGACTCGTAGCAGTCGGGGTCCTCGATGAGATAGCCGGTGGTCGCGGCAACGGTGACATCGTCCAGTACGAGCCGGAAGAAGTAGCCGCGGCCGGGCGGCCGGTCGCCCATCATCTTGAGCCACGCGGGCGAGGTGAGGAAGGTGCCGTCGGGCCACTGGTCCGGAAGTTCCTCGTCGACCACGAGAACCGGGGCGTGGGCGCGGACGGCTGCCGTCTCCTGTTGTTTCACTGTTTCTCCCACCGGACAGGGCACTTTCCGCTCAGCGGTTGGCCGTCGACCTCGGGGAAATACTGTTTCCATTTCTCTGCCGTAGAGCCTTGACCATCCCCGGCGTCCGCGAGCAGGGGCACATCCTCGTACTCGGCGAGGCTCCGGCGGATACGCTTCTTTGCTGCGCGACCGGCTGCAGTGGAACCGCTGATGGACTTGAAGACGCTTCTGCACTGCACGCCAATCACCAGGCATTCACCCAGCGTCCGGCTACGGCGCGGGCTATAAGCGGGACAGGTGCCGAATGTGAAGAGAGGCTCTCCTGCGAAGGTGAATTCCCACTTCGGGTCCTCCGGGTTGTCCGGAACATCGGTCGGCCACGGATCCCGGTCGTATTCGTGCAGGGCCGAGAGTATGCGCCAGAACCAGTCCCGGTACCAGGTGAAATTCCTGTCTGCCTGGGGAGGCCCGGCCATGATGAGCAGGGAAAGACGCTCTTCCGGCAGAGCGCGTTGGATCTCGACGAACGCCCCGAGATCACGCGCCACGACCATCGCCTCACTCGCGGAATTCTGACGCAGATCCCAGTAGGTGTAGTGGTTGGTTCCCTTGTTTTCACCAATGGACCCGAAGTGGCAGGGGTACGGGGCGGGGTGGGCGCCGAGGAGGGTTTCGCGCACCCGTCGCCGTTCTTCCACGGCCCATCGCGGGGTGCCGTGCGGAATCGCCTCCTCCCCGCCGGCCCAGAGCCGTGCCGTCGCCGCCTCAGCCATGCGCGGCGGGCTCAGTGCCGGAGTGGGTGAGCTGTGGAGCGTCTGCAGAGGGCCCGGGCTCCCGCGGGTCCTCGACGTGGGTGAGGGGCGGGAAGTACTGGCAGGTCGTCAGCACGGCGCGGGCCCAAGGGTCGATCGTGATGCCGTGGCCCTCCAGCGTCCGCCACAGTCTGCCCGTGTCCAGCGGCGGTTCGTCGGGGGTGAAGGACGCAGTGAGCGCCCGCCGGAGCAGGAGATCGACGGCCCCGTCCAGGCTCTTCGCCATCCCGGTGACGAATTCACCGCTCAGCGGGACCCCATCGAGCGCGGCCAGATGCTGGGCCATAGGGGCAGCTTCCGTTTGTGGCAGGAGTTCCCACAAGTGCGCGACGAGGCCGCGCCTGAGCTGGTCGCGCACCTGGAGGAACCCCCGGCTCTCCCCGGTACCGGGCGGGCTGTCGAGAAGGCTGGCGAGCACGCGCGCCCCAGGGGTGCTCAATCGGGTGGGGGTGTCGGGCAGCTCGCTGGGGCCCGGGTTGTTCCAGTCTCTGACGAAGAAGGTCTGCCAGTCGAGTTCGGTCTCTTCGGGGCTGTCCGAGGCGTGCAGGAGCCCCAGGATCGTGTTGACGGCACCGAACCGGAGCCGTAGGGAGGCAGGGGATGCCTTCTCCAGCGGACCGGACCCCTTGAGTTGGGTGAACTGCTGGTGGATACCGGACGAGCCCTGTAGGAGAAGCGCCAGCGAGGGGCCGAGACCGTAGAGTGCGTCGATTGCACGGTATCGGTCACGGCAGCTGTAGTTCAGGTCATGGCTGGTCATGGAGAGCGTGTCGGCGCTGGTGGCAGGCTTGTGCGATGGCTTGATGGTGGCGGCGCCAGGCCATCCAGTGCAGGATGTGTTCCGCGTCCCGGACTGGTGGTGTGAGGACGAACGCCCGGAGGATTCGGACGAGTTCGGGGCAGGTCAACGGGACGAGACGGGCCGGTCGGGCAGGGCCCGCCGTGGTCGCGGCAGCAGCGGTCAGGGCGAGGACGGCGGATGCGGCAAGGGAGAACAGCGACCAGCGCATCCAGGAGTTCCAGCAGGTCACCTGTCCTTCGTCCAGGCCGGTGAAGGTCTTGCCGAGTTGGAAAGTCTCCTCGATCCGCCATCGTCGGCAGATCACGTTGACCAGTTGGGCGAGGGTGACATCTTCGGTCGACCAACAGCGGAAGAAGGAGAGCTCGCCGGTGTACCGGTGCCGGCGAGCGACCAGGACGCTGGTGCCGTCGTCTCCGTGTCCGTTAGGGGTGTCGTCCGCACGGACATCGAGCCAGGCCCAGTCATACTCGCGGGTGCCCTTCGTTCCGTGTCCGGTCTGCATGCGCATCCACTGGTGCGGCAGCACCTTGTTGATCATCTGGCGGGCCTTCCACCTGCGGCCCGCTCCGTCCGTGACGGTGTACGTGTGCGACACGCCGATCGCGTAGCCGAGCCCGAACTCCCGGATACTCCTGCGGAGTTCACGGCCCGAATACACATCGTCACCGGCGAACCAGCGTGCCTGGACGCCCAGCTCGAGCGCCTTCTTGACCATGGCGGCGGTCTGCTGCAGCTTCGTCGCGAACATGATCCCTTCCGGGACGCCGGCTGCTTCACGGCGTTCCTCGTCCGCAGCCCAGTCTCTCGGGAGATACAGGGCCCGGTCGATGACCACCCGCACCGACTCGGTGACCGCGGCCAGGTGCACGGCGACCTGGCACAGTCCGACGCCTTTGATCGCGCCGGAGTACTGGCGGCCGGCGCCGACGCAGTCGGTCGAGGACTTCGCGTCCCCGGTCTCGTCCGCGACCAGCACCACTTCCTGACCTGCGAGTTCACGCACGACCAAGCGGGCGATCTCCTCCCGGGCCCGGTCATGGTCGAACCTCGCCCGTGACAGCAGGTGCTGCAGCCGGTGCGGGCCTGGATGCCCCAGCGCCTCAGCCAGCGTCCAGCAGTTCCGCGTGTCCACCTCCCTCAGCAGCCCGGTGATCATCTCCGCTGCCGTCGCACGTGTCTCACGCCGCGCGAAGCAGCCCGCGATCGCATCCATTGCCGCCCGGAACACCCGGTCCCAGGCAGCCTGGGCTATCGTGGCCTCCACGGCCACCTGGTCCTGAAACGTCGTCACAAACGTTCATGATCATGGTGGCCGTATCTGTGCCCGCACCCGACCCCGCAAGCCTCCTACCAGCGCAGACGCCGGAACTACAGCTGCCGTGTCGGTACGTGCCGAAATATATTCGCTTCCGGGCGAGATCGTCATAGATTGCATCTAACAACAAACTGCCTGGTTGCACGACCCGCGCCGCAATTTCTTCACAGCCGGAGAGCAACACTTCATCCACGATGCGGCGACCCACACCGCGAATAAAGGAGTCCGGACTCACAACCACCACTACACTGCGGGACCAGTCCACAGTCTTTCGCATCCTTTCACACTTGCGTGAACGACTTGCGATAACGCGTGTTCTACTGACAGGTGCAGTCAAGGACCTAAATACGGCCCGTGTCGGGCGCGTCGGCGCTACGAAGCAACGACCCCCGGTGCTGACTCGTGACACCTTGGGCAGCCGTCAAGTAACGCCTGGAAAATGTGGCGCTCGTTCTCTGCCGGTGCCGGATTTGCCTTACGGGCATCCGGTGTACGTATCACGTATCGACGTAAACCTAGGTAGTGAAATCTGGTTGGTCAACGGGGTTAGTAGGCGAGGGAAGGGAGTCAAGCCATCGTGTCTCACGGGCGCCTTCCGTTGACTTTGTCCTCTATTCTCCCGGTGTCAACTGGGGGTTCATTACCCGGCAAGCCGCGATACGGTGCGAGCCTCACGGCGTATCGCCGTAAATGAGCTATTTTGGGCGGGTGGATAGTTGACGGCTGAATATCGGCTGCTACCGTTGGCTGCCGCGCGCATGCGCGCGGCTCAGGGCCGACGGAGCCTGGGGATGGGTACCGGAATCTCTCGGTGTGGGCATGGCTTCAGCTGTATGGCCCGAACGGCGCTGTTCCCGCCCTGCCCGGTGGGAGCCGGCGGACGTTGCCGACGGCTGCGGCCTGTTCCCGCAGGCGCTCGATCTCCAGGTGCTGGGCGGCGATCTGGGAGAGGGCACGTCGCTTGAAGTCCTGCAGCGTCTCCAGTTCGGCATCGCGTTGATCGAGGCGGGACTTGAGAGCGGCGTTGGCCTCCTTGAGCCTCTCGATCTGCGCAGCCCTGGGATCGGGGACCGTACCGGCGTCGCGCAAAACAGTCAGGCGTCGCTCGAACTCGTCGGCCAGGTGCTGATACGGCCCTGGCCGGGTGGTGCCGTCGCGGTTCTTCTTGGCGTAGAAGGCCGTGCGGGGCACGCCGGCCTCGCTCGCCAGCGTCCGCAGGTCGCATTTGCCGCCGGGCGGCAGGTCGCCGCGCAGTAGCCGGTCCATTGCCGCTCGGATGGCCGCCTCGTTGCGGGCTCGGGTGTCCTCGCTGATACGTCCCATGTCACGCTGCCGTTCCGGTCGCGGCGTCGATCTCGGCCAATACCCGCAGGTCGCGGTCGAGTTCCTTCTGCAGGCGGGCCTTCTCGTCCTTCTGCCCGCGTCCGATCTTGCCGATGAACACCTTCTTGTTCTCCGCGCTGGAGGCCCACACCGGCCGATGGGCACGGTGGTGGGTGGCCTGCGGGCAGCGGGCCGAGTCGCACATGCCGACCAGCGGCTTGTCCGCCTTCGGTGTGCCGGCCAGGAGCAGGCACAGCGCTCTGGAGGGGTCGGCGAACCAGCAGTAGTTCGCGATTCCCAGGTGCAGGGTCTTCGCCCGGCGGGCCAGGAGTTGGATCACCTCCTCGTCCCCGGGACGGGTACCGGGTGACGATGCCTGCATCGCGAGGATCTCCTCATCGACGGATTTGAAGTGGTCGATCAGATCGCGGGCGCCAGGCCCGGCAGGACGGATCCCGTTCTGGTAGTCGCGAAACGCCGCCAGGGTAAGGTTCTTATTGCGGGCCTGCTCCTCCGCGCTGACCTCCGCCATGAACTTGGCCTGGGAGCCGCCAGGGCTGGCGGCGTAGCCCTCGGTCGTGACGATCGAAACGTGCTTGAGATGGATCTTGGCGGCCAGCAGGCCGCCAGGCCGGTGCGCGAGTGCCACGGCCAGGGTGCGGCGGGTGATGCGCATATTGATCTTGTCCTCGGGAATCGGCTCCAGGCCCAGGCGCTGCCCCTCGGGGCCGTTGACCCACCGGCGCAGCTTGGCGCAGCGGTTGGCCATCGTGGTGCGGCCGAAGACATGGTTGGTGGGCCGGCGGGGGTCCACCAGTTGCACGGCGAGGGCAACCGCGTCGTAGGCGGGGGCCACAGTGACCCATTCCTCCCACACCCCGCCCAGTTCTTTCTGACCCTTGATCAGCTTGGTCCGCAGGCGGTAGCGCATGCGTCCGGCGCCGAGGTCCTGCGGGGGGATGCATGCGTCGAGCGGCATCGCCGCCAGCTCGCTGTTGCGTACGCCGGTGAGCAGGGCGACGACGACCTGGCAGGCGGTGCGGACCCGCTCCACCATGTGGCCCGCTTCCTCGGCCGTGGCGAAGCCCTCGGTCCACGGGACTGTTCCGGTGCCGTCGGCGCGGTCCACCTGGGCGGCGTTCCACGCCCATCTCGGCCGCAGTCCCACCGCCGCCACGGTCTGTTCCAGCAAGGGACGCAGCGGGGGCAGGTACTGGTAGGCGAAGGACGTTATCCCCGCCTCCCGGGCGATGGAGAGCACGTTCACCGCGAGCAGGGGGTCCTCGGCGGACCAGCCCTCGTCGGTCCGCGAGCTGACCTCCCTGGCGCCGACCGGCTCCAGAGGGACGCCCTGGTCGAGGTGGGTGCGTATGGCCGCTTCCAGGCGCTCCAGTTGGGTGCCCTCACTCTTCCAGGGCGCCCCGTCGTCGTACTGCCGCACGGTGCGAATCAGTTCGAGCATGTGGGGACCGAGTGTCTGCACGATGTACAGGACGGCGGCCAGCCAGGGCCGCAGTGCCTCGTCACGCAGCGGCTGGGCGATGTTCTCTCCGGCCCGCTTGCAGCCCGCGACCTCGTAAGGGCTTCGGCCGGCCCACGGGACGAACCCTTCGGCGAAGCGGTCCGTGGTGAACAGGTCGCTGTAGAAGGCGGGCTCCTGCACGACCTGGGCCGCGGCCATGCGGGTGCTCTGCCCGGACGGGCGCAACGGCCCTCGGTGCGGGCCCCGGGTATGCCGACGGGATTCGTAGAAGCCCTGGCAGTGCTGCTGTGTCACGTCCTCCAGGGAAGTGACGCCGCGCTCGGTGAGCCAGTTGAACCACCGTCTGAGCTCGGCCAGACGGTTCCTGCATGTATCGAAGTGGAGGGGGATGCGGAACGCGCTGGGCAGGTGCCGTACCGCCTCGTGCCCGGGGGCCATGCGCGCGAACATGTACTCCTGGGCAAGGGTCCGCCACTTCGGGTTGTGGATGCTGGTGAAGTCCAGTCGGGCCTGGACCGGGCGCAGGTGGGCGGGCAGGCCCTCCAGATCGGCGAAGTCCCAGATCAGCTGGCCGACCATCGGCCGGTTCCCGCCCGAGCGCACCGCCAGGCCCACGGCCTGACAGATGTCGACGTCCGCCAGCGGACTGGGGTGAGGCTGGCCCTGGGCCAGGGCGGTGGTTGTGCTGCGGCTCATCATCGGGTCGTCTCTTCCGGCCGCAGGGGCAGCTCGTCGTCGGTATCCGCCACGTGGGCCGCGGCCTCCAGCAGCGTCGAGGAGGGGAAGTAGACGTCGGGGGCGAGAATCTCGGCTACCCGCTGGTCGTACGGCCCGAAGTTCCGCATGAACTCCTCGGCGGTCATCTGGTCCCACTGGCGGGCGAAGAACGCGCGCAGGCGCATCAGGTTCGGCAGGTGCCGCGGAGTAAGCAGTGCCAGCGGGCAGAGCAGGCAGACCCATGGCCGGGCGGGACATGGCTTGCCCTTGGGCCCGTGCAGTCCCGACAGTTGGTCGCCGCAGGCGGCGCTGAAGACATTCCGTTCCCCGTGGACGAGTTCGGCGAGAGCCGTGTCGTCCAGTCCGAGAGCGGCGACTTGCTCGGGGTAATCCCGCACCAGGGTTGCGGCGTCCTCGGTGGCAAACACCATGGGCGGCTCGGCCTTGCGAAGCATGTCGTTCTGCGCTTCGACGATGATCTCCTCGACCACGGGCCTGCTGTTCGGGTGTGCCAGCGCCGAGGTAGTGGTCGGCTTCGACCTGCGGGCTGCGGTTGGGATCCAGCGTCGCGCGTCGGCTGCCCGCCCATGAGCGGCGGTCCCGCATCGAGTCATAGGTCGTCCGGATCCGGTGCAGATGCAGTTGCAGCGGTCCGCCGTCGTCGGCCGAGAGCCTTTGCGAAAGGATCCACTTCTGGCTGGTTTCGTTGGTGGTCGCCGTGGTCAACCAGTGGTGCACGCCGCGGGGGACGTAGCGCGCCCACAAGGCGTCACGCATGTGCGTCGGAGCGAACTTCCGGGTCAGCGAGGAGTGGTCCAGCCACTGCTCCAGCAGTCGGCTGGCCCGCTTCGTCAGAGTCCGGCTCTCCTCGGCCGTGCGGCCCTTGATGTAGGAGAGCAGGACGGTCGACTCGCCGGCCCAGTCCACATCACCCAGCCCGAGGTCGTCCAAGCCGTCGGGAACGATGCCGGTGTAGATGCCCAACAACAGCCGGTAGGCCAGCACGGTGGAGGCATCGGGAAACAGAAGCGACGAGACGGCGACCTTGCGGTACGGGAACCGCCTCTCCGGCAGGCCGGAGAAGTGGCCCGGCGACCAGTCGGCGTACGGCGTCGCCTTCACCGGTCCGAACTGCGTATAGGCCCAGTACACGTTGGCCTCGCTCCATCCGCCCTTGAGCGGATCCTGTCCGTCTTCAGCGGCCCTTCTTGCTTTGCGGAAGGCGGCGTACGAATCCTTGACGACCGTCTCGCATGCCTTGGCGAGCCGGGCCCACTCGCTCTCGGTGTACGGAGCGAGCGTGTTCTCGGACTTGCGCTGGACCTGGAAATGGCGGCCGTCCACCATTTCCCGAACGTCCGCTGTCAGCAGTCCGTGGAGATCGTCGGCGCGGGCGAGCATCCGTCGGCTGAGGGACTCCAGTGCGGCACGGTGGGCACCTCGCAGCCAGTGTTGGGCCAGGTGAGCACGCGTCAACTCGGCGGCGCCGCCGGTAAAGCCCTGGCCGGCCAGATCGTTGGTCAGTGCGCGGATCGCCGCGGTGTAGTCGTTGAGTGTGCGCTTCGCGTCAATGTCGCCGTGCGGGTGTACGAGATCGGCGAGCCCCAGCAGCATGTCCTGAGCGAGGGCAGGGTTCCGTGTGGCGTAGGTCTTGCCGCCCGCCGTGACGTTCACCATCATCGACACGCTCGTCCCGTCGCTGAAGACGGCGGCGATGCCCAGTGGGTTCTCGAGTAGGGTGGCAGGCATCAGATGTCCTCGCTGTCGTCTTCGTCGTCGAATTCCGCTTCGGCCTCGTGGACGGCCGACGCCGGCAAGAGCCCGGTGGCCTCGCCGACCCGCCGGTGCAGTTCGGCGAAGATTCGGGTCGTATCTAGGCGATTGAGATAAACTTCTGTGGTCAGGACACTGGAGTGGCCAAGAAGGTCACGCAGGACCAGCAGTGGCTCGGTGGTCTTGAGGTACAACGCCAGTCCGGCGTCGTCATCACCGTCCTTGACCAGTCGGGCGGCCCGCTCGTAGTAGCCGCGTACCAGCTTGGCCATGGTCTGCATGGCGAAGGAGTGGCGCCCGCGGTGCGGGGTGACATGGGGGAATCGGGGTTCGTAGCGTTCCCGGATCCGGTCCGATGCGCGCTCGAACACGGTGTTCCAGTCGGTGAACGGGCGCCCCGGGCCGCACACTGAGAGCAGCATCGACCCGCCGCCGGGCGCGACGAGCCGGCGGCGTTCGGGCGGGCCCAGCGTTTCCCAAGTCGTCCAGGCGCCGTTGACCCTGCCGCCCAGGGCCGTCGCCTCGGTCACGATGAGCGGTTCGCCCCAGCGCCGCGGCGGCATCCAGGTCGACCCCTGAACTGCCGCGGCCCGCTCGAACTCCAGGTAGTTGTGCAGCTCAGCCAACGCGTCGTAGTCGATCCATGCGTTTCGGAACTTGCTGCCCTTGGTGATGCCCTCCGGCAGCGGGACGAGGACTGGCACCTCGCTGCGGCGGCTGGGCAACTTCGGTACCTCGCAGGCCAGAAGGTAGGAGAACTCCTGCTTGCGCGGCCCGGAGGAGAAGACGAACCGTCCGACTGCCGCATTGCGGGCCATCTCCCTGCCGCGGTAGCCGCGCTCCACCGACCCGTCGGGCTGCAGCCGGGCCAGGCCCTTGTGGAACAGGTCGGCGAACTCGTCCTCCAGGTACTTGATGGTCACGTGGGGCTTCGGCTGGCGGCGCCGGGCGGAGTTCCGGCGGACCTCCCGCCGCTGTCCGGAGAAGACGGCCGTGGCCTGCCGGTAGGTGAACGGCAGCGAGGTAGTGTAGCCATTCTCGATCGCCCAGGCGTAGAAGACGCTGAGCATGGTCATGTGCTGGTTCCAGGTGGTGACTCTGAACCTCTGCCTGCCGTCGACAGGACCCTGCGACCGGTACACCGCATAGGCGCTCAGCAGCGCCTTGAGCCGCTCGCGGCTGTCGAAGAGACCGACCCCGTGTTCTTCTCCGAACTCCGACCACTGGCGTACGGCGCCGACATACGATGTCCAGGAGTTTGCCGCGGGGCAGCCGTTGGTCGGCAGCTGGCAGGCCCACCGGTTCACGATCGCCGAGGTACGCAGCCCGTGCTCGTCTTCAAACCGAAGGTCGTCGTCGAAGACGAGCACCATCCCCTCAGGAATGACCGGCTTGAACTCCAAGCCCCAACTTTCCCAGCCCTCTGATGAGTAGAACGCCTGTTCCATGCCGGGGATGCTAGCCAAAGAGACACCCCTTGGGCTCTCTCACAACTGCTGGTCAGCGGGAGGATCGGTCATCAGAGAGACACTGCACCTATGTCGAAACAACACGGGCGAGCTGGCTAGCTACCTCGCCTCCCTCGGGTACACCGTCGACGGAGTCGATTTCGCTGAGGGCGCGCTGAAGCGGGCCCGCACGGAGCACGCCGAGGTGGAGGCGGTGCGCTGGCTGTGCGTGGACGTGGAGCACGACGACCTGGCCGACCTCGCGGAGGGCGGCTACGACCTGGTCGTGCTGCGGCTGTCCATCGCGTTCATCCGCGATCGTGCCCGTGTCGTGCGCCGGCTGGCCGCGCGCCTTCGCAGGGGCGGGGTGCTGGTCATCATCACGCCGGTCGTGGAACACACCCCCGAGGAGCGGCGCCACATCGCGCTGGACGAGAGTGAACTGGCTGCGCTCACCGACGGCTTCGATCAGGTTGAGCGGTTCGACGCGCAGGGCCTGGCGGTGCTGATCCTGCGCGGGCCGGCCAGTTCGTTCAGCGCGGAGGAGAAGCGGCGGCCCGAGCCGCAGGCCGTTTTCGGTGCCGCAGTGGTGGTTACCGACGCGTCCGGACGTGTCCTGCTGGGCCGCTCGACCCGGGGCATGTGGGAACTGCCGGGGGCCGGATCGAGACAGGGGAGGCTGCACCGGCTGCCGCTGTCCGGGAGTTGGCGGAGGAGACCGGGCTGACGGCGCGCCTGGAAGACGCTCACGTCATCACCGTGCTCCACGACGACCGCCTCGACGTGCGCCGCATCACCGCCGTGGTCCGCGTCACCACCTGGAGCGGTGAACTCGGCCTGCCCGAGCCGCACCGCTTCGTACGGTGGGAGTGGCACGACCTCCATGCTTTGGCCGCCTTGGGGAAGATCTTCGCGCCCACCACGCAGGCGCTCACCGCAGTGTGGCCCGGCGTGCTGCCGGGGCTGCCGCCCATCCGCTCCTACGCGTGCTCTGCCGCCGTCCCGCCGGTGCCCGGGGAGCCGGCCGAGGCCGCGCGGCTGCGCGAGCGGATGGCGGCCACCGTCATCGAGAAGGGCTGGGCGCCCTCCCCCCGCGTCCAAGCCGCACTGCGGGAGGTCCCCCGGCACCGGTTCGTGCCCGAGGCTCCGCTGGAGACGGCCTACCACGACGACCTTGCCGTGGTGACGGTCCGGGAGTCGCCCCAGACCGCGCTCAGCTCCGTCTCCGCAGCCTGGCTGCAGGCCGACATGATCGAGCAACTCCGGCCGGAGCCGGGAATGACCGTGCTGGAGGTCGGCTCCGGCGGATACAACGCGGAGCTCCTGGCCCACGTCCTGGGAGAGCGCGGACGCGTGGTGACCGTGGACGTCGACGCGTACGTAGTGCACCGCACTCAGCGGCTGTGCGCGGAAGCCGGCAGCGGCCGGGTCACCGCCGTCCTCGGCGACGGTGGTCTCGGCGCCCCCGGCCACGTCCCCGCCAAGGGATTCGACGGGATCATGATCACGCACACCGCGTCCGACATCGCCCCGGCCTGGCGGGAGCAACTCGCCGAGGGGGCGCGCTTGGTCGTTCCGCTGGATATGGGCGGCTACACCCGCTCCCTCACCCTCGTCCGGCGCGGCGACGTGCTGCACTGCGAACACTGGACGTACTGCGGGTTCGTGCGGGACCGCGGCGCCGCCGCCCGTACCGCACCCGCCGTCCCACTGGCCGGCGGCGAGGTCACCGTGCGGTGGGAAGACGGTGAGCCCGGCGGTACCTCCGGGATCGAGGCGGCGCTGCGCGGACCGCGGCACGAACTCACCACGGGCCTCGTCGTCCGCGGCATCTTCAATTTCGAGACCCTGCAGGTCTACGCAGCGACCACGCTGCCGGGGTTCTGCCGCCTGGCCACCTCAAAGGGTTCCGCGCTGGTCGCGCAGCAGGACGCGGCGGCGATGCTGTCGGACGGCTCCCTCGCCTACCTGACCTACCGTAAAGTCAAGGACGCCGCGGATCCGGCCGACCGCCTCACGGAGTTCTTCATCCACGGCTACGGCCCGGCCGCCGACGAGCTGGCGGAGCGCTTCGCCGACTGCGTGCGCACATGGGACCAGCAAGTGCGCGAGAGCGGCTACCCGCCGATGACCGTCCACCCGGCCGGCACCCCGAACGAGCAACTGCCGACCGGCGACGTGCTCGACAAGCCCTCCGCGAGGCTCGTCTTCCAGTGGCCCGGACGCGTTCCCGACGGGGCGCAAGACCTGCTCCCGGCGGGAGTCGGCGCTGATGCTGCTGGAACGGCTCGACGAGACCGAGGAGGTCTTGCTTGACGCGCTCGCATCCGTACTCGATCCGCCCAGGAACCGAGGTGTGTTCCGAACATGGACCGAGCCGCGCCCGTCCCTCTGACCAACGGCGTCAGAGACCGATGCCCTCGGCCGCTTCTCCGAGAAGCGACGCCAAGTATTCAGCCGCTGCAAGCAAGACTCGGTCCGAATACATCGGTCCCACGAGTTGCACGCCGATCGGGAGCCCCTCCGCGTTCCGCGCAACGGGTACGACCACGCTGGGCAAACCAACGTGGCTGGTGAGGTTGGCCCAGCCGGTCTGGTCGAAGAAGCTCCGCTCGACGCCGTCGACCATGAGAGAGCGGGCGCCGGCCGGGATCGCCGCAGTGGGAGCGGCCGGGGTGATGAGGACATCGTGCTCGGCGTCAGCGAAGAACCGGTGCCACATCTCCCGAAGCCGGTGGCGTTCCTCGTTGGCGCGGAGCCATGTGCGGTGTGTCTGCGTCCGGTAGCGGAGGAAGGTGCCCCGTGGACTCGTGTCATCCTCTTGCAGGTCCCGCGCTGCCGCGAGTTCGGCCGCGCCGGCTTCGTCGTCGGTGGCGGCCGTCGCCGTGGCATGGAGGAGCTGCTCGAACAGGCGGAGAGAGTCGGTGAAGCTGACCGGTCCCGTAGTGCAGCGGACGTTTGTGCCGGCGAAGGCCAGTGCCTGCTCGACGGTGGCGAGAGCATCGCCCGTTTCGCGGTCGACGGGGCAGGTGGTGTCCGTAGCCCACACCGCCACGCGGAGCTGGCCGCCTCCACGGCGCGACTTGGGCAGCTTGACGAGCCAGGGGCTGTTCTCGGCGGGTGACGGTGTCGTCAGCGCGTCGAGGAGCAGGTCGAGGTCGCGGGGGTGGCGTGCCAGCGGGCCCGGGGTGACCATGTCGCTGCTGGTGGTCCATCCCGGCGGGCGGGGGATGTGGCCGCGAGCCGGGACGAGTCCGTGTGTGGGGCGCAGGCCGTAGACGCCGCAGTAGTGAGCAGGGAGCCGTACGGAGCCGGCGAGGTCGCTGCCGAGGTCGACGGGGGTCAGGTGTGCGGCGACGGCGGCGGCGGGGCCGCCGGAGGAGCCGCCGGCGGTGCGCTTGGGGTCGTGCGGGTTGAGCGTGGGGCCGAACAGGCTGTTGTCGGTGTGCAGATCTTGGCAGTACGTCGGCGTGTTCGTCTTGCCCATGATGACGGCGCCTTGGTGGCGGAGCCGGGCGACCGCGTCGGCGTCGCGTGCGGGTACGTGATCTGCCAGCTCTTCGGCGCCGCTGGTGGTGCGTAGGCCGGCCGTCTCGAAGCTGTCCTTGATGGTGAGGGGAAGGCCGTCGAGGGTGCCACTGCTCTCGTTGCGGGCGCGGCGTTCGTCTGCGGCATGCGCGGCAGCTCGAGCCGCGCTGTCGTCGCGAGTGACAACAGCGTTGACCTGGCTGGCGTCGATCCGGGCAAGGTGGAGGTCGAGCAGCTCGCGGCTGGAGATCTCGCGGCGGTCCAGGGCCTGGAGCTGGACATGAGCGGGCTGGTGGGGGAGGTCGGTCGTCATGCGGAGACTCGCTCAAGGTGGGGGGCTCGTGCGGGCTGGCGGGGCAGGTGGCGAGCAACGTCGAGGAGAGCGTCGATGTCGTCCATGGGCCGACTGGTCTGGCGTTCGGAGTCGGCGAATTCGGTGAGCTGGTCGGGCGCCGGGCGGGCGCCGTCGGCCCGGGCCGCGATTCCGGCGAGGATCTGGTCGGCCGTGACGGCGGCGGACAGCTCCTGGCCGTGAAGCCCTCGGGCACGGTGATGGGCTTCGCTGGCCTCACGGACCGCGGCATCGAGGTACTGGCGGATCACGAACCGGCCGTCCCGGATCTCGACTGCTCGCCGGTAGAGCCGGATTGAGATGCGGCGGAAGCGGCGCCTCTGGGCCGGGTCGACTCGGTCGATCGGCAGCTCGATCTCAGGCGCTTCGCTGTAGAACGCGAGCCACAGGGGGCGCAGGCCGTAGTAGCTGCGGTACTGCTTGATCCGGTACTGGATGCTCTGGGCCTGGTCGCCGATGGTGGGTACGAGCCAGCCGAGGAGTGTGAGCATGGCGCCGACATCGCCGCAGGTCCAGGCGAAGCCCTCCCAGTTTGCGAGGGAGGTGTCGAAGGCGCCGGCGATGACGTCGCCGATGCGGACGGCGCTGTATCCGAGCGTGACGGTCGCGCCGAGGGCGACGATGCGCAGGCCGACGCGGACGGAGCCGCGGGTGCTGCGACGGGCCAAGCCCCAGCAGGCGCGGGCGAGGAACAGCTCTCCGAGGGTGTAGGCCGTGACATACAGGGTGAGGTACGCCGCGTACCAGTTGTCGTGGGCGTAGTACAGCGTGAAGTTGATCGGTCGCGGCGCGCTGGGCGTCAGCAGGGCGAACAGCACCAGCAGCCCAGCGATCACCGCGAAGCCAGCCCACAGCCACCGGCAGCTCTGCCGGCGGGCAATCTCGGGCGGCGAGCCCCAGTAGGTCAGGACCACCTGCTGGCAGGCCAGCAGCGCAACCACGCACCCCATGGCCAGGGGGACGGAGAGGTTGACGGTGCCGAGCACGCGGTCGAGGTAGTTCCACATCGGCGTGATGGAGAACAGGAACGACAGTCCTGACAGTAGGAAGACTGCGGCCAGCGCGGTGGAGGCGGGGTCTCGGCGGCGGGTCAGCACGTCCCGCAGGAGGCAGAGGAAGCCGAGCGTGGCGACGACGAGGCTGATCGGATGGAGTAGGTCCTTCACGACCGGCCCTCCCGTCGGCGCAGAAGCGTGTGCGTGACCCGGTCCTGGACGTCGTCACCGGAGGACTCGTCGCTGCGCAGCCACCGGTCGATGATCCGGTGCTGGAGCAGCGAAGCGAGGAGTTCGGTGTCCCGCTCCTCATCCTCGTCGTACTTGGTGCGGCCCAGCATCATCTGCACGGTGGCCGGGTCCACGCTGGTGATGAAGGCCGGAGTCAGCGCGGACACTGGCCGGTTCTCGTGGTGGCCAAGCAGGAGGTGGCTGAACTCGTGGGCGATGATGTGGTCCTGGTGCAGGGAACTGGTCCGCGGGTCGTAGAACACGTGGACGGCACTCTCCGTGACGGCGCATGCCCCGCACACCGAGGGCGCCTGCTCCCGGGGCTCCAGGACCACCGTCCGTCCCGTGCGGCGAGAGATCTCGTCGCTGAGATCGCGGATGTTGGTGACGTGCGGGAGCTTCAGCTCGGCCAATAGGTCAGGCCGGCGCAGCCTACGTGCGGACCACATTTGATTTTCCTTGATCACTTTCTGAACTATGGCCGTTTTACGCGCCAGTTGAAGGCGGCAAGCCCTCAGATTTTCGTACGCTCTCGACGATCCCCAAGACGGCATCCTTTCCGTCTGCGGAGACGTCGGATAGGCGTAGAAGAACGTTCTTGATCTTCGCGTCGCGAAGCAGCGCGAGCAACTCAAGTTCCTGCACGGTCTTTTCGGCGACTGCATCGTCGAACCAATAGGCGGGATCCACGCCGAAGAACCCTGCGAGCGCTTCGAGATGACGCTTCGTCGGGTTATCGCGCCGCCCGGTCCGCAAGAGCCACAGGTACTGCGCCGACAGCTTGCCCAGCCCTCGCTTCTCCATCAGTTCGGCCACTTCAGCATTGCTGAAGGGTCCGCGGTCGGGCGGGTGCACCGTGTCGAACAGACGGTTTAGGCGGTCCATGAGCCCCTTGGGGTTCACCTGACCTTCGGTCGATTCGTTCATGATCCTTTCCTGGGTGGACTTCGTCGTCACTTCGACCACCCTACCCCGCCATAAACACCAGTTGACGCGATGATCCCGCGTATGGAAAGTTCTTCCTCACCAGCACGTTTCCGTGTGGCTCGTACCGCCTGTTTCAGGTCAGCCTGTCCGTTTCTACCGGCACGAGCACGCCGGGCGACGTGGCGCGAGCCACATTTCGCACAGCGACATACGTCACGCCTGGAACGCAAGGCTTTGATGTTCGACCGGAAAGCGCGGAGGCGACAGTCGAAACACCTCATCCACATCGCATTTCCGCTGCGGGAAATACCAGACACCCGCTCCAATTCGGACACAATGTCACGTACTCGACATTCGAGGCAACCGCGGCAACGGTGCCCTTGGATGGCGGAGAGCGGCAGCCCGCAACCGGTCACACGTTCAGCTTCGGCAGTAGATGGCGTGGTGACTTTCTGCAACCAGTGCAGAGTTTAAGAACCAAGTCTGGATCTTGACACGGGTCCGTGCGTATGTTCGTCGTCCCCGGGCAGCCCGCCCGCGACGACGGATGTGAGGAGTCAGCAAGCACGGACCGGACCGAGAAGGTCCGCAATACAGCGACGGCGCCCGAGAGCGGTAACTCACGGACGCCGAACGCTAAGCGGCATACCCGCCCCGGCAAGGGCGGAGATTGCCCACCATCACCACGCTGAGTCCTTCCGAGGGGCGCGTCAGCGTGGCAACACTGCAAAGGGGAGTATCGCATGCCTCCTGCCCTGCGCAAAGGGCCCTTCTGCCTGGCCTGCGCGGCAGTCATCTCCGCCTCGGCGCCTCAGCGCCCCGAGCCGGACCACACCATCCCGGCCCCGGCGGGCCGCCGGCCCCGCCCGTTCTCCGGGAGCGGCCGATGAGCAGCGAAGCCCGCGAGTGGGTGTGGGAGCACAGCTCCAGCCGGGGCACCGCGCGCCTGGTCCTGCTGTCGATCGCCGACCGGGTGGCCGACGAGCAGTGCGTCTCCTGGGCCTCGCTTTCCAGTCTGGCCAAGCGCACGCGTGCCTCCGTCTCCACGGTGCGCGAAGCCATCGATCGCCTGGTCGACGCCGGTGAGCTGGAACAGCTCGACGACCTCACCGGCCCGCAGCGCAGCACCGTCTACCGCCTCCCCCTCGCCGCCAAGGCCGTGGCAGAGACCACGAAGGAGGACGAGGGCGCCGACCAGACGCCGGAGGAAGGACCCGAGCCCACCCCGACGCTCCGGATATCGGCCCTGCGAAGGTGTGGAATCCGCCCGCGTGAGGTGCCGGAATCCCCTGCGAGGGCCCGGAAACCGGCAGTACCGGAAACCGGCAGGTCTCGACGGAAACCGGCACCCCGACGTACCGGAAACCGGCACAGCCATGTACCGGAAACCGGCACACAGAACCGTAGTGAACCGGATTTGAACCGTAGGTACAGCAGTGGTGGTGCTGCCGTCACCTCGGCTGCCGAGTGGCAGGTCGACCCAGCCACCCACACCTGGGCCCGCCAGCAGGGACACCTCGACCGCCTCGGCGAGCAGGGCCTCGCCGCGGCCGACGCGAAGTGGCGTGCCCACCGTGCCGGCTTCAAGCCGAGGCCGGCGGATGCCTGGGCTGCCGACTGGCGCTCCTGGGTCGCCCGGGAGCACGCCCCGGGTCGCCCGAACCTCTACGCCGTGCCCGGCAAGAACCCGGACCAGCGGAGCGGCATGACGCGGGCGGAAGCCCACACCGCCGCTCTACTCGCAGCTCTCGATGAGCCGACCGGAACGGAGGGCTGACCGTGGACCGCCGCGAAATCGCTGCCCTGCTGGCCTACATCGGCCGACTAGACCCCCGCACCATCCGCACCGACCAGGGCGAGGCCCGCGACCAGCTCGCCCAGTGGCACGAGCTGCTCGGCGACGTGCCGATGGCAACCCCGCACGGCTGGGACGCCCGCGTCGCCGCCCGCCAGCACATCCGCACCTCGCCGTACCAGATCCTGCCCGCGGACGTGGCCCGTCCCTGGGAGAGCTACCGGCGCGATCGCCTGGCGAGGCACTCCGACCCCACGCCGTCCGTCGACCCGGACGACCAGGCGGCCTGGACGGCCGAGCTGGTCGGCACCCGCCGCGCCGTCGCCGCCGGCACCGCGCAGCCCGCGCAGGCCAGGGCGATCACCAGCGGTCGCGACGGGATCGACCCGAGGCTGGAGACGCGGCTGCGGGAGGTCGGCTCCTGCATCCCGCCCGCCGCCCGTGCAGCCCTCGCGCCCTACCGGCCCGCGCGAGCAGCTCGCGAGGCCGCCGTCGCACAGGGGCTGCCCGACGCTCTGAGCGTTAGGTGCGAGTGGTGCCTGGCCCAACCCGGCGAGCCGTGTCGTCGCCGCCGGATCGGCCCCGACGACGGGGTACGCGGAACCGCCCCGCGCGCCACCCCCCATCCCGGCCGCCTCGACCTCGCCGCGGCCCAGCAGAACGAGCAGGCCCAGCAGCCCGCCATGGCCTGACCGGCGCATCCGGCCCGTGCATCCCGTCCGGTGCACCACCGCCCAACATCACCGTCTCACCCCGGCTGCGGCGCAAGCTCTCGCGCCGCAGCCGGCACCCGACGCCGCATCCGCCCAGCACCGCCCCAGCCGGCGGACGCGGCAGCACATCGGAGACCCCCTTGCGCCACATCACCACCCACGACGCGCCGGCCACCGGCCTGCGCGGCATCGGAGACACCAACTGGCACACCCGCGGAGCCTGCCACGGCATGGACGTCGAGGACGCCGACGCCGTCTTCTTCCCGCTCCCCCGGGACCACGAAGCCATCGCCGAAGCGAAGGAGCTGTGCGGCTGGTGCCCGGTACGCCGCGACTGCCTCGACTTCGCCCTGGAGAACGTCCTCAAGGAGGGCATCTGGGGCGGCCTCACCGAAGCCGAGCGGCGTCCCCTGCACGACGACCTGCCACACCGCCTCGACTACCGGCGCGTGACCGCGTTCTTCCAGGGACGCGACGTGCACCTGACCGAGGCCGAACGACAGGTCGTCATCGACCACGCCTACGTGCGCGGCTGGCGACCCGACCGGCTCGCCGCCGCCCTGCAGATCAGCCGCAAGCACGCCCGCGATCTGCTCCGGCAGGCCGCCAACAAGGTCTTCGACCGCGACCGCACCTACGGCGTGCCGCGCCCCAAGAAGAAGCGCAAGAAGACCACCCCGGCAACGGGCAGCCCCTCGCCCACCGCACCCGGCACTCAGCAGCCGACAGCCCGCCCGGCAGCGTCGACCCCGGCGCACGCCACTCTCGGAAAGGCCGCATGACCCACCCCGTCCTGGCCCTCAGCGCCGCTCCGGACCTCCCTCTCCTCCTCGTCGCCGGCGTGCCCGCCACCCTCGTGCTCGCGCTCGTGCTGACCGCCTGGACGATCCGACGCCGAGGCACGCGCCCGCAGAAACGTCTCGGTGGCCCCGCGGTCAGGGTCGCGGCCCTGGCCGCCCTCGGCTGCACCGCATACAGCGCCGACACCTCGTGGCGCTTCGCGGCCGACTACCTCGACATGGCAGGCACCGCCGAGCGGGCCGGGATGTTCGCCGCGGCCGAGCTGGCGCTCTTCGCGACCGCGCTCATGGCGCGACAGAACCTGGCCACTCAGGGCGCCCCTGGCCTGCCGGGCACGCTGGTCTGGGTGATCACCGGAGTGCAGGTAATTCCCGCCTATGCCGAGAGCGGTCCTGTCGGCGGCACGGTCCGGGCCTTCGTCGGGCCGGTCATGGCGGCGATGCTGTGGCACCTCGCCATGGGAATCGAACTGCGCCTGCGCACTCCGGGCGCCGCCTCCCACGGCCTGATCGCCGTCCTGGGGCGTGAGGCGCGCGAGCGGCTCCTGTCCCGCCTCGGTATCGCCGCGCGAGACCGCGACGCCGCGCAGATCACCCGGGACCGGGCCACCACCCGCGCGGTCGCCCTCGCTGCCTGCCTCGCCGAGCGCACGCCCGAGCAGCAGCGGAACTGGCGCGGCCGACGGCTCACCCGGCGCCTGTCGAAGGCGGTCGGCAGGGCCTCGGTCGGCACCGACCCCCTCCAGCGCGCGCAGCTGCTCGACCAGCTCGCCGCACGTCGGCACGCACTTGCGCTCGCCACGGTCCCGCTGCCTTCTCCCTGGTACCCAGCGTGCAGCACGGCCACGGCCGCCACGGTCCCCTCGCAGAGGACCTCGGAAGTGCCTGTCTCCGTAGCCGGTCCTCACGGTCCCGGCGAATTGGACGGAGACCGGGGACCGGGCGGCCCGAGGGGACCGGTCCCCGAAATCGCGGACTCCAAGGCATCGGCAGGCGCGGGGACCGAAGTCGAAGAAGCGGGGACCGAGGACTCCGAAGCGGACGCGGTCCCGGGGACCGGTCCCGCCGATCCGGAAGCCGCAGAGGGGGACGCCGGGGACACGGGGACCGCCCGCACCACGCGAGAAGTCCCCGCGCAGAGCCCTGAATCGCATCGGGGACCGACCCACACCGACACGGGGACCGAGCCCACCGGGGACCGGGGACCGACCCACACCGACACGGGGACCGAGCCCACCGGGGACCGGGGACCGACCCACACCGACACGGGGACCGAGCCCACCGGGGACCGGGGA
>NZ_JBVHHL010000059.1:39269-49606 GCF_055561075.1 Streptomyces sp. NPDC022910
GACACAAGGTTCCCCTCCGTCAGAAGACGACCACGAAGCCCCGGACGAAGAACAAGGGGAAGCGCGCCCGGCCCCGCACCCCGCAGACACAGCGCCCACCACGCGAGCCGGAGCAGTCGGTGGACCAGCTCGTCCAAGAGGTCCGTCCCCACGTCCCCGCCCTGCTCGAACGGGACGGCAACGAGTCCGTCACCCGGGTCCAGCTGCGGGAAATCCTCCGCCGCGAGGGCCTGAAGGGCGGCCGGAACGACCGATTGAGCCTCGTCCTCCAGCAACTGCGGAGTGACGGCAGCACGACGACAAGGAGCACCGCCCGATGAAGACCTGCCACCAGTTCGACACCGTCCGCGCGGAGTACGAGCGGGAGATCGGCTTCATGCTCGCCCACTCCAAGCGGCACGAGGGCAGGCCGGCGGCGAAGTCCAGCGCGAAGCAGGCTGCCTCGACGAAGGAGCGGATGGCCCGCGCGCTCAACAGTCACGTCGGCCGGTGCCCAGAGTGCGGGTGAACCGGCAAAACCCCAGCTAAAACTCCTAGTCGCAGCCGGTGGCCCGGCTCTGTGCCGGGCCACCGTCCCGCTTCAGGAGACACGCCGTGATTCCGCGTCCCCTTCGCTCATCCGAGCCCACATCCGCCGAGGCCCGCGCCTGGGCGGACGTTCTGGTCCGTCGGCGACTCCTGCACGCCGCCGTCCGCATGCCGACCGGCCAGTGGCTCGTCGAGGACGACCCCGACGGACCCGTCCGTCTCCTTCTGGGGCCGACCGACGTCCTCGCACTGGCCGCGACCATCCAACACCACACCCGCTCCACGAGGTCCGAAACGCGATGACGAACCCCGCCCAGAACGGCACCACCCCAGAACCCGCTCCCGACTCCAACTCGGTCTCGGGGCGAGCAAGTTGGGGCGGAAGCATAGCTTCCGCCAAACCCGCCCCCAAGGGGGCGGGAGAGGACCTGCACCGGGGGGCGCAGGTCCTTCAGGCTTCGACCGAGGGCGGATCGAAGCCTGGGCAGGAGGAACAGCAGAACGAACCGCGTGCACGCCGACAGCGCACTCCCCGCGCCCGTCAGCGCCCGCGTCAACCGCCCGAGACGAAGCGCCTGCACCAGCCCGCCACGCGTTTCAACGAAGACGAGTTCGCCCTGATCAAGTCCGCCGCCGCCCGATGCAATCTGTCCGTCGCCGGGTTCCTTGCCCGATCCGCGCTCGCTGCCGCCCGCGACCTCGACCGCACCAGCGCCGAGATCGCCGACGAACGCGAAGTGATCACAGCCCTGTTCGACAGCCGGCGTCGGCTCGGCTGGGCCGGTAGCAACCTCAACCAGGCAGTCAAGGCTCTCAACTCCGGCGCAGACGCCCCCCAGCTCGAAACGGCCGTCGCCGCCGTACGGCGTGCCGCCGACACCGCCCACGAAGCCGCCACACGTCTGATCGAGCACCACGGCTCATGATCCCCAGCGTCAACCCGTCCGGGTCGGATACCAGAGGTCTCCTCTACTACCTCTACGAGACCGGCAAGTACGAGGACCACACCGACCCGCACCTCGTCGCTTCCTTCGATGGGATGTCCCCCGACCCCGGCCGCGACCCGAACGCCACCCTCCAGGACCTCCAGCAGCTCCTCGACCAGCCCGTGATGGCCCTCGCCAAGCACGCCCGCCCGGCCAAGCACGTATGGCACACCTCCGTACGCGCCGACCCCGGCGACCGGATCCTGTCCGACGAGGAGTGGGCCGGCATCGCCCGCCGCATCGTCGCAGCCACCGGCATCGACCCCGGCGAGGGACAGTCCGGCTGCCGCTGGGCGGCCGTACGACACGCGGACGACCACATTCACATCGTCGCCACCCTCGTGACGGAGGACGGTCACCGCCCCGACGACTTCCGCTCCGGTGCCCGCGCCCAGGCCGAAGCCCGCCTCATTGAGAAGGAACTCGGCCTCCGCCAGGTCGCGCCTGGCGACGGCACCGCCGCACAGCGACCCACCAGTGCCGAACGCCACAAGGCCGAACGTCAGGGACGAGAGCGCACCGCCCGCGAGGAACTGCGCGAAACCGTGCGCCGCGCGGTGACCGGAGCGAGGAGCGACGAAGAGTTCTTCGACCGGCTCGCCGCCGCCGGCCTCCTCATCCGCAAGCGCGCCGCGCCCTCCGGCGACCTGCTCGGATACAAAGTTGCTCTGCCGGACGACCTGAACAAGGACGGCGAGCCGGTGTTCTACCCCGGCGCGCGCCTCGCCCCCGACCTCTCGCTGCCCCGCATCCGGGAGCGCTGGTCCGGCGACGCCCAGGACAACCCAGCTGCCCCGCAGGAGGAAGCACCCCGCACAGGGCCGGGCAGTCCAGCCGCCGCCCGCCGCGGGACGGCATCGGCCGCGTGGCAGGCCGTACTCGTCGTCGAGTACGGCGACGATGCGGTCGCCGCCGCCCACATCGCTGCTGCCGGCGAGGTCCTGGATGCCCTCGCGAAGACGTCCGCCGCCCACACCCGCCGCGAACTGCGCGACGCTGCAACGGCCTTCGAGCGCGCCGCGCGCTCCAACGTCCGCGCCGCACGTGGGCACGACCGCGCACTGCGGCAGGCCGCCCGCGACCTCGTCCACGGCGGCCCCGCCCTCGGCCGCGGGGAAGACGGCGCCACCACCGCGATGGCCATCGACATGCTGTTCTTCCTCATCACCGCCGCCGCGCACTGGCACGCCAGAAAGGGACACGCCCAGCAGGCCGAAGCCGCCACCCGAGCCGCCGAGCACCTGCGCACCGCCTACCAGGCCGCCTCCGCCCAGCCCCTCGGCGTGCTCTACCAGCGCGGCCGGCGCCTGAGCCGGCCGATGCTCCAGCGGCAAACCGTGGTGCTTCGCGAGACGCTGCCGGAGCTGGCCGAGCAGATCCTCGCCGAGCCCGGCTGGTACGCCCTGGCCGCAACCATCGCGGAGGCCGAAGCCGCCGGCCACGACCCGGCCACCCTCCTGTCCGACGTTGCCGAACGCCGCGAACTCGGCACCGCGGACTCCGTCAGCGACGTGCTCGTGTGGCGGATGCGCCGGACGGCCGACCTACCCGCCGACGCGTCTCACCTGCCCGAGACCAGCGCCGCAGGAAGCCGCACCGCACCGCATCGTTCAACGTCCAGGCCCTCCGCGCCCGGTAGGCGGCGCAACGGGGAGGAGGCATCGCGTGCGGCCCGGTAGGCCCGCCGGGTGCCGCTGCGCGGCCTCAACGCATCGCCGAGAGAAGGGACACCGCCACCACTCCGCCCGCAATCCACAGCATGGTCGTACGCCACACCGGACCTCGGTGACGACCCACTCCGCATGGGAGGCCGTCGGCATCCGTGCACCTGCAGCACGGACAGGCACGACGCAGGTGCGGCGAGTCGAGCCAGTACACGTCTTGAAGTTGAGCGGTCGAGGGAGACGACGTGTGATCGGGCACACCGTGGCAACGGCCATTCGCCGCACGGAGACACGCACCGTGGCCAACTCGTCATCGGGGCAACGGAGAAGCCGCAGTACTCCTGCTGACCTGGCCAAAGGCGACTGTGAACTTTGTGAATTGAAACCACCGGGGACGTGGGGCACGATCATGAAACGCGCAGGACGAGGTGACGAGGTAAAGGAGGACGCCAGGGTGTTTCACCGGATACGCCGCAGAGCCAAGGAGCCGAGCGAAGCTCAGAGAGAGTTCGCCGAGTTGCACGCGCGGCTGCAGGGCCAGGTCCCGCCCGGCTTCGGAGTGCCAGCGACCGAGCCGGAGCCCGCCGAGCCGGCCAGCGTCGTGGACGACTTCCTTCCGCCCGAGCTGCGAGTGCCGAGCCACGACCAGGTCGACGGCAAGATGATGCCGTGGAGGCAGCCCCTCGTCCTTGACGGCGAGATGGCCGCCTGCGCCGAGTGCGGCGCATACCGGGACTGGCTGATCCTCTCTACCCGCGGCGAAATCTGGCTGCGCTGCCGGGCAGGCCACCAGCAGCGGGAAACCCGCCTCGACACCGCCTGGTACAACCGCAACAGCGGACCCGCAGACGCGACGCACGCCACGTTCGAGGACTGCCTGCGCCACCTCGGGCACTGACCACCACTCCTACGACCCACCGGGTCCTCGGGCCCGCACTGACCACCCGTCGCCTAGCACCAAGGGGTCAGTTCCGTCATGCGCGTTCGCGTCGCCACCACCGCCCTCGGCATCACCGCCGCCCTCCTCGCCCTGCCCGCCTGCTCCACCGACACCACCGGGGCCAAGCACCAGCCCCCTCCTCCGCCCGGACGAGCAAGCCGGCCGACGCGGTCCAGAAGTCGGCCTCGCTCTCCTCGGCCGCGCTCGAGTCGCGCCTGCTCGACCAGAGCGACCTCGGCAGCGGCTACGTGCCCAAGCCGGAGCGTCCGGCCCAGCACGACGACGTCACCGTCAACGGTTGCCCGGCCCTGCGTGAGCTGGGCGGCAACGCAGCGACCGGCGGCACGCTCTCCTTCCCGCACAAGGCGAAGGCAGACTTCACCTACGGCGGCAGCTCCTCGGAGGTCTCCGAGGAGCTGTACAGCGACAGCGCGAAGAAGCTGTCCGACGGTGTCGCCCGGATCTTCAACGCGATGACCGGCTGCCCGACCTATCAGGTCGTCGCGGGCGGCACCCCGGTCGACGTGACCTCGCAGAAGCTGCCCGCGCCCCACGACCTCGGTGACGAGCAGTGGAGCCAGCTCCTGACGTTCTTCACCGGAGGGCGGAGCACCGTGGTCAAGCAGACCGCGGTCCGCGACGGCAGTCTGCTGCTGATCGTCTCCGGCTCCCCGGCCCTCGTCGACCGCCACCTCGACAAGGCCCTCGCCAAGGCCACGGCAACGAGCTGACCTGCCTGCCCGTCACGCTGCTGCCTCCGACCCACATGGGTCGGAGGCATCAGCGCGCTACTGGCCAACGCGTTGAGCAGCGCGAGCAGCCTGGCCTGGCACCCAGGCACGGACCTGGCCGGGCTGTACGTAGAGCACGTTCGGGTTGTGGCTGTGCGGCCCGTAGCCGCTGGAGGCGTTGACGAGGAGGTAAGCGCCTGCGGGAATGTGCCAGTTCCAGAACCAGGCGTCCTGTTGTCGACCGGTGTCGCACCAGGTCACGATGGCTTTTGAGCCACGGCGTCCGTGCTGGTAGACCCGCGTGACCTGAAGGAGTTGCCCGTGCCCGGAACGTCGGTGCTGCTGGAATGCCTGCCACTGCGCCGCGAGGGCAGCCGTGCGCTTGCGGCGTGAACGGACCGTCAACGCGATCGTCACGGCGACGATGAAAGCGATGGCCATGAGAGCGCCGGGGCTGGGGTGCATTGCCGCATCGTGCATCGTTCCGTCACAGGGCGGCAAACCATCCTGGGCGTCGAAGACCGAGCGACTACTTCGCCCGAGAAACAAGAAAGCCCGGCACCCCCAACTGGGAGGGTGCCGGACTGCGATCACCAAGAGCTGCGCGCGGGACGTTAGATGGCCGGCGCGCGAAGAAGGCGCTCCTGGGTGGCCTCGGGCAGCACCCGCCGCAGAACCGGTGCGGTCGAGCTGAGGGAGGCGGCGAAGGCGGCAACGAGATCGTGCGGGACGCTGGCGGCGAAGGAAGCCGCCCACAGACACGGTGCACCGAGCGCGGGCTCGGCCCACGCCTGCCATCCGTCCGGTCCCGTCTCGTCGGCCTCGGCCGCCAGGGCGCGCGGGTCGCCGTCCTGGATGAGGGGCGGCACCTCGCCGAGGCTGATGTGCGAAGTGAACGTCGGATCTGTCGCCGCCGCCTGGGGCTGGTCGATGTCGCGGAACCATCCGTGGGCGGCGACAGCGTCGAGGACCAGCTCGGGTCCGGCTAGTGGGGCGGCAGGCTGATCGCGTGCGTCGAGCGCGACGAGGAAGTCGGCCACCGCCTCACCGGGAACATCGCGGGTGAAGTAGGCCGACCACTGGGCGAGCGGGCTGCTCGCCTCGGCGCGGGCGGAGATCTGCCAGGCGATCGGCAGCTCTCCCAGGTGGAACGGCTCATCCGCCAGACTCCACTGGGCCCAGCGCAGAGCGTCGGGGCTGATGTGCAGGACGGTGCTGCGCAGGACCTGACGGTCCTCCGGTGCCTCGTCCGGCTCGTGCCGTCCGCGGACGATCGTCAGGCTCGTCCAGTCCAAGCCGGCGAGCGTGTCGGCGACGGCGTCGTAGAGGCGCCCATCGTCACCGGCCAGGTGCCGGGGGCCAACCCAGAACGCGGGCTGGCCGCCACGCGAGGCGGACGGGTCGGGCGGAAAGTCGGGGTACAGGGGCGCCTCCAAGGGCTCGGTGAGGGTCTAGTTGCCGCCGGCGCGGCGGCGGGGGCGACGCGGAGGCGCCTGGACGGGGCCCTGCCACGTCAGCTCGATGGCGACCTCGGGCGGCAGGTGGCCGAGCTGTGCGTCCTCGTCCGCTCCTTCGGCGAGATAGACGACGGTCCGGCCGGTCTCGTCCACCGACTGCACGACCTGCGCCAAGCGATGCGCCATCGGGAAGAACGGGTTCATGGCCTGGCGGACCGGAGCACTCCGGTCGCAGCCGGACAGCAGGTCGATGAGATCGCCAACGGTCATCTCCGAGGACGTCACGAACAGCCTCCTGGGGTACGAGGAAAGGGGGAGCGATGGAACGGTTCGGCGGTCGGGACAGCTGGCCGATCGTGGGGCGGACACTTCCTGTCGGTGCCCGCGCTGTCAGAGGCGGCGTGAGGTCTCCAGCACGCGCGCTACGACCGCGGCGACGATGTCCGCCGGCGTCTCGGTATCGAACGACAGTTGGTAGCCACGGACCTTGGCGGTGCCGGTGACGGCGATCTTCCATCCCTCACCGTCCGTGCCGGGGCGTCCGAGCGGGAACCAGCCGAGGTAGAACCGGCCGTCCTTCGAGCTGACGTGCACGTCCGCACGATCGTCGACGATCAGGTGGAAGTCCTCCGCGGAGAACTGGTCCATGACCAGCGTGGGCTGGCCGGGGCCGAGCTGCCACTCGCGCAGTCGCAGGGCTTCGACGGTAGTGGAGAAACCGGGGTCCGCAGGGGCTACGGTCACAGGCAATCACCTCTCTGACCTGGGGTTTCTTGCACGGTCGTCTACGTTGACATGACCTCGCAGCCGTTGGCCAGTCATTCCGCGATCTTTCCTGTCTGCCCCCGGCGAACTGCTGTCCGCCGACATTGTGGGATCTCCGATTCCGTGGCCGAATCTCACGACCAACGGCCACCCAGTGGCCGGTCAGCCGCAACCCGAGACTGGTTGGTCAGACGGGCGCAGCATGGATCAGACGTCACCTTGGGAAAAGACAGTGACGGTGTCAGGGTCTGCTCCTATCTTCAGACCATGACCGTCACCGCACGGCGGGAGCTGGTGAGCCCGGCGACCCGCAACGCCTTCCGCTCTCTGGCCACGGACCTGACCGTCCGGATTGTCGCCGAACTGTGGGAGGACCACGGGTTCGCACCCATCCCGCCAGATGAGCTGAAGTACCAGGACTCAGGCCAGCGGCGGACTGAATTCATGCTCTACGCGGAGGGCGTGGACTGGTCGGATCCTAACCAGGTTCGACGTGTACTCCTGGTCTTCGAGGACTTCATCCGCGCGTACCGGAACCCGGACGATCAGGGAATTCCTAAGTGGCTTGACGACATCAGGGTCCGCTTGGAGCGGGACGGCTTCACTCTCGATAAGGAGGGGAGGATCTCCTGGTCCAACCCGCCAGTGCTGGTCCGCGACCTCAGCACCCTGAGCGACGCCTCCGGCATCACGATCGAGTTGGAGCGCATTCGGAGGGACCTGACCACCGATCCCCATGGGGCCATCGGCGCGGCCAAGCAGCTCATCGAGGCAACGGCGAAGACCGCTCTTGGGGAGCTGAACATCGAGGTCGACCGGAACGCCGCGCTCCCAGCCCTGATCAGCACGGTCCAGAAGGCGCTGAAGCTCGACGCTGGTTCGGCTCCTGATGGGCCGGACGGCAGCAAGGCCGTGAAGAGAATCCTTTCGGGCTCGGTGAACATCGCAGTCGGCGTCGCCGAACTGCGCAACCAGGGCTTCGGCAGCGGTCACGGTCAGGCGAGCGCACCGTCTGGGCTTGGAGTGCGTCATGCCCGCCTGACGGTCAATGCTGCCGTGACCTGGTGCGAGCTGATCCTCGACACGCTCTCCGACCCCGCCGCGCCGTGGCGCAAGACCAAGGTCTGATCACTTCGCGAAGAGGGCCAGGTTTCGGGGTAAAGCAGATCGCGCCATCCCGCAGGCGTGACTTCAGCTCGCCAACTTGGGCCTCCCGCCCACCGGTCCCGGCGGGCCTACTACACCCTGAGGAAATGCCCCGGCCGTGAGACGGACCGGCTGTGCCATCAACTTGAGAAGCGTAAGAGCTGCTGGTCAGCAAGGACGGCCCGTACCACGAGCCGCGAGATCCTACAGACATCGAACCCAGTCCGTGAGGTTCCTTGCCATCCAACGCAGTCGCCGCAGGTCACGGCGTTGATGAGCGGGGATGGCCTCACCAACGCCCTTGCCAATCAAGTTAGTCGCCGTCGGTCAGCGCGGGCAGAAAAACCGCGCCATATTCTCAGAGCGGACTGCACAGCAAAATTGATCTACGGCATGAACCTGACGCTGGACAATGAGCCGGGCACTGTGCCAGCGGCGGTGGGGGCCGGACCATCACAGGGCTCCGAAAATCGATGTGATCACTTCTTTGTCTCCCCTACTCTGCCGGACACCGACAGCCCCTCCTGACGAGGACATCCCGATGACGAGCAGCCCCGCCGTGCGCCCGGAGATCATCGACTTCTACACCCGGTCCGACGAAGCCGCACGGCTGCAGACCACCGCCACAGGCACCCTGGAGTTCGCGCGCACCCGCGAGTTACTGCGCCGCTACCTCCCACCGGCACCGGCCCGCGTGCTCGATGTCGGCGGTGGTCCCGGAGCGCACGCCCGGTGGTTGGCCGACGACGGCTACACGGTGCACGTCGTGGACCCCGTCCCCAAGCACGTCACCGAGGCAGCCGCCATCGACGGCGTGACGGCCGAGCTGGGCGACGCCCGCCGCCTCACCGCCGCGGACAGGACGTACGACGTCGTTCTGCTTCTCGGCCCGCTCTACCACCTCCACGACAAGACCGACCGGATCTCCGCGCTGACGGAGGCGGCCCGCGTGGCCCGGCATGGCGGACTCATCGCCGCGGCGGCGATCTCCCGGTATTCGCCCCTCCTCGACTACATCGCGACCACCGGTATCACCGAGTCCGCGATCCAGGACGGCGTCCGTGACACCCTGGCCCAGGGCCGCTACGCCGGACAGCGCGGCTTCACCGTCGCCTACTTCCAGACCTCCACCGAGCTGCGCGCGGAGGTCACGGAGGCCGGTCTTACCGATCCCAGCCTCTACGGAATCGAAGGACCCGGCTGGGTGGCGGTCAAGGCCATCGAGAAGTACACCAGCGCCAACCTCATGGGCACGGACATGTACGAAGCTGCCCTCGCCGCGGCCCGCATCGCGGAACCGCACGCGGCCCTCACCGACCCCTCCGCCCACATTCTCGCCATCACCGGGCCCTGACCGGTCTAGGGTGTCGCCTCATGACGCTGCTGATCGTGGGTGGTTCCGGGTTCCTGGGCACCGAGCTGGTCCGGCAAGCTGTAGCGGCGGGGCGCCCGACGGCCGCGACCTATACGACCAGGCCCGGCAGCGCGACGGGGGTTACTTGGCGCAGCCTCGACCTGCGGGATCCAGGGAGCGTGGAAGCGGTCGTGGCCGAGGTGAACCCTCGCGTCATCGTCAATGCGTCGAGCGGCGGGGCCGACTGGGCCGTCACAGCCGAGGGACCCGTCCGCCTCGCGATCGCCGCGGCGAAGGCCGGAAGCAGAATGATCCAGGTCTCCACCGACACCGTCTTCTCCGGCAAGAGCCCCGTTCCCTACGACGAACACTGCAAGCCCGACCCCATCACCCCGTACGGAGCGGCGAAGGCCGCCGCGGAAACGGTGCTTCTGCTTCATCCGGACGCCGTCGTGGCCCGCACCTCGCTGATCATCGGCGACGGCCAGTCCGAGCACGAACGCACCGTCCACGAACTGGCCACCGGCACCCGCGAAGGCGTCCTCTTCACAGACGACTTCCGATGCCCGGTCCACGCGAGCGATCTGGCCGCAGCGCTCCTCGAACTCGCGTCGGGCGACACGACCGGCGTCCACCACCTCGGCGGGAACCAGGCTCTAAGCCGGCACGAGCTAGTACTACAGGGATAGATCTCTGTGGGTGGTTGCGGCAAGATGGTCTTCCGTGAGTGCGCAAGATCTGGTCGAGGACGAGTTGGCGGCGGAGG
>NZ_JBVHHL010000060.1:0-48271 GCF_055561075.1 Streptomyces sp. NPDC022910
CCCCCCGGGCGAAGTGCACGCCGAGTTCCAGGAATTGCAACTCACGGCATGAATTGCTCGGCCAGACCCTGTCCGAAAAACGCGAGGCCCCTCAACTTCGTCGGGAGGACAGTTGATGGGAGCGCACGGCCGTTCGGAGCAGCGGGACGCGGCGACCGGTGGCATCGGCCGCCGAAGGTTCCTCGGCTATGTGGTGGCATCCTCCACGCTCACCGTGGCGGCCCAGTTCGGCGAGGGGGCACTCGTCCCATCCGAGGCGGCTGCCGCTGCGCCGTCCGTACCGGGGCCTGCGGAGATCTACGACCTCAACGACATGCTCACCCACGCCACCCTGCCCACCGCCAACCTGATCAGCATCCGGATCGACACCGAGGGCACGGCCTCCTTCTCCCTGCCCCGGGCCGAGGTGGGACAGGGCGTCACCACCTCCAGCGCCATGCTCATCGCCGAGGAACTGGACCTCCCACTGGAGAGGGTCCGGGTCGCACTCGCCGACGCACGCCCCGAGCTGCTGTTCAATCAGCTCACCGGCGGGTCGAACACCACCATCTCCACCTTCATCCCGATCCGGGTCGCGGCAGCCGTCGCCCGGCACCGGCTCCTCGAGGCCGCCGCACGGGAACTGGGAGAGGCCGTCGAAACGCTGACCGCGAAGGCGGGGGTCATCACCTCCGCCGTGAACGGCAAGAGCCTGACCTATGGCGAATTGGCCGAGAAGGCGACCGCGGTGACGACCACTCAGGTGTCGGTCACCCTCAAGGAGGCGTCCGACTTCAAGGTCATCGGGACCGCGCAACGGCGCATCGACGCGTTGGAGGCCGTCACGGGGCGCAAGACGTTCGCGATGGACCTGCACGTGCCCGGCGCGCTGCCGACCATGGTGTGCCGACCGCCGACGATCAACGGCACGGTCCGCTCGGTGGACAACCTCGACGAGGTGCGGGCCATGCCCGGCATCACCGACGTCGTACGGATCTCCACCGGCGTCGCCGTCCGCGGCCGTACCTTCGGACAGTGCATCGACGCAGTGCGCGCGCTGAAGGTCACCTGGGGACCGGGAACGGCGGAGGGTGCCTCGGACGACAGTATCCGTGCCGAACTCCGCAGGGCCGAACTGCCGCTGCCGGCCCTCGGCTTGCTGACCAAGGCCGTCGACGCCCGCTTCACCTTCCACTTCGCCAGCAACAGCGCCTTGGAGACCAACTGCGCGGTCGCCGACGTGCGGCACGACTCGGCCGAGATCTGGGCCAGCCTCAAGTCCCCGATCACTGCGCAGGAGCAGATCGCGTCGAAGCTCGGCCTGCCGTCGACCGCGGTCAAGGTCCACGTCACCGAGGGCGGCGGCTCCTTCGGGCGCAAGCTCTTCCACGACGCCGCCGCCGAGGCCGCCGAGATCTCTCAGAGCCTGGGCAAGCCGGTCAAGCTGATGTGGCACCGCACCGACGACTTCCGGCAGGGCCGCACGCATCCCATGTCCACCTCACGTGTGAGGGCCACGTACGCGTTCGGACAGGTGCTCGCCTACGACCAGCGCCACACCTCCGTGGCCACCGACTTCGGCCACGGCGTCGGAGAGATCATCACATCCGAGGCCGCGCAACTGCCCGTCGGAGGCCTGACCTTCTCCGAGACGGTCTTCACGCTCACCCAGCAGACGCCCTACGACTTCGGCGTCGTCACCCAGCTGCTCAGCGAGACCGACCAGGGCTTCAACACCGGTTCCATGCGCAACATCTACTCGCCCAACGTGCGGTGCGCGCAGGAGCTGGTGGTCGACGAGCTGGCGAAACGGATGGGCAAGGATCCTTACGCTTTCCGCCGAGCGTTTCTCAAGGACGAGCGGGCCCGGGCCGTCCTCGACAAGGTCGCAGAGGTGGGCGACTGGGGCCGGAGCATGCCTGCCGGCACGGCCCAGGGCATCGCGATCCACCCCGAGTACCACGCCTGCGTCGCGATCCTCGCCGAGATCGACTGCCGCCCGCAGACCACCGGACGCAAGGTGCCCGACGCCTACACCGGGCCGCGCGTCACCAAGATCGTGTGTGCCGTGGACGTGGGCCTGGCCGTCAACCCGCGCGGTCTGCAGGCCCAGATGATGGGCGGCATCATGGACGGCATCGCGATCACGCTCAGCTCCGGACTCCACCTCGACAACGGGCATTTCCTCGAAGGCAGTTGGGACAACTACTTCTACACACGCCAGTGGAACACACCGCCTGAGCTCGAGATCGTCGTCATGCCGCCGACCACTGGTCGGCCCGGCGGCGCCGGGGAGTTGGCCGTCGCGGGCGCGATGGCGGCGGTGGCCTGTGCCTACGGCCGCGCCACCGGCACGATGCCGACGACCTTCCCGATCAACCACGGTGGACCGCTCGGCTTCGAACCGCTGCCCACCACTCCGCCGATCCCCGAGTCCCCCACCGACGGCCTGAGCCGCGCCTCCTAGGAGCCCCTGTGCCCGAACACACCTTCATCCTCAACGGCAGAACCGTGACCGTGGACATCGAGGACGACGTACGACTTCTGTGGGTGCTCCGGGACATCCTGGGCGTCACCGGACCGAAGTACGGGTGCGGACTCGGTGTCTGCCAGGCCTGCACGAGTCACATCAACGGCAAGGCGTTCAACCCCTGTTCGGTCCCCGTGAAGGCCCTGCAGCCCACGGACGAGGTCACCACCATCGAGGGGCTTCCGGCCACCGTCGGCAAGGAACTGCACCCGATGCAGGAGGCATGGCTGGAGTACGACGTCGCCCAGTGCGGCTACTGCCAGCCCGGCCAGATCATGACCGCCGTCGCCAAGGTCCGCAAGGCGCGCGAGGAAGGCCGGGAGATCAGCGAGGCCGACCTGGACGAGATCCGCAACGTCTGCCGCTGCGGCACGTACCACCGCATCCGCGAGGCCATCGAGGCAGGGGCGAAGAAATACTGAGACGGATGCACAGCCGCCCGCAGGACGCCGTGGCTCGCCCTTCCACGCGGTCCGGGTCACACGGCGAACAGGCGCGCCGCGTTGTGGTGGCACACCGACCGCAGCCAGTCGTCTCCGAGGCCGAGGCGGACGAGCCCCTCCAGAGCGTGGATATAGGGGTACGGGATGTTGGGGAAGTCGGTGCCCAGCAGAATCCGGTCGCCGAGGTCGGCCAGCCGGGGGAGTTCGGCTCGGGGGAAGGGCGTGGTCACTTCGCTGAAGTCGGTGAAGGCCATCGTGGTGTCCAAATGGATGGTGGGGTGGCGATCGGCGAGATCCAGGAAGTCGCTGTACTCGGGCATGCCCATGTGCGCGATGATCAGGCGCAGGTTCGGATGGCGTGCGAGCAGACGGCCGATGGGGCCGGGGCCGGTGTACTTGCCCGGAGCCGGACCAGAACCGCAATGGATGACGATGGGGATCCCGGTTTCCGCGAGCAGGCCCCATACCGGCTCGAGCAGTTCGTCGTTGGGGTCGTAGGCGCCGACCTGAAGGTGGGATTTGAAGACGCGGGCACCGTTCTCGACAGCCTCGCGCACATACCGCGCGGCGTCGTGTTCCGGGAAGAAGGTGGCGGTGTGAAGGCAGTCGGGGGTGCGCGTGGCGAACTGCGCGGCCCAGGAATTGAGCCAGGCTGCCATCGCGGGCTTGTGCGGGTAGAGCATCGAGGTGAAGGAACGCACACCGAAGGCACGCAGAGCGGCGAGTCGCTCGTCCTCGTCGTCCCGGTAGGTGATGGGCCAGGGCCGGCCGACCAGCGGGCCCGCGGAGTCGAAGTAGTCCCACACCTTGGCCAGCACCCGGTCAGGCATGAAATGGGTGTGGACGTCGATCAGGCCCGGCAGGCCCAACTCTGACCAGAACGCCGTCACGCGCTCGGCATCGGTCACTGCGACATCGCCCCCTCCGCTCTCAGGCCGGACTGTACCCGCCCGAAGCCGGATGCCCGACGCGATCTCTGCGGGAAGAGCTCATTGTTCCGGATCCGGGTTCCACATCCAGGGCTTTCACCTGTTCGGGTGATGTATGGGTCCCACAGGGCTACGGCCAGTTCCTGCGGAACACCCTCAGAAGGCGACGGCATGCCGTTGCCGCAGGCACCTGGGCGACGCGTCAGGTTCGGCTCGACACCCGCTTGCCCGGATCTGGCACACCTGACCGTGCTTCAATGTCCGTTTAGCGTCGATATGATGCTGCTTATGATCATGTCCGGACGGCTACGGAGCCCTCGTCGTTTCCGCGACGGCCGATGGAGAGCCGCCGTCCTGTCACCCGTGATCCTCACTGTCCTCATCGCCGCCCTGGCGTTCTCCACACCGCGGGAGATCGCCATCAGCCGCCTCCTGCCGACCGCACCCGCCCTGGCCGCCGCAATGTGGCCGGTCCTCCCCACGATCCTGCTGGGGGCGTTCTGCCTTCTGGCCATGATCGGCCTCAGCTTCCTCTACAGCGATCTGGGGATGCCGTACACGGCGGCCGCGATCGTCGCGGTCACTATCGCGGCGGCCTACACAAGCCATGTCCGACTCAAGCGGGAAGAGACGCTCTTCCACGTCCGGCTCGTCGCCGACGCGGCCCAGAAGGTGCTGCTACGCCCTTTGCCGCGCCGCATCGAGGACATCGAGATCGAGTCGCTGTATCTGGCCGCCCAAGAGCAGGCCCGGATCGGCGGAGACTTCTATGAGGCTGCCGATACACCGTACGGCGTCCGCTTACTCATCGGCGACGTGCGCGGCAAGGGCCTGTCCGCGGTGGGGGCGGCCTCGGCGTTGATCAACTGCTTTCGTGAGAACGCGTACGACCAGCCCGACCTCAGGGGCATCGCCCAGCGCCTCGAGACCAGCATCACCCGCCACAGCCGCGCGTTCCCCGGCCAGGACCTGCCGGAGCACTTCGCCACCGCGCTTCTCGCGGAGATCCCACACGGCGGCAGCCACGTGAGGCTTCTGAGTTGCGGGCACCCACCACCGCTGCTCCTGCACCGTGGGCAGATGCGCATCCTGGATGCAACCACCCCCTCGCTGCCCCTCAACCTCGCGAATCTCGTCAAAGGCCACCACAGCGTCGACACCGTCGCCTTCGCCCCGGGCGACCTGCTGCTGCTCCATACCGACGGAGTGACCGAGACCCGGAACCGTGCCGGCGAGTTCTTCCCGCTGCCGGACTGGATGCGGAGACAGGGGCCGGTACCTCCCCGCGAGCTGCTCGACCGGCTCCACCGGGACCTGTTCCGCTACAGCGGCGGAAGACTCGAGGACGACATCGCCGCCCTCGTCGTGCGGCGCCCGTTCCCCCTGACGCGGCGGCACCCCACGTAGGCGGCCGGAAGCCGCGGGCCGTGAGCCGAGTCCGAGCCGCAGGCCGGCTGCCGGCCCCGCTTTCCCGGTACATCGACATCGGCTGGTCCGGCATCCTCACGGTCGCGGCGGAGGACCGCTCCCGGCGGACCGGTGCCGCGGCGGTCTTGCCAGACGGATCATGCGGGGCGTGGACGCGGCACCGACCTGCCCGATCGGGGGAGTCCTGAGTGCGGCTCGCATGGAGCGTGGCGACACTGACCGTAACGAGCAGCACCGTCGGCGGCTTGGAGTGTGACAAGAAGCGAGGATTCATCCATGTTGCGCGGCTTCAAGAACTTCCTGATGCGCGGCGACGTCATCGTCGTGGCTGTCGGACTGATCGTGGCGCTGGCGTTGAGCACGCTGATCAAGGCGTTCACCGACAACGTGATCAATCCCGTGATCGCCCGGGCCCAGGGCGGGATGTCGCCCGGCCTGGGCTGGCAACTCGGGCGGCCGGGCAACACCGCGACCTACCTGAACATCGGCGCGTTCATCTCCGCGTTGATCTACTTCGTCGTCTTCATGGCGGTTGTCTATTTCCTGATCGTCGGCCCGCACAAGCACATCCAGGCCCGGCGGGGCGTGACGGTCTTCGGCGACCCCGAGCCGGCCAAGAAGTGTCCCGCCTGCATGGCGGACGATCTTCCCGACGCGGCCACCAAGTGCCGGTACTGCGGCGCTGCGCAGGTGTAAGGGCGGTGCGTGACGTGGGTGCCGGTCGGTGAGCAGGGATGGGCAGCAAGGACGCTCGTGTGGGCGGACCATCGCGTCGCGGTGTGCTGTGCGCTGTGTCGGCTCTCGGGGCGGGCGCGGGTCTGGGAGCCTTGGGCGCTCGGCCACGTGCCGCAGCCGCCACATCCCGAGCCACTGGTGTGCAGCCGAGAAAGTCGTCGGCCTCGAAGATCGGGCCGCCGGACCGGAGGAAGGCACGGGAGATCCGGGCCGAGTTCCTCCACGCCTGGAACGGATACCGGGAGTACGCCTGGGGCCATGACGAGCTGCTGCCGGTCTCAGGAGGGTACCGGGAGTACTTCTCCGACCGGCATCCCGTGGGCCTGTCCATCATCGAAGCCCTCGACACCCACTACGTCATGGGGCTGGACGACGAGGTCGACCGCAGCCTGCACTGGATCAGATCGTGTCTGGACTTCGATCTGGATGCCGACTTTTTGGTCTTCGAATCGATCATCCGCCTGGTGGGCGGTCTGTTGGCCGGCTATCTCGCCACCGGTGAGAGGGGCCTGCTCGGCCGGTGCGTGGACCTGACGGACCGGCTGCTGCCCGCCTTCACCCGGTCCCCGACGGGCATGCCCTACCGGAAGGTCAACCTGCGCACGGGTGCCGTCTCCGGAGTCAGGGTGCCACTGGCGGAGATCGGCACGAACATCCTGGAGTTGGGGGTGCTGTCGCAGCTCACCGGAGACTTCAGGTACTACCGGGCGGCCAAGCGAGCGCTCGCGGCGGTGGCGGAGCGCCGCTCCTCGCTCGACCTGCTCGGCACCATCATGGATGTGGAGAGCGGACGGTGGGCCGACCGGCGGGACGTCGCCTACAATCCGCCCGCGGACTCCTTCTACGAGTACCTGTGGGGCGGTTGGGCCATGTTCGGCGACCGCGACTGCCTGCACTGGTTCCGCATCTTCGATGCGGCCGTCAAGAAGCGCCTCGCGGAGCGGGTGGGCGGTCTGCTCTGGTTCAGGCAGGTCGACTACCGCACCGCAGCCCTGCTGAGCAGACGCCAGTCCTGCCTTGCCGTCAACGTTCCGTCCGTCGGCGGAGACAACGCACTGGCCGCTGACTACTACCGGTCCTGGACCGCCGTCCAGGACAAGTACCTCGTGCTCCCGGAGGAGATCGAATACACCCGGCTCACGGTCCTGGCGCCCGGCAACGCGCTGCGCCCGGAGTACGCGAACTGCGCCTTCGACCTCTACCGGCAGACCGGCAACCCGTTCTACCGGGCCACCGCGTGGCGCTACTTCCAGAACCTGAAGACGTTCCACCGGGTGCCCGGCGGATACACCACGGTCACCGACGTGACGAAGCGCCCCATGCCGAAGGGCGACTACTGCCCCGCGTACACCTTCGCCGAGAACTTCAAATGGCTCTACCTCACTTTCGCCGACGCCCGGCGTTTCGACTACGCGAGCGGCTACCTGAGCACCGAGGGGAAGATCCTTCGTGGCTTGTACGGTCGTGTCGCCGGACGCGCACTCACGAGTCAGGCAAGGGGCGGTGGCACGGTGGAACCGTGATGGTCGATCACGGTCCGTATGGCGGGGACTCCGGCTCTCGTGAAGAGCCGACACCGCTGCACCCGCCTGACTGCCCTTCGCCTGCCCCAGCCTCGCCCACGTCGTCCGGATCGACTTCCGGTCGGCTCTTCCCGGCCGCCGCGGTCGCCGCCAGCAGCGCCCCCAAGGCCTCGTCGAGGCGCTCACGACTGTGCGCGAACGGGTTCCCGCCCGCGGCGACGACCGCACTCGCTCAGGGGCCGTTCAACGGGCGGCCGCGAATGTGCGGTGTGCCCAGTCGGCGAAGCTGGTCCAGTGGATTTCCGGATGGGCACCACGCAGCGCGGGGATGTCGACGCGGTAGCCCGGGCCGTTCAGAAACGTCCACATCGCATGCATGTCAGGATTGCTCACCGCCGCCAGGGGCACTTGCTCATGGCGGACTTCGTGCCCCAGTTCCTCGCCGAGCGTGGCCGCCATCTGAGCGGGGGTGGGCGCATCGCTGGCCAGTTCAATACGTCTGCCGACGTAGGGGGTGGGCTTGAGCAGCACCTCGGCCGCGAACGCGCCGAGGTCGGGGCGGGCAAGCTGTTGCAATGGCCGATCGGAGGGCAGCGGCAGGTCGAGAACGCCGCTGAGGATACGCTCGGCCCCACCCAGTGCGTTGTCGAAGAAATACGTCGGCCCCAGAATCGTGTACGCCACATCGCCAGAGGCCAGTTCGGCTTCGATCCGTGCCTTGCTCTCGAAATGCGGTACCCCACTGTCCTGGTCGGCCCCGGCCACCGAGCTGAAGACGAGATGCGGCACGCGCGTGTCGTTCGCGGCGGCCAGGATCGCCTGACCCTGGGCCACCTCGGCCTCAACGCCCCCCTCAAACGGGGTGGTGAAGGCGAACACTCCCGCGGCCCCGTTCATCGCCGCGGCGAGTGACCGGCGGTCGCTCAGGGAGCCTGCCACTACATCGACGCCCTGGGCGGCCAGTTCACGTGCGCCCCTGTGCCCGAGGTCCCGTACGAGGGCTCGGACCCGGGCGCCGCGTTCCAGCAGGGCGTCGGTCACGGCCCTGCCCTGTCCGCCGGTTGCCGCGAGAACCAGGATGGGATCGTCGACCATCGGGGAATTCCTCCTGCGTGGGCACGCGCGACGATGAGTCATCAGGGCGGGTGCCAAGGCTATCCCACAGGTCGGACGGCACGGCCAGCGACGCGGCACCTCCACGCGTTGCTGGCCGGGAGCCGGCCCGACAGCCGCGGGATCCCACACCCGCGCCCGTACCGCGGGCCTGTGGCGGCAGGCCGGCGGCGGGCAGTCAGCCCTGGTCGGTGTCGGGGAGGAGGAGGACCGGGATGTGGGTGGCGTGGCTGACCGCGTCCGAGACACGGGGGTTGAACCAGGTGGCGAGGGCGCTGCGGTGGTGCGGGCTCAGCACGATCAGCTCGGCCTCTATGCGCCCTGCGGCCTCGATGATGGTCGGGGCAACGTCGGTGATGAACTCACCCAGCAGTTCACCCTCGGTGTTGATACCGGCGTCGCGCAGGGCCGCGAGGGACTGGTCGAGCAGTTGCTGAGCTTCCTTGTCGTCCTCCAGCGGGAGGACGTTGGAGCCGGCCGGCACGGTGGTGGCGATGTGCAGAACATGCACCGTGCTGTCGAACTTCTGGGCGAGGGCGACGACGGCGTCGAGTGAACGCTGCCGGAGCGGGGTCGAGTCGACGGCCAGCAGAATGCGCTGGAACATGCGAGGTTCTCCTTGCGGTGAAGAGAGGGCGAAACACGGCGGTCCGTCCATCTTGGGCGCGACCGCCCGTGCTCGAGGAAAGGGGCAGCCTCTGGACATGAGGTGGTGGCCATGAGGTGGCCCACTTCCGCACCCCAGTGAATCACGTGGGCTTCAGTGCCTTGAGCACGAGTCTGCGGCTCCGAGAAGCGCGCTCTTCGCGCGGGGGAGTGCCTTCGGAACAGCAGGTCGGCTCGAGGGCGGTGGGGCACCGGCTGCGCCAACGAGTTCACCGGACGCCATCGAAGGCTTAGCCCGTTCGGGGGCTTCTTGGGCCCGCCGCCCTACCGCCCGGCTCGAGGCATGCGGCGGCGCCCCGTCCTCCTCGTCGTCCTCGACCTCACCGAGTAACCGAAGGGGTGGAGCATGACGAAGGCTGTGCGCATGGCCGATGTGCCGGTCCGACTTCAACCCAGCGTAGTCAGCACCGAACCAGCACGGGCGGCAGCACGCCACCATTGAATCGCCTCCAACAACGCCTCAGGGACATCGCTCCTTCCGGGCCCCCGAACGGGTGGGACGCCCCTGTGCTGTGCGGTCACTCGGGGCGTTCGGGACAACGTCCGGGAGGTTGGGTCGGACTCGGCAAGGGGGCCGTCGGCTCGATGGGCCGGGTCTGCGGGCTGCCGCGGGAAACGGTGACCGGCTCTCCGTAGTGAGTGATCTGGATGGGGTCTCCGTTCACGAGGGAGTACGTGGCCTGGGAGTCGTTGATCTCGACCCGAAGGCACCGCCGGCGGACGCGGACCGAGAAGGCGAGCCGGGTGAGCCGCTCGGGCAGCCGGGGTGCGAAGTGCAGCGTGCCGTCGCGATGGCGCATACCGCCGAAGCCGGCGACCAGCGCGATCCAGGAGCCCGCCAAGGAGGCGATGTGCAGGCCGTCGCGGGTGTTCTTCTCCAGGTCGTCCAGATCCATCAGTGCTGCTTCGCACAGGTAGTCGTAGGCCAGGCGCAGGTGGCCGACCTCGGCGGCGATGACTGCCTGGACGCATGCCGACAGGGACGAGTCACGGACGGTGAGCGGTTCGTAGTAGGCGAAGTTCCGCGCCTTCTGGCCCTCGTCGAAGGCGTCGCTGCGCAAGTACATGGCGAGCACGAGGTCTGCTTGTTTGACCACTTGCTTGCGGTACAGCTCGACATACGGGAAGTGCAGCAGCAGCGGATAGTCCTCGGGCCGGGTGCGCGAGAAGTCCCAGGCCTCGTGGCGGGTGAAGCCTGCGGACTGCTCATGGATGCCCAACGCGCTGTTGTAGGGCACCGCCATCGCCTCGGCGGCGATCCGCCATGCGTCGGTCTCCTCCTGGGTCACGTCGAGCGCTGCGGCCTGCGCGGGGTGGCGTTCGGCGGCGCAGGCGGCAGCCAACATGTTGTCCTGGGCCATGAGATTTGTGTAGACGTTGTCGTCCGAGAGCGCGCTGTACTCGTCGGGGCCGGTGACGCCGTCGATGTGGAAGCTGCCGCGGGAGTCGTGGTGGCCGAGGGAATGCCACAGCCGGGCGGTCTCCACGAGCAGTTTCACGCCCGTATCGCGCTCGAAGTCCTCGTCCCCGGAGACCGAGACGTAGCGCAGGACGGCATGGGCGATGTCGGCGTTGATGTGGAAGGCCGCGGTTCCGGCCGGCCAGTAGGCCGAGCATTCCGCGCCGTCGATGGTGCGCCATGGAAAGGTCGCGCCTTTCAGGCCCAGTTGGAGGGCGCGTTCACGTGCTGCCGGCAGGGTGTCCCGACGCCAGTGGAGTGCCGCGGCGACACTGCGCGGATGGACGAAGGTGAGCACGGGAAGTACGTAGATTTCGGTGTCCCAGAAGGAGTGCCCGTCGTATCCGGAGCCGGTCAGGCCTTTGGCGGGGATGGCGCGCTGCTCGGCCCGGGCCGCGGCCTGCAGTACGTGGAAGAGGGCGAAGCGGACGGCCTGTTGGATCTCCGCGTCGCCTTCGACCTCCACATCGGCGTGGTCCCAGAACTCGTCCAGGAAGGCCCGCTGCTGGTCCACCAGGCCCTGCCAGCCCGTGCTGCGTGCGCCGGCCAGCGCGGCCTCCGCCTGGTCCTGCAGGGATGGCAGCGAGCGCAGCGCGGACCAGCCGTAGGAGACGAGCTTCTCCAGTCTGAGTGTCTCGCCGGGCTTGAGATCGGTGATGACGGTGAACCGTGCCACGTCGTCCGAGCTTTCGCTGGAGATCTGGGTGGACTCCGGGCCGTGAACGACGTGGTCGGCAGAAACGGCGACGCGTAGACCGCTGCGGTCGGTGCAGTGGATCAGTCGCAGCCGTGTTCCGTCGGCGTAGTGCTCCTCGGGTCGCAACGGGGATTCCAGGACGGCCGAGACCCGGGGATCGCCGCTCGCCTGTGGCAAGGGCTCGTTGGCGACGAGTTCGGACTGGATGACGAGCCGTACCTCCTCGTCCAGTGGCTCCACCTCGTAGGCGATCGCGGCGACGGCCCGATGGGTGAAGGAGACCAGACGAGAGGAGCGCACGCGGACGGTTTTCCCCACGGGCGAGGCCCACTCGCACACGCGGTGCAGTAGTCCTGCCCGCAGGTCGAGCACGCGTTCGTGGGAGCGGAGGTGGCCGTAGCGCAGGTCCACCTGCTCGTCATCGACCAGGAGCCGGATGAGTTTGCCGTTGGTGACGTTGATGACCGTCTGGCCGGACTCAGGGAAGCCGTACCCGGCTTCCGCATAGGGCAGCGGGTGTACCTCGTGGACGCCGTTGAGGTAGCAGCCCGGGAGTCCGTGCGGCTCGCCCTCCTCAAGGTTCCCCCGCCATCCGATGTGTCCGTTGGACAGCGCGAAGACCGATTCGCTCTGCGCCAGGACGTCCCAGTGGAGCCCGGTCTCGCGCACGCACCACGGCTCGACCGCGTAGGCAGGATGGGTGATCACGCAGACTCCTCCAGCAGCTCGGCCAGGTCTTCGATCACGGTGTCGGCGCCGTGCCGGCGTAGCGCGTCCGCCTGGCCGACGCGGTCGACGCCCACCACGTACGCGAAGCCGCCCGCCCGTCCGGCGTCCATGCCCGCCAAGGCGTCCTCGAAGACGGCCGCAACGGCGGGTCCGACGCCGAGGTCGTGGGCGGCCGCCAGGAAGGTGTCCGGATGTGGCTTGCCGGGCAGCTTGCGCTCGGCGGCGACCACGCCGTCGATCCGCACGTCGAACTGGTCCTCCATGCCGACCGAGACGAGGATGTCGCGACAGTTGGCGCTGGAGGAGACGACGGCCGTGGCGAGTCCGGCAGCGCGAACCGCCTGGACGTAACGGACGGAGCCCGCGTAGGCCTCGACACCCTGAGTGTGGATCTTCTCCACGAGCAGGGCGTTCTTGCGGTTGCCCAGGCTGCGCACGGTGTCGAGTTCCGGAGGATCGTCGTCGGTGCCTTCCGGGAGCTCGAGGCCGCGCGAGGCGAGGAAGGACCGTACACCGTCGGCGCGCGGGCGCCCGTCGACGTACTCGTCGTAGTCGGCCGCCACGTCGAAGGGCCGGAATCCGGGGCCCTCCCGCCGCCGCAGGAAGTCGTCGAAGGTTTCCTTCCAGGCGGCGGCGTGCACGACCGCGGTCTTGGTCAGCACTCCGTCCAGATCGAACAGGCAGGCGAGCACTGTGTCCGGAAGGCCCAGATTTGGCATGGTTAATCCTTGCCCGTTCTGTCCCCCTCCATACCCACCGGTCCACGGGCCGGACGGGCCCTGTCCGCCTGAGAGGCCGCTTCCTGCGGGAGAGGCGGGCCGCGCGTGACCGCGGCCGAACTCATCCGGCGTTCCGAGGCCGGCGCCTCGGTCACCCGAATGCCTCGCGCAGACAGGCATCCGCAGCCTGTTCCCACACCACCGGACGTTGTTCCTCCCGCGAGACGGACGCGGCCCGTTCCTGGCCGTGCAGCAGACCCCAGGTGAAGCCGGGCTCACCCGCTCCATGCGCTGCGACGGCCAGACTCCGAAGCACGTCCCGGGCCACGACGCCGTCGTGGCGATCGCCGCTCACTTTCTGTACCGCCTTGACGCGCTTGCCCGTAGTGATCGGCTTCCCCGGGATCAGCGAGGCGCGGGCCTGGTGGGACTCACCCGCGTATCAGGAGATCGCGCCGTTGCGCTCGCGGCACATCGAGGGTGACATCGTCCTGGTCCCGGGCGTTCCCGAGGGCTACGACGCGGCTGCCACCGCAGAGGTGATGCGCGCGGCCCTGCCCGCCCAGTAACCGCCTCGGGCGGGCCAGGTCCAGGGCGGCCGCGGATGACTATTCCTTGGGCGAGGCGGTGGGGGAGAAGCGCACTGTCCGTCGGCCTCGCTGTGCGCGGCGAGGGGGGCGACGGTCGCGGCTTTTTGGAGGGTGCTCTTCGAGCTGCGGGCCGCCTGCGGCTGGTGTCAGGCTGTGGCCTCGCGGATGCGGGCGAGCAGGGCCCGCAGCTGTACGCGGTCCTCCACGTTCAGGTTGGCTGTTGCCTCTGCGAGAGCGAGGCGGTCCACCTCTTCTGCCTCGCTGTGGCATCGCAGGCCCTTGTCGGTGAGGCGCAGCAGGAATGCGCGGCGGTCGTGCGGGTGGCGTACGCGCTCTACCAGCCCGTCGCGTTCCAGGCTGTCGACGATGCTGGTCGTGGTCCGTGCCGCGACTCCCGTCATCTCGCTCAGGTCCCGCATCCGCAGGGGCTGTTGCGCCCGTGCGAGCATCCGCAGGGCGCGTAGTCGGGCGACGGAGGCTCCGTTGGCCCGTAGCCGGGCGTCGACGAATTGGCGCAGCTGGTGCGTCGTCTCGTAGAGCTCGTCGACCAGGATGTCGCTGCTGCCGTGCACTGCCATGTCGTTCCCCGCTCCGTCGCGCTGATCCGATTCTATGAGCATCCACATAGTGAGTATGCTCAGTATGTGCTGCTGTCCCGACGTTCCCCCGTCCCGCCTGTCCCCTCCTTCCACCTCAGCCAGCGCTTGGTCGTCCCCGTCATGTGCGTCTGCGTGACGTTCATCGCGATCGTCGACGGAGCGATCACCACTGTGGCCCTTCCGTCGATCGCCCGTCAGTTCCGGCTGACCACGGCCGCACTGGACGGGGTGGTCGTGGTCTACCCGGTCTGCCTGGCCATGGCGATCCCTGCTTCGGCCTGGCTGGTCGAACGTTTCGGCGGCAAACGGGTCCTGCTCAGCGCCCTTGCCGCATTCCTCGGTTCCTCACTGCTGTGCGGCGCGGCCGCCGACCTCGGCCGGCTCGTCGCATTCCGTGCGGTCCAGGGACTGTCCGCCGGAGTGCTCTTCCCGGCCTCGGCCTCCCTGCTGTTCGCCACCTTCACCTCCTCGGAGCAGGTGCGGATCTCCAGGTACATGATCATCCCGCAGCAGATCGCCCCTGCCGCCGCCCCCGTCCTCGGCGGACTGCTGGTGGACCACCTGTCCTGGCGCTGGGTCTTCTACGTCAACCTGCCGGTGGGCCTGCCGGCCGTACTGTTCGGGGTGTTGTTCCTCGCCGAGCACCGTGGCCATCGGCCCGGCCGTTTCGACCTGACCGGACTGCTGCTGAGCGCGGCGTCCCTGGGCGCCTTGATGTTCGGCATCTGCGAAGGCCCCAACCGCGGCTGGTCCTCCGTGGCCGTGGTCACCGCCCTGGTACTCGGCGCGATCCTGCTCGCCGCCGCCATTGCCTTCGAACTGCGCACCGCCGAGCCGCTCCTGAAGCTCCGTCTCTTCGCGCATCGGCTCTTCCGGGACACCAACCTGATCAACCTGGTGGGCCTGGTGCCGATCCTGGGCGCCATGTACCTCGGCCCGCTGTTTCTCCAGCAGGGACAGGGCCGCACCGCCCTGGAGTCCGGCACCAGCACGTTCCCCGAGGCCTTCGGTGTCCTGCTGACGGTCCAGATCGCCGGGGCCCTCTACGCCAGGGTCGGCCCGCGAGTCATCATCGGCTGCGGTCTGGCCGGCGTCAGTGCCGTCCTGCTGCTCTTCGCCACCTGTGACGAGCACACCAGCCTGTGGACCTTCCGCGGCTACATGTTCCTGCTCGGTGTCGCCATGGGCGGGGTCTTCATGCCGACCACGGTGGCCTCGCTGGCGACCATCGCCCGGCAGGACGTGGCCCAGGCCTCCATGCTGAACACCGTTGTACGCCAGACCGGAGGCGCCCTCGCACCAGCCGCGGTGACCACGGCCCTGGTTCTGAGCACCCCCGCGGCGGCCGCAGCGGACCCGCCCATCGCTGCCTATCGACACGCCTACCTCGCCCTGGCCGCGATCGCGGCGGTGACCTCGGTCTTCGCCTTCACCGTCCCCGACGGGCCGGCCCGCGCCGCGGCACGCGGCACCACTGCCTCGAGCCGGTCCGCACCACTCCGGCGCCGACGCGAGAACGCCCGCTGACAACGTCCCGCGCCTGCCCGCGGCCGGCCGCCTCCTGACCGTCCTTGACGGCGGCGTGGGCGCCGACCGCCGGGTTCCCAGAGGCCGGTCCCTGATCTGGCCCGGCCTGAGGATGAGCTGGGCAATGACGCCTGCCCGCACGAGTCCGCCCAGCGTCGTGTGCGGTTCGTTTCCGTTGGGTGCTGCATGCGGCACCCAGCCGCCGCGTCGGGTGCCGCTTCGCCGGACTCGGTCCGCTGCCACTCCGACCTGATCCGCCGGGCTGTGGCGGCCACGCCCGCGCAGTACGACGGCGACGCGAAGCGGTTACCGGGGCGCTGTCGGGCGCCGGGGGCAAGGCCGTCTCGTGCCTCCGCCGGACGGGGGTCGGGGGGAGGCGGGGTGGGCTCGTGCGGGATGGCTCGTGGGAGGTCGCCAAGTCGGTGATGCCGGAGCGGCAACCACGGTCATCGGGCGCGGACAGTTCCTTTGGCGCCCAGGGCAGCCGCACCGAAGGCGGCCGCGGGCGGCCCGTCGGGTGCCGCTTCGCCGGACTCAGCCCGGCTGCTGCGCTTGACGTCCTCCGCCTGGCTCCGGCGTGGCTCGGCGCAGCCGCGCCATTCGCTGGTTGGCTAATGGCTGGTCGGGTCTTCGGCGGAGCGAGGCGGACATGGGCGACGTGAATCAGGTGAACAGGCAGGTCATCGGGCAGTTCCGGGGGCGGGGCGGAGTCGTTGGAGGTCACTTTGAGGGCAAGCACCTGCTGCTCCTGCACACGGTCGGGCGCCGTACCGGCCAGGAACGGGTGAACCCCCTTGTGTACGCGGCCGACGGTGACAGTCTCCTCGTCTGCGGCTCCGCGCGTGGCGCGGAGAAGGATCCGGCCTGGGTCGGCAACGTCGCCGCCATGCCTGAGGTGACCATCGAGGTGGGGGAGCGCATCCTCAGGGCGACGCCTACTGTCGTGACGCATGCGTCGCCCGAGTGGGAGCGTCTCTACGGGATCTGGTCGGCGTATTGGCCCGACAGCGCTCAGTACGAGACCAAGACCTCGCGCAAGTTCCCCATCGTGAAACTGGAGCCACTGGCATCAGACGGGTGAGTCGCGAAGCTGCCGACCGGCACCACAGCGGGGAACGCGCTGGGCGGCCCGGGTCGAGCGCGATGCCACGATGTGGTGTCGTCGGCGGGACCCAGGCTCAGGGGCGGACGCCACCGCCGGGCTCATCCGGAACTGTGCTCGTCCGCAGTCGCGCGTCCCTGACCCTGGTCGCGCCGGTTGCGTATGTCGTCGTTGTCAGTCGGGGAACCTTGTGCGTACGCGTTTCACAGTGCTGGGGCCTGTCAGGGCATGGCGGGGCGACACGGAGTTGACGCTGGGACCGACCAAGCAGCGCGGTCTGCTCGCGTTGTTGCTGACCCAGGTGGGGCATCCGGTGGCCGTCCACGAGATCATCGACGTCCTGTGGGGCCAGGATCCGCCGGCGAGCGCTCTGAACGTCGTACAGCGTCACATCGGGGAGTTGGCGTTTGCCGGAGCCCGATCTTGCGGCGAGGGGCGAGTCACGGTGGCTGGTGCGCGGCTCCGGTGGCTACCGCCTCGAAGTGGAGCCCGACTGCCTCGACCTGCTGCGCTTCCGGGCTCTGCGACAGCAGGCGGAAGGGGCGGCGGAGAACGGGAATCCGGCCTTGGCCACGGAGCTGTTGATCGAGGCCCTGGCCCTTTGGCGAGGCCCCACGGCCTCCGGAATTGCGGCCGAAGTGAGATCCCGTCCGGCCTTCGGCGCCGTGGACGGCGAGCATTTGGCCGCCGTCAAGGAGGGGGCCGAGCTGGCGCTGGAGGCCGGACAGGGGCTGGGTGCGCGGGTGCTGGTGACGCTTCGGCAAGCCGCCGCGCAACATCCGCTGGACGAGGCGCTCCAGGCCAGGCTGATTCTGGTGCTCGCGGCCACCGGGCACCAGGCGGAGGCTCTGGACGTCTACCGAACCGTACGCGCCCAACTCGCCGACGAGCTGGCCGTACAGCCGGGCCCTGAGCTGCAGGCCGCCCAGCGGCCATCACCTCCACGTTCCGTTTCGTCACGGACGACGGCGGCCAGCGCGCTGCCCGGCTCCGTACGCCTGCTGGATCTGCTGCGGATCGAACCGCCGAGTGAAGCTGCTGACGATCTTCCCGTCGACGCCCTGGCCGTTCAAGTCGCCCGGCTTGCTGTCGCCCGCGGTGGTTCGCAGCGGGGCCCACCGGAGAGAAGGCCACGCAGTAACGCGGTGTGCGCCCGCACGGTCGCCGGCGCCGGAGGAGTCCTGCCCTCGCGACGCTGGACAGCGGCAGGCGGCGTCATGGCGGAGTCGGCCCGTGTGTCCCCAGGCCACTTCGCCGAGAAACCGGCGGGACGAGCGGGACCCTACGCTGCTGGGCGGGGCCGCAGGCTGCGGCTCCGCCCAGCGGGTTCTGCGTCAGCTGGCGTCAGCGCAGGCCGAAGGCCCGGGTGATCGTCTGCGAGACGCTGTTGCCGGCGCTGTCCCGGGCGGTGACCCGGAGCGTGGCGAAGCCGGCGGACTTCGGCGCGTGCAGACTCGTCCGCCATCCGGCATCGTTGCGGCTCAGCTCCGACCGGTGCCAGGTCACGCCGTCGTCGTAGGAGACCTCGAGGGAGGGCTTCTCGATGGCGGCCGTCGTACCGGGCAGGTGCGAGGCGGTCACTGTCAGCCCGGTGTGCCGCTCCGCCAGGCCCGCCTTGTCGGTGTCCACTCCGTAGTCGAGCTGGATCAGCGGCAGGGACTCCGCCGACTCGGCCCCGGTGACCGCGGAGGTGAACTTCCACTCGGTCAGCGTGTGCGTGGAGTACGGATTGGCCCAGGTTCCCCGGTCGTTGTCGACCACCAGCCGATAGGGCAGCCGCTCCGCGGCGAGACCGGGAATCTGCAGGTACTCGGCGTTGCCCCAGTTGAGCTGCTGGTCGCCCTGGTAGAGCGACATCCAGTCCTTCACGGCGAAGTTTCCGCGGGCTTCGCCGACATGGCCGGCACCGGAGTCACCCCAGCCGGGCGCGGGGATGTAGACGGTGTCGAGGTAGCGCACCGGCTGATAGCCCACCGGACCCATCCGGGGCCGCTGGACCGGCCCGAACCAGCTGACCTTTGCGGTCTTCCCGTCCCGGTACCGAAGGACCCCGACCGAGTGTTGCCCGGTCTCGCGGCTGATGAAGGCGTCCTCCACCCAGTCGGCGTCGGACGTGACCCAGTCGGTGCGCTCACCCTGTGCGGGAGCGGTGACCTGGTTCGAGACGGCCCAGCCCCGCCAGACGTCCGTGCGGAATTCCAGCGCCTTGTCCGGCCGGTAGTTGCGGAACGAGACATCCACCCGGGCCAGCTCGCTCTGCTTCGGTCGCCAGGTCGGGTTCGCCGGGACCGAACCGGACCAGTGGTGCACCACGTCGTAGAGGTAGTCGGTCGTGGGATGCGAGGTGACCTTCACCTTGACCTCGCCCCGCTGGAGCGCCTTGATCAGGTCACCGCCCTGGTCGGCGTTGAGCGTCGCCACCGTCAACGGGGCCGGGCTCTGAGGGCTCCAGGGGGTTTCGTCCCAGGGCTGCAGTCGGCCGATGCCGTCGTGGACGACCAGGAGCAAGCGTGCCCCCGCTGCCGCCGCGGCTTCCGCCTGTGCCGCGATTCCGGCCGGGTCGCTGTCCCGCACCACCACGGCCTTTCCGCGCACGTGCCGTGCCGGCTCCGCGACCGTACCCTTCCCGGCGAAGACAGCCGTCAGCGTTCGGGTGCCGGCCGGCAGCGGCTCGGCCGCGCGCTTGACCAGCGGATCGTGATAGGTCTTCGACCTGGTGCCCACGGTCAGCGCCGGCTGCTCGAGACGGAAGCGGGCACCGACCTCGAACTCGCCCTCGGTGACCTTCTTGCCGGTCGGCAGCGCCCAGATGCTGTCGTAGGAGGGATCGGGCAACATGGAGGACTCGACCAAGCTGTCGCTGAACGACCGGTGGACGTCCAGCCGCGGCGCGAGGGCGGTGGTCTCCCGCGGGACGTGCGCCAGGATCTGACGGGCCTTCCTGCCGTCCAGGGTGACGGTCCGGTCCCGGTCCAACCGGACGTCGTTGAAGGCGAGCAGCGCCATGCCCCGCGAGTGGGGCCCGTTGGCACCCTGCACATCGGCGGTGAGCCATCCGCTGTAGCTGCCGACGGGCATCCGCGCGGTGCCGGTGCCGGACGCGTCGAGGTCCAGCACCGTCCAGAGGTGCTCCGCGACGAGGATGACCCTGCCGGAGAGCGGCTTGCCCGACCGGTCCTTCGCGGTGACGGTGAGGTTCTGCCGCTGTCCCTCCCTGTGGGCACCGATCAGGGTCCGGGCCCGGACCGCGCCGGCACTGTCCGTACCGGTGATCATGCCGCTGATCGCCTCGTCAGCCGGCAGCCGGTCCAGTTCCGCGGTCAGGGAGACCGAGGTGGTGCCGTGCGCGGCAATGGTGACGTGGTCGTGGGAGAGGGTGAACAGCCCGGCGGGCGCGGCGGTGTCGATCGCCAGGTCGAGGCTGACCGGGGCGTCGCCGACATTGGTGTACGTCACCTTCTGGACGTCCCTCTCGCCCGGCTCGGGGGGCCAGGTGTGGAAACCGGAATAGGCGCTCGCGGTCGCGAAGACCGAGGCGTGCACCGCCGCCAGGGCGTCGAGCCGCCCACTGCCCGCCTGGTACGGGCTGTACGACGGGGTGGCCTTGGTGCTGCTGACCAGTGCCTCCTTCAGCTGCGGACCGGTCCAGTCCGGGTGGGCGGCGGCGAGCAGCGCGGCGGCACCGGCGACGTGCGGTGTCGCCATCGAGGTGCCGCTCATCGTGGTGTAGTAGCCCGAGCCCCGCTTGTAGTGGGAGCGGGCCGCGAGGATGTCGACGCCGGGTGCGGTGATTTCGGGCTTCAGCCCCGCATCGCCGTCACGCGGGCCTTGACTGGAGAAGTCGGCGAGCCGGTCCGCGGAGTCCACGGCGCCCACGGTCAGCGCCGAGTCCGCGGCGCCGGGGCTGCTGATGGAGCGAGGGCCGCCGTTGCCCGCCGCGATGACGAAGAGCGCGCCGGTCTCGCGGCTGAGCCGGTCGACGGCCTGACTCATGGGGTCGGTGTCGTCTCCACCGCCGCCCAGGCTCATGCTGATGATCTTGGCCTGGGTGTCCCGGGCGGCCCATTCCATACCCGCGATGATCCAGGACTCCTGGCCCCCGCCCTCGGAGTTGAGCACCTTGCCGATCTCCAGCCGGGCTCCGGGGGCGACGCCCTGTTCCTTCCCGTCGGAGGCGCTGCCCGTGCCGGCGATCGTCGAGGCGACGTGGGTACCGTGGCCGTTGTAGTCGGCGATGTCCTCGTCCGGGACGAAGCTGGCGCTGGAGTCCACCTGCCCGGCCAGGTCGGGGTGTTCGGTGTCCACGCCGGTGTCGAGCACCGCCACCTTGACGCCCTTGCCCGTGTCGCCTTCCGACCAGACCTGCTGGGCGCCGATCTGGGCGGTGGAGTCGGCCAGGTCGGCCTTCACCTTGCCGTCCAGCCAGACCTTGGCGATGCCGCCCGCGAAGCCCGGGGTCGCCGACCGGGCCCCGACGCCGGATCCGCCGGTGAGCGCCGACCAGAACGCCGGAGCCTGCTTGCGGTTCTGCGCGAGGGCCGCGCCCTGAATGCTGTCCAACCGGCGGACGTCGGTCGAGCCGGCGAGCTTCGGCTGGGTCCGGGACCTGGCGGCGGCGTCGGTGTAGCTCACGATGAGGGGCAGCCGGGAGGTGTGCGCGTCGTCGTAGCCGTCAGCGATCAGCAGCGTCACGTTGAACAGTTGCTTGTCCAGCTTCCCGGTGCCGACGTAGGGCAGGACGGAGTCGGGATAGACGTACGTCGAGCCGTCGATGACGGCGCGATGGAAACCCGTGGTGGTTCCGTTCGCGCCTTCGAAGGACCGGACGACAGTGCCGTCCGCGGCCGTGCCGATCGTGACTTTGTCACCGGTGATCAGGGTGACACTGTGCGTGCCACCTTTGCCGGGCGGCTGGTGTACGACGTCGACGGCCGGTGCCGGACCGGCCGGATCCCGGGGTACCGCGGCGGTGGCCGGTATGCCCACCATCGCCAGAGCGGCTACTGCGGCAAGCGCGATCGGCCCTGGTCTGAGTCTGGGAACGACAGGCAAGGAAAACCCCTAAAGGGAAGCGGAGATCGGAAAACCCTCTGGAGGATCGGGTCGCATTCCGCCTTGAGCAATGGGGTTTGGCTGTCGCTTCTGTGCCATTGCACAGTTGCGACACAGCCGAAAGACATCACCCGGAACCTGCGCCTCGGCGGTCCGGCAGCCGATCCGCCCGCGATCGTGGGCGTGGTACCGGGGAGATCGCCGGGAGCAATGCTCCGTTCCCTGCGGCTGGTTGTGTCGTAGTAGAGCGAACCGCGAGCGTGCTGGCCGGACTATGCTGCGAGGCGCCGTAACCACCGCTGCGCTGCCACGGGGCGTGCTGCCCGCCAAAAGCAGGTCTCCCACCGTGACCGGTCCCGCGGGCAAGGCACCCTGCACCCCACGGACGCGTCGCTGAGCACGTCGGGATTCGCCCCGGTGTAGCCCCGTGGCCTTGGTCTGCCGATCTGGTCGTCGCCGCGCTGTGCCTGGAACGCCACGTGGCCGTAGACGTTGAGCAGGGGGAACGCGACCGGCGAGTGGTCGTTCTTCAGCAATACGACGTCGGCCTTCTTGCCCACTTCCAGGCTGCCCAGATCGTGCTCGCGGCCGAGTGCCGACGCGCCGCCGAGGGTGGCCCATGTGCTCACGAGCCCGGTCCGCACCCAGGGTGGTGCGCATGGCGGAGAACAGGTCACCGCTCCACCACACGCTGAGGTCCATCGACAGCGAGACGGGGATGCCGTGGGCGCGGACCGCCCAGGTCGTCGGGTGCCCTGCCCGGCGCTCTGCTCGCTCTCGGTCGACACGGAGACCGAACCGCCCGTCGCCGCGATCCGGTGGCAGGAGTCGGCCGACAGCGTCGAGGCGTGGACGTACACGGTCTCCGGCGTCGTGAAGCCGTGGCAGTACATCAGCCTGATTCCGTCGTCATTGGTGGCGCCCCACACGCGCGCCGGCTGTCAATACGACTTCGTCCTGCAGCCGCAGTGACGGGGCACTGCAAGCGTTGCCAATGTTCTGGAGCTCCGCCGGGGAGGAAGCCAGAAATGGCGCTTCCGGCGGCATTCTCGCAGCTCTCCGGTCCACCGGATAGGGATCGCTTTTCATTGGAGCCGCCTGTCGGGACCGTCATCGGCCCCGCCTATCAAGGGCAAGGAATTGCCTCTTTGACGTCGAGTCATGGGCAGACGTAGCTTTTCGGGGCGGAGCATTGGCGACGATTTCTGTGAAATCCGAAGCCCGCTCGGCGCTTGCCTGCATTTCCAGGCGCACCGATGCGTGGCAGCGGAAGGGAAGGCAGGCCGGACCATGGGTGTCCTGGAAGATCCCACTGACGACCAGCTGGCCGTCACCCCTCCCAAGAAGTGGGCGACCGGTCTCCCCGCGGTCACCCATGCCCTGCAGTACTCGCTGAGCCAGACCTCGCCCCGGCGGACGATGCTGACGCTGCTGAACATCAACCAGGCCAAGGGCATCGACTGTCCGGGCTGTGCGTGGCCGGAGCCGGAATCCGGGAAGCGGCACCTCAACGAGTATTGCGAAAACGGCGCCAAACACATCAATGACGAGGCGACGTCGCGGCGTGTGGGACGTGATTTCTTCGAGCGTCACACGGTCGAGGAGTTGGGCCGCAAGTCCGATTACTGGCTCAATCAGCAGGGGCGGTTGACCGAACCCATGGTCAAACGACCTGGATCGGACCACTACGAGCCCATCGGCTGGGAGGAGGCGCTCTCCTTGATGGCTCAGGAGCTGCGCCGACTCGACTCGCCGGACGAGGCCCTCTTCTACACCTCCGGTCGGCTCAACAACGAGGCGGCGTTCCTTCTCCAGCTCTTCGCCCGCGCTTTCGGCACCAACAACCTGCCGGACTGCAGCAACATGTGCCACGAGTCCAGCGGTTCCGCGCTGATGCAGACCCTCGGCGTCGGCAAGGGCAGCGTGAGCCTCGACGACCTCCACAACGCCGATCTGATCTTCGTCGTGGGACAGAACCCCGGGACGAACCACCCGCGCATGCTGTCGGCCCTGGAGGAGACCAAGCGCAACGGCGGCCACATCGTCGCCGTCAACACCCTCCCCGAGGCCGGACTGATCCGTTTCAAGCACCCGCAGAAGCCCCGCGGTGTGCTCGGCCGCGGCACGGCCATCGCCGACCAGTTCCTGCACATCCGCGCCGGCGGCGACCTCGCCCTCTTCCAGGCGCTGAACCTGCTGCTGCTCGAGGCCGAGGACGCCCATCCGGGCACGGTCGTGGACCACGCCTTCATCCAGGCGTACAGCACGGGATTCGAGGCCTTTGCCGAGCATGCGCGCAAGACCTCCTGGGAGGACGTCCTCGCGGCCACCGGTCTGTCCCGCGAGGAGATCGAAGAGGTTCACGAGCGCGTCCTGAACGCCAAGAGCATCATCGTCTGCTGGGCCATGGGCGTGACCCAGCAGAAGCACGGCGTGCCCACGATCCGCGAGATCGTCAACTTCCTCATGCTGCGCGGCAACATAGGCAAGCCCGGTGCCGGGGTGTGTCCGGTGCGCGGCCACAGCAACGTGCAGGGCGACCGCACCATGGGCGTGTGGGAGCGAATGCCGCAGAGCTTCCTTGACGCCCTCGGGCGTGAGTTCGGGTTCACCCCACCGACCCGGCACGGCTACGACTCCGTCGACTCCATCCGGGCCATGCGTGACGGCAGGGCGAAGTTCTTCCTCGGTGTGGCCGGGAACTTCGTCAGGGCCACCCCGGACAGTGAGGTGACCGAGAAGGCAATGCGCAGCTGCCGGCTGACGGCGCACATCTCGACCAAGCTCAACCGATCCCACACGGTCTGCGGCCGGACCGCGCTGATCCTGCCCACGCTGGGCCGCAGCGACCGGGACATTCAGGCCGGCGGTGAGCAGTTCGTCACCGTAGAGGATTCCATGAGCATCGTGCACACCTCGCGAGGACGGCTCAGGCCCGCCTCCGACGAACTGCTGAGCGAAGTGGCGATCATCTCCCGACTGGCCCGTCTCACGCTCCGTGACTCCCCGGCCATCTCCTGGGAGGAGTTCGAGAAGGACTACGGCGCGATCCGTGACCGGATCTCCCGTGTCGTGCCGGGGTTCGAGGACTTCAACGAACGTGTCACCCGGCCCGGCGGCTTCCTGCTGCGCAACCCCGTCAACGACCTGACCTTCAACACCTCGACCGGCAAGGCCGTCTTCACCTGCAACGATTTCGAGATGCTGGACGCGCCGGCAGGACACCTCATCCTGCAGTCCCTGCGGTCGCACGACCAGTGGAACACCATCCCCTACGCGATGAACGACCGCTACCGCGGCATCCACAACGGTCGCCGCGTGGTCCTGGTCAACCCCGAAGACGTGCAAGCCCTGGGACTGGCCGACATGCAGATGGTCGACCTGGTGAGTGTCTGGCACGACGGCAGCGAGCGCCGAGCCGAGGACTTCCGTGTGGTGCCGTACCCGACGTCCCGCGGTTCGGCCGCCGCCTACTACCCGGAGACCAACGTCCTGGTGCCCCTCGACAGCGTCGCCGACGTCAGCAACTGTCCCACCTCCAAGGGCATCGTGGTCCGTCTGGAGCCCGCCGCCGACCGCACCCAGCGATCGCTCCCTCAGGGTGGCGCTGCACACCCTGGGTAACGACTTCGGTCTGGCCATGGGGTGCCGCCCCGGTCAGCGAGGGAGTCATTCATGCGCCCCGCCGGGGTGCCGGGCATCCGCTCCCTGCGTGCGTGCCACCGCGCGGTGGAGCATGGCAGAGGGCCGGGCGCGGATCGCCTCCGACCCGGTTTCTCCCTGTCCGACCGGCAGCAGGCAACCCAGCGTCTCTTCGACACCACGGGTCTGTGTGACGATGGTGGCGCCGCAACGCATAGGCAAGGTCATCGGGCAGGCGCCCCGTACTCACCCCGCCGCGGACATGGCCGCGGAGGCCGGCCTGCCCCTGCTGGGTTTCCTGCGCGGCCGGTCGGTCGGCGCCTGTGCGGCGTTGAACGGGTCGCCGTGCCTCAGCCCGTCGGATGACGCACGGCCGCGTCATCGGCCGTTGCCGAGTGCAGGAACGGGGCGGGAAGTCGCTCCAGGGCCCTGAGGTCGAGGCCCCGCGCCGCGTTCAGGAGCGCGTGCACCGTCACCGACTCCGGGTCCCGGCGGAAGGCGACCAGACCTATCCGGGCCGCCAGAGTGGGCTCGGCCATGGGCAGCGCGCGCAGCCCAGGCGGGACACCGAGGGCATGGAGCCAGGCCACGGGAACGATCCCGGCCCAGCGGCCGGTGGTCACGTGCGCGATCAGCGAGGCGAACGAGTCCGTCTCCACCCGTGCTGTGGCCTCGCTTCCGGCGTCGGCGAAGCACGCGTCCATCATGCGCCGTCCCTGCATGGTGGGGACGAGCAGGCACAGCGGCAGCTTCGCTGCCGCGTCCCAGGGCACGGCCGTGCCGTCGTCGAACGGGGCACGGGTGGTCTCGGTGAGCAGGACGTACTTCTCGCTGTACAGCGGCACCACGCGGAAGGCCGCTCTCACTTCGTCGTCCACGTAGGTGAGAGCGGCGTCGAGGGAGTGGTCCCGGAGCATCGCCAGAGCGTCCCGCGACGTCAGATCCGTCGTGACCTGGACGCTCAGCAACGGATGACGCAACGTCAGTGACTCGACCAGGCGCGGGACCGTGGTGGAAGCCGTGGGCACCGTACCGATGCGGACTCGGCCACCAAGACCGGTGCGCATGGCCTGGACGTCGTCCGTGAGAGCGCTGCGGTCAGCCAGGATCTGCTGCGCCCACATCACGACTCGCTCGCCCTCCGCGGTCAGGCCGTCGAAGCGTCGTCCTCGTTCGATGAGTGGGATCTGCAGTTCCTCTTCGAGCTTGCGAATCCCCTCGGACAACGAGGGCTGGGTCACCCCACAGGACTCGGCGGCGCGGGCGAAGTGCTGTTCCCGGGCCACGGCCACCAGGTATTCGAGCTGCCGGAAGAGCATGAGGGAGGTGGCCTCTCCGTGTGGGCCGGTGTTGTACCCAAAGGATACGGACTGTCTCTGTGTCCAACTCCACCTGGCCGGTCGAGCGACCCTGTCCCACGTTGATGTGCCATCAACTGTCGCGATGCAGACCGCGGGATCGAGGACGGCTTCGAGGCCGCCTCGGGTCAGTACCAGGGTCGCCCGCCGCGATGGTCAGTGCTCGTGGTCGTGCGGCTCGTATCCGGGAATGGTCCCGTCCGGCTTCTTCACCAGGAACAGCCCCACCATCCCCATGTCGGAGTGGCTCTGTACATGGCAGTGGTACATCCATGCACCCGCTCCGACGCCCTCGCCGGCGATGACCTGGAAACCGAAGGAGTCCGCCGGGCCGACGATCTTGTTGTCGATCACCTGACTCGGGTCGTCGGGCCCGGTGAGCGTGCCCGTGCGGTTGTCCGCCCAGCGGTGACCGTGCAGGTGGAAGGTGTGGTAGTACTCGCCATGCGTGATCATCACGAACTCGACCCGCTCACCCACGGTGGCCTCGAAGTCGGGCCCTGAGTGCGCCGGACGGTTGTTGATCGTCATGTCGTTGAAGACGATCGTGTGCGTCCGGTCCGGCAAGATGTCTCCCTTGCGGCGGACGATCACCGGGCCGTAGAGGCCCTTGCGGATGCCACCGGTGCCGTGCTCGGTGCCGACGACGTGGTCGTGATAGTGCCAGTAGCCCGCGCTGCCCGCCCGCCAGGTGCCGTCCTGGCGGCGGCCGGGCGCATGGGTGCGCCAGGTGTAGGTACGGGTGCCGCCCGGCTCGACATCGCTCTTGTTCAGTTTCGTTCCGTCACTGGAGACCTCGTAGTCCAGGCCGTGGACGTGCAGGCTGGCCGGCACGTCCATCGTGTTCTCGAACTCGATGTGCAGGGTGTCGCCCTCGTCGAGTTCGATCAGCGGGCCGGGAATCGTCGCCTTGCCCTTCTCGAATCCGTAGCCCATCTGCCCGTCGGCCAGCTTCTCGGCGTACAGCTTGATGTGTTTGACCTCGCTCCCGGCCGCGGCAGTCTTCGCCGGACCGTCCGCGGCGGCGGACTCCGGCGCCAGGGACATCGATGTCGCGACGGCCGCGCCGCCCAGCAGCACCCGCCTGTTGAAGCTGCGTCTGTCCATGGCCAACTCCCCACGCTGGTACGGAATGTGCAAAGACGTAGCTGTGGTGAACCTGTGAGACGGTACCGGCCGCGACGGGGTTTATCCACACTCAGGACAAAGTTCGATGCATCGCGGTCATATCTATTGGCGAACCGTGCAAAGAGGTCTAGCTTCCTTGGCGCTGTTGCTGCGACCAAGGAGGGGTGGGTGACCACGTGCGGTTCACATCGCATCAAAAACCCATGCACTTACGAGGGTTGAGCACGAGAAGCACGACAAGCACGACAAGCAGGAAAAGTGGAACAACCGCGACAAGACGCCTCTGGCCGGCCGCTTTGACCGCGGGCGCCCTCGCCGCCAGCCTGCTGTCGGGCCCCGCCGCCAGCGCGCGTCCGGCCCCGGAGCCGTCCCTGACAACGATGTCGATCAAGTCGCCGCCGGGCGGCTCGAACGTACGGGTGCTGATCTTCCACGGATCCGCCGCGGCCGGGGACGAGTCGCCGATCGTGAACGCCGGAATCGAGGCCATCGAGCGGATCGGGCTGTCCGGTCCGGCCAACCAGCGCTTCAAGGTCGAGGCCACGGACGACGCCTCGGTCTTCACCAACAGCACCAGGCTGGGCCGTTACAACGCGATCGTGTTCCTGACCGGCGGCGGTGACGTCCTCGATCCAGAGCAGGAGGCGGGCCTGGAGGCGTACATGGAGGCCGGCGGCGGATTCGTCGGCATCCACGACGCGGCCCGCGCGGAGCCGTACTCGGACTGGTTCACCGGCCTCGTCGGTGCCCGCCCGGCCGCCTCCAGCCCGGCGAACGTCCAGCGGGCCACCGTCGAGGTCGGCGACCGGCACCATCCGGCCACCAAGGACCTGCCGCTGCAGTGGAAGCGGCCCGACAAGTGGCTCAACTGGGTGAAGAACCCGTCCGGCGAGGTGCACACCGTGGCACGGGTGCGGGAGTCGACGTACCAGCCCGGGACGAGCGGCAATGGCTGGGACCACCCGGTCAGCTGGTGCCGGGACTACGACGGCGGACGCTCCTTCTACACCGGCATGGGCGGCACGGTGTCGTCGTACGACGAGACCGACTTCCGCACCCACTTGCGCGGTGCCCTGTTGTGGACCACGCGGCTGGTGCAGGCCGACTGCAAGGCCACGATCACCGGCAACTACAAGGCGGAGCGGCTCACCCAGCCCAACCAGCCGGGTCAAAGCGACCAGATCGGCGAGCCGCACGGCCTGGTCACCGCACCCGACGGCCGCGTGCTCTACATCGGCAGAGGCGGTGCCGACGGCTCGCAGCCCGTGATCACCGACTGGAACAACCCCGACATCGGCAAGGGCAAGGGTCAGATCCACGTCTATGACCCGAAGACCAAAAAAGTCACATTGGCGGGCGAGTTGACGGTCTTCGGCAACAAGGGCGGCGGCGACGAGCTGACCAAGGTCGAGGAGGGCCTGCTCGGCATCGAGCTGGACCCGCGCTTCGAGCAGAACGGCTGGGTGTACCTGCACTACACGCCGCACTCGCAGATCAACCGCGACTCGCACATGGCCGAGCGGCGCGTCTCCCGCTTCACCCTGGACCTCGCGACCAACAAGCTCGACCTGGGCAGCGAGAAGGTGCTGCTCACGTGGCCGGTGCAGATCCACAGCTGCTGCCATGCGGGCGGCGGGATGGCCTGGGACTCCAAGGGCAACCTCTACATCGCCACGGGCGACAACAACTCCAGTGGATTCAGCGGCGGTTACTCGGGCAACAACCCCCAGCCCAACTACAAGGGCGTCTCCTTCGCGGACGCGCGCCGCACGGCCGGCAACACCAACAACCTCAACGGCAAGATCCTGCGCATCCACCCGGAGCCCGACGGGACGTACACGATTCCCGAAGGCAATCTCTTCACCGGCAAGGAGACCGAGGAGGGCGGCGGCAAGACCCGCGGCGAGATCTACGTCATGGGCGTGCGCAACCCGGCACGCATCTTCGTCGACAAGTCGAGCGACATCCTTTACGCGGGCTGGGTCGGTCCCGACGCGAGCCAGCCGTCACCGACCTGGGGGCCGGCCAAGTACGACACGTTCGCCGTGATCACCAAGGCGGGCAACCGGGGCTGGCCGTACTGCATGGGCAACAAGCAGCCCTACCGCGACCGCAACCTGCCCGATCCCTCCCAGCCGCTGGGCTGGTACGACTGCGACCACCCGAAGAACGAGTCGCCGAACAACGACGGCCTGGTCAACCTCCCGCCGGTCACCGGCAACAACATCTGGTACTCGCCGCAGGGCGGTGCCCCGGACTACCCGCGCGACGCGAACGGCGTCCCGTCGTACAAGCCGGAGGAGGCCGCCTACCGGCTGCCCTGGCTCAAGGGCGGCGGCCAGGCCGCGATGAACGGACCGGTCTACCGCTACGACGCCACGAACGCGAACGAGACCAAGTGGCCCGCCTACTGGGACGGCAAATGGTTCGTCGGCGACTTCTACGACGCCGACCAGCCGCGCAACGCCGTGCTCATGGACCCCACGACACAGGGAGACGGCGGTCTTCCGGTGCACTCGGAGTCGCTGAAGAAGATCGTGCCGATCGGCAACGACGGCATCAAGAACCTCATGGACTGGAAGTTCGGTCCGGACGGCGCGCTGTACGTCCTCGACTACGGCCGCGGCTTCTTCACCTCGGACTCCAAGTCGGCCCTGTGGCGGGTCACGTACACGGGCGGCGGGCCCACGCCGGCCGCCGACCAGCTGGCGAGGAGGACCGCGTGAAACGGCAGTGGAGAATCTGGGCCGCCCTGCTGGCCGCCCTGCTCATGATGCTCGGGCTGCAGACGGCGTCCGCGGCCGGACAGCCGGCCGCACGAGCCGAGGCCCCCGCCGCCCAACAAGTGCTCACCTGGACCGCCGGCGACGACATCACGAAGTACGTGTCGGCGCCCACGACGGCGGTGGCGGGTCCGGCGACGATCGTCTTCGAGAACAGCGCGGCCACCGGCAACACCACCGGCATGCCGCACACGCTGACGTTCGTGACCGACGATCCCGAGTACAACAGCGACGTCCAGCTCAACATCCTGGCCAACCCGAACGACGACATGGGCGGACGTCACACGGCCGAGGTCACGCTCACACCCGGCCGGTACTTCTACCACTGCACGATCCCCGGCCACGGACAGATGCAGGGCATCCTGGTGGTGACCGAGGGCGGCGGCGAGGACACGACACCGCCCGAGACCTCCGCCCAGGTGACCGGCACGCAGAACGCGCAGGGCGAGTACGTCGGCTCGGCGACCGTCACGATCGGCGCCACCGACGAGGGCGGCAGCGGCGTCGACCGGATCGAGTACGCGATCGGGGACGCGGGTGCCTGGCAGCCGTACACGGCGCCGATCGTCGTCGACGAGGTGGGCAGCCACAAGGTCCGCCACCGCGCCCTGGACAAGGCGGGCAACGTCTCGGCCGAGAAGAGCGCCGAGTTCACCGTCGTCGCTCCGCCGTCCGACGACACCACGCCGCCGGAGACCTCGGCGACGGTGAGCGGCGAGCGGAACGCCGACGGGGCGTACATCGACATGGCCACGGTCACCGTCACCGCCTCCGACACCGGCTCCGGGGTCAACACGATCGAGTACGCCGTCGCCTCGGGGACCTGGCAGCCGTACACCGGGCCCGTGATGGTGCACCAGCTCGGCACGCACACCGTGCGCTACCGCGCCACCGACAAGGCGGGCAACGTCTCCGCCGAGAAGAGCGTGGAGTTCACGGTCGTCGCTGCGCCGCCGCAGGACACCACCGCGCCGGTGACGGGCGTGACCCTCGAGGGTACGAAGAACTCCGACGGCGCATACGTCGGCAACGCCGAGGTGACGGTGAGCGCGACGGACGAGGGCGGCTCGGGTGTGGCGAGCGTCGAGTACTCGCTCGACGGCGGGCCCTACCTGGCGTACACCACCCCCGTGGTGGTCGACCGCGCGGGTGCCCACACCGTCGCGTACCGGGCGAGCGACAAGGCGGGCAACACCTCCGAGGCGCAGACCGTGAGCTTCACCGTGGTGGCGGGCGGCGGGGTTCCCGCACCCAACTGCCCCGAGTACGACGAGCGGTTGACGGTGATCGTCGGCACGGTCGACTCGGGCGTGCCCAACCGGGTGACGAACAACCGCTGCCGGATCAACGAGCTGATCGAGGACGAAAAGGAGTGGACGTCCCACGCGCTGTTCCTGAAGCACGTCAAGACCGTCCTGGACCGGCTCCTCGACGAAGGCGTCATCGACCAGCGCGAGTACAACGCGATCCAGCGGGCCGCACGCCAGTCCACGATCGGCCGACCGGGGCAGACCGAGGGCTACCGCAAGATCTTCGACGGCAGCCCCGAGTCCTTCGCCAAGTGGGAGCAGGTGGGCGGCGGTTCATTCGCCCTGAACGCCGACGGGTCGATCACCAGCGGCACCACCAAGCCGGGCCTGGGCATGCTCTGGTTCCCGCAGCGCAAGTACGGCGACTTCTCGCTGAAGCTCCAGTGGCGTGATGACGCTCCCGGCACCGGGAACGCCAACTCCGGGGTGTTCGTCCGCTTCCCATGGGTGCACGACCACCCGGAGGAGCCGCGTCCGGAGTGGGTGGCCATCAAGTACGGGCACGAGGTGCAGGTCCTCGACCGGTCCGACGGCGACATGTACAAGACGGGCTCGATCTACGGCTTCGACCGGGTGGGGCTCGCCGGGGCCGGCGTCACGCAGAAGGGCACCTGGAACGACTACGAGATCCGTGTGGTCGACCAGCACTACTCGGTCTACCGCAACGGTGTGCTGATCAACGAGTTCGACAACATCGGCGGCCAGGACTTCTACCCGCCACGCTCGGACGACCCGGGCACGGACGGGCGACGGTTCGCCTCAGGCTACATCGGACTGCAGGTGCACAGCACGACGGATGTGATCTCCTACCGGGACATCCGGATCAAGGAGCTGTAGGGAGCGCCTGCCGGCGCTCGGCTCGCCCGTACCCGCCCGGGTCCTCCCTGCGTCTGGGATACCCGGGCGGGCACGTCAGGTGGCCGAGCCCGAGGTCGCTGGCGGTCGGCAGCGCCGCGGCCGGTCCGGAGCTGCTGCCGAAGCGGCGGCACACGGTGCCCTTGCCGTCCCTCCCGCGGCGGCCGCCATCTGGTCCATGGAGACGTCGCCCACGCCATGTTCGGCGAACAGCCCGGCGGCGGCCTCGAGCATCGCCACGCGATCACGCGCCGCATCCGCCCGCTCCTTGGGAGGCGGTGGGGGGTGGCCGGCCGTGCGGGCGGTGACCCCACGGCGAAGTTCGCCTCTCTATGGGCAGCCGACTACAGCACTCACCCCCCCGGCCGAGCCGAATCGCCCGCGGCCCGACGAGCAGGTGCCCTCGGACTGCGCAACGGAACGGGCGTCCAGCGCATCGCGAGGTACGCCCGCCCCCGCCGCACCGGCATCGGCCTCCGCTCTTGAGGCCATCCGCCGGTTACTTGCCTGTTGGTCGGCTGCTCGTCAACGGCGCCCCCTGACCGCGAGGACCTCGGTCAGATGCCGACGTAGGCCGCGAGATGCTCGCCGGTGAGGGTGGAGCGGGCGGTGACGAGGTCGGCGGGGGTTCCCTCGAAGACGATCCGGCCGCCGTCGTGGCCCGCGCCGGGGCCGAGGTCGATGATCCAGTCGGCGTGCGCCATGACCGCCTGGTGGTGCTCGACGACGATGACCGATTTGCCGGAGTCGACGAGTCGGTCGAGCAGGCCGAGCAGCTGCTCGACGTCGGCGAGGTGCAGGCCGGCGGTCGGCTCGTCGAGGACGTAGACGCCGCCCTTCTCGGCCATGTGTGTGGCCAGCTTGAGCCGCTGCCGCTCGCCGCCGGACAGAGTGGTGAGCGGCTGGCCGATGGTGAGGTAGCCGAGCCCGACGTCGGCGAGTCGCTCGAGGACGCGGTGTGCCGCAGGCGTGCGCGCCTCGCCGGCGCCGAAGAACTCCTCGGCTTCGGTCACCGACATCGCCAGCACCTCGCTGATGTCGCGTCCACCGAGGTGGTAGTCGAGGACCGATGCCTCGAACCGCTTCCCCTCGCACTCCTCGCAGGTGGTGGCGACGCCGGCCATCATCGCCAGGTCGGTGTAGACGACGCCGGCGCCGTTGCAGGTGGGACAGGCACCCTCGGAGTTGGCGCTGAACAGCGCCGGCTTCACGCCGTTGGCCTTCGCGAAGGCCTTGCGGATCGGGTCGAGCAGTCCGGTGTACGTCGCCGGGTTGCTCCGCCTGGAGCCGCGGATCGCACTCTGGTCGACCGACACCACACCCGCGTCAGTGGGGATCGACCCATGGACCAGCGAGCTCTTGCCTGAGCCGGCGACGCCGGTGATCACGGTCAGCACCCCGAGCGGGATGTCGACGTCGACGTCGCGCAGGTTGTGCGCCGTCGCGCCGCGGATCTCCAGCGTGCCGGTGGGCTTTCGCACGGTCTCCTTCAGGGAGGCCCGGTCGTCGAAGTGACGGCCGGTAATGGTGCCGGCGGCCCGCAGTCCCTCGACGGTGCCCTCGAAGCAGACGCTTCCGCCCGCCGTACCTGCGCCGGGACCGAGGTCGACGACGTGGTCGGCGATCGCGATCACCTCAGGCTTGTGCTCCACGACGAGCACTGTGTTGCCCTTGTCCCGCAGCCGCAGCAGCAGGTCGTTCATCCGCTGGATGTCATGAGGGTGCAGGCCCGTGGTGGGCTCGTCGAAGACGTAGGTCACGTCGGTGAGCGAGGAGCCGAGGTGGCGGATCATCTTGGTGCGCTGTGCCTCGCCGCCCGACAGCGTGCCCGACGGGCGGTCCAGCGAGAGGTAGCCGAGGCCGATCTCCACGAACGAGTCGAGGGTGTGCTGCAGCTTGACCAGCAGCGGTGCCACCGACGGCTGGTCGAGGGCGCCCACCCATTCGGCCAGGTCGCTGATTTGCATCGCGCAGGCGTCGGCGATGTTGATCCCCTTGATCTTCGACGCCCGGGCTCCCTCGCTGAGCCGGGTGCCGTCGCACTCGGGGCAGGTGGTGAACGTCATCGCCCGATCCACGAAGGCACGGACGTGCGGCTGCAGCGCGTCGACGTCCTTGGACAGCATCGACTTCTGGATCTTCGGGATCAGACCCTCGTACGTCAGGTTGATGCCCTCGACCTTGATCTTGGTCGGCTCCTTGTGGAGCAGGTCGTGCAGTTCCTTCTTGGTGTACTTGCTGATCGGCTTGTCCGGGTCGAAGAAGCCGCAGCCGCGGAAGATGCGGCCGTACCAGCCGTCCATGCTGTAGCCGGGGATCGTGAGCGCCCCCTCGTTGAGCGACTTGCTGTCGTCATACAGCTGGGAGAGGTCGATGTCGGTGACCGAGCCCCGGCCCTCGCAGCGGGGACACATGCCGCCGGTGCGGCTGTAGGTCGCCTTCTCCGCCTTCTTGGCGCCGCGCTCGACCGTGATCGCGCCACTCGCCCGGACGGAGGGGACGTTGAAGGCGTACGCACTGGGCGGGCCGATGTGCGGCTGCCCGAGCCGGCTGAAGAGGATGCGCAGCATCGCGTTGGCGTCGGTGGCAGTGCCGACCGTGGAGCGGGGGTCGGCACCCATCCGCTGCTGGTCGACGGTGATCACGGTCGTCAGCCCGTCGAGGACGTCGACCTCGGGCCGCGCCAGCGTCGGCATGAAGCCCTGCACGAAGGCGCTGTAGGTCTCGTTGATCAGCCGCTGCGACTCCGCCGCGATCGTGTTGAACACCAGCGAGCTCTTGCCCGAGCCGGAGACACCGGTGAACACCGTCAGCCTGCGCTTCGGGATCTCTATGCTGACGTCCTTGAGGTTGTTCTCGCGCGCGCCGTGCACGCGGATCAAATCGTGGCTGTCGGCAACGTGCAGCGCAGGCGACTGCGTGTCCGTCCTCGTGGCCATGCTCATCGTGTCTCCATCTGTCGGGCGGGGCCGCCTGCGCGGTCTCCTTGGGCGTCGCCTGGCTCGATCTGACCGGCTTCGAACACTACGTGGGGTTCTCCTTCGTCGGCGCGGTCGCGGCAACGGTCGGCTGTCTACCCTATGGGCGGTGTCGGCAGGGGTGGCAGCAGAACCGAGGCATCCACCCCGCTTCCGGCCGGGGGGCCTCTGGGTCCCGGTCGCGGGTGAGCCGATGCCCGGTCTCGGCACTCATCGGTCCCGAAGCGGCTCAAGGACGTTGCCATCGGGCTGGTCACGGCGGCCTGCCCGGCGGTCGCCAAAGGCGTCGCGCGCGGGCTCCTGCGCGCTGCCGTCTGCGCAGGTCATGGCTCCTGTCGCCGGACGGCTCCGCGCAGCTCGTTGATACGGATCAGGTTGCCCGCGGGATCGCGGAAGGCGCAGTCGCGAACACCGTACGGCTGCGTGGTCGGCTCCTGGACGACCTCGGCGCCGCTGGTCTGCAGCCGCGCGTAGACGCCGTCGAGGTCGGCGGTGGCCAGGGTGATGCGGGCGTAGCTGCCCTTGGCCATCATCTCGACGATGGTGCGGCGTTCGTCGTCGGTGATGCCGGGGTCGGCGGCCGGCGGCTCCAGGACGATGGACGTGCCGGGCTGGTCGGCGGGGCCGACCGTGGTCCAGCGCATCCCGTCATATCCGACGTCGTTGCGGACCTCGAAACCGAGGGTGTCGCGATAGAAGGCCAGGGAGGCGTCCGGGTCGTCATGCGGGAGGAAGGTCCAGTGAATGGTGAGGTCCATGGCGGTCACGCTAGCTGCGGCTCTGTGACCCGGGCTTCTCCATTCCTGATCGGTCTGGTCACCCGTCCCGCCACGCACGTCGGCATCCCCGCCGTCGCGCGAGCAAGCGCTGCACCGATCGGCGCCGTGCGCCGGGACGGCACCTCGGGCTCCGGGGCAGCCGCTCTGAAGGGGGGCGATTCGACCTTGCTCTTGCCGAGAACGTCATCCACCCTGCTCAGGCGGCATGTTGGTACTCGTGGAGGAGGCCGCCGAGTCGGTCGGTTCGACGTATGGCAAGGCGAGCGATTTGTTCCGGGTTGTCGATCGGCTCGGGGAGGGCGCAGAGGGGGCGGGCGTTCGCGATGCCCTGGTGCGGCCTGTGCTCGTTGTAGCCCTGTTCGAACTCCCGCAGGGCGTGGAGCAGATGCCGCTCATTCCAGATGAGGGTCCGGTCCAGCAGCTCGCGGCGGCAGGTCTGCACCCACCGCTCCATGATGGAGTTCATACGCGGCATGCGGACACCGCTGAGCACGACCTCGATGCCCGCGTTGGTGAGGACGGCGTCGAAGAGTTCGGGGAACTTCCGGTCTCGGTCCCGGATCAGAAACGGTGCCCGGCATCCGGCGTCTTCGAGGTCCATGACGAGATTCTTCGCGGCTTGCGTCACCCAGGATGCGGCGGGGTGCGCGGTGGCGCCCAGGATCCGGATCCGGCGGCTGGCGTGCTCGATTACCGCGAATACATGACAGCCGCGCCCCGGACAAGGTGACCGTTTCCAGGAAGTCGCACGCCAGCAGGGCGTCGGCCTGGGAGTGCAGGAAGTCCGTCCACGTGCTCGTAGCGCGCTCGGGTGCCGGGTCGCCCCGGCCTCCTTGAGAATCTCCCAGATGGTAGATGCGGCCACCTTGATCTGGAGGACGAGCAGCTCGCCGTGAATGCGGCGATATCCCAAACCGGGGTTCTCCCGTGCGAGCCGCAATACCAAGAGCCGGATCGAGCGCACGGTCCGCGGCCTCCCCGGGCGCATGGGCCGGGAGCGGCCAGCGTGGCGGCGTGCGACCAGCTCGCGGTGCCAGCGCGGTACCGTGTCCGGACGTTTTTGTTGATCGTCGCGTGAGTCGCTCGGGCGGGTGATGTGGCGTCTGAGGCGGTGCTGCGCCGCCAGCTCGGCGTCCTGCCGCGCCTTGCCTGGCCCGACCGCGCAGTGCTCGCAGCCCTGGCCCGGCACCTGCCGGCCCGCCTACGCCGCCTGGTCACCCCAGGAACCCTGCTTATCTGGCACCGCCGAGTGCTTCGCTGGAAGCGGAGCAACGTGCAGGCCGGGTCGTACCGGTCGGGAAGCCGCCGGTGAGCGGGGCCGTGTCACGGCCCCGCTCACCGGCGGCTTTGACTACCTCGGCTCAGTTCGGGCTGACCGTGAAGGGTAGCCGAACACGGGTCACCGAATCAGCGCCGGCCAGCGTGATGCTGGTCGAACCCGGCTTCGCCGTCCCTGGAACGCTGATGGTCGCGCCAGAGATGACGCCGTCACCGTTCGCGTGCACGGTGGTGGAGGCGAGGCCGTTACCGAATCTGATCGTGACCGCTTCGTTCGCCGCGAACCCGGAACCGTTGACGGTAATCGCCGTACCGCGCGGTCCCGAGGTGGCCGATAGCATCACCTGCGGTTGGTACGTCGGCACTGCCGGCTGCTCGGTCACCTGGACGGTTGCCGTCGCCGGTGTCCGCGAGGACTTACCGGCGGCAGTGATGGAGTACCGGCCGGGCTGCGCGTCATCGGACGCCGCTATCGACGCGTGTACCGCTCCCGTCGCCGAGGCCGCGACCGTCAAGGTGCGCGCCGGGCTGGTGACGAGCTTGACGGTCACCTGCTCGCCGGCGGCGAACCCGCTGCCGTTGATGGTGATCGGGTCACCGGCGGAGACGGTGGCGGATGCCGACGCCGAGATCGACGGCTGCAACTTCGCCTGGCCCACGGTCACGGTGAACGTCTCGGTACTGCTCGACCTCGTGTCCCACGTGGTGACGTGCACCGTGTACGTGCCCTCCTGCACGTACGTGTGTTGTCCGCTGATCGCGCCGGACGAGTCGACTGTGGCGTCGGCCGGAACCGTGCCGTCACCCCACTGGACGCGGGCCTGGTAGCCCGTCGAGCCGGGGACGCCACCGGTCACCGAACCGAGGTCCGCCGAGAGGACCGTCCCCGGGGTGGCCGTCCGGTCCTTGGGGGCGGTGGTCGCCAGCGCGGCGTCCGGCGTGCCGTCGTGGGCGATGGCGAACACGTGGATCCTGCCCGCCGAGCCCGGGTCGCCGGTCTGTGTCGGCAGGGTCACCGAGACGAGCGTCTTGCCCGCCGGGATCTGGTACGGCGTGGTGGCGAACAGGAACGGCTGTGCACCGTCCCGGCTCGTGCCGAGCAGTCGGTACGCGGTCTTGGCAACGACGATGTTGCCGAAGGACGGCGTGCCGTTGGCGTTGCCGCCCAGCGTCCAGTCGCTCATCTGGATCGGGATGGCAGCGGTGCTGCCGTCACTGAACGTCGCCGTGCCGGTGGTGCTCTGGTTGCCCTGCGTGCCGGCGCCGATGAACGAGATGCTCTTCGCGTCGGCCGGCAGTTCGACCGCGATCGTGCTGCCGTTGCCGGTCGCGCTGTCCGGCTGCCCGGCCGGAGCCGCGGGCAGCGTGAAGTACAGCCCTGTTCCAGGTACCGCGTGGTTCTGGCCCTGGGTCACGCCGGCCGCCGCAAGAGCGGAACGCGAGTACGCGAACGCCTTGCTGTCGCAGTTCGCAGCGAGGACGCCGTCGTCCCCGATGCACACGGTGTCGAAGGCCGCGGTGAGACTGGAACTCGGCGCGTAGGCCACGTCGACTCCGACCGTTCCCGAGCCCTGGGCCTCGCCGTCGGTCACCGTGACGCTGGCCTGGTAGTAACCGGGCTTGGCGTAGGTGTGCGAGCCGCTGACGCTGTACACGCCCCGCGAGCTCGGGGCCGTGGTGCCCGTGGTGACCGGCGAGCCGTCACCCCAGTCGACCGTGGCCTGGTAGCCGCTCGCGGTGCCCCCGGTGACGGCGGCCAGCGGCGCCGAGACCGCGATGCCGGATGTCGCGTGCAACCCGCTGCTCGCGGCGCTGACCGTGAGGTCGCCGCCACCGAGCTGGACGTCGCCGCCCGCGAGCAACTCGATCTCGGCGAGGTTGGTCTGCGCGGCGCCGGCGGTCTCCTTCACGACCAGGCGGAACCGTGCGAACTTCCCCGGATTGCCGATCTTGAACGCCCGGGTCTGGTTGCGCGACGGGAACACCTCGCCCTTGCGGGAGTCGACGGTGGTCCAGGTGATCCCGTCGTTGGAGCCCTGCAGCTGCCAGTCCGTCGGGTCGCCCGCGCTCGCCCCGGAGGTGAGGGTGTAGTACGTCGGCGTCTGCTTGCCGCCGCGGTAGACCCAGCTTATCTGCGGCGTGCCGGTGGTGAAGGTCATCTGCGTGGTCGACGAGTCGTCGAACAGCTTCGACGCGTCCTGCCCGTCGCTCGCGGTCGCGGTGCCGAGGCCGGGGCCCGTGGTGTCCTGGAACGGCTTGGGCACGTCATTGCCCTCGGTCAGGGACGGGGGCGCCTCGTTCTTGCCGGTGCCCCAGGACGACGGGTGCGAACCCATCTGGAAGTCGATCGTGCCGCCGTGGTCGAGCACGGACGAGTCGATCGACACCCCGCGCTGCGACTTCCCGTTGACCTTCACGCTCTGCACGTAGACGTTCTTCGTGCTGTTGTCCGGCGCGTTGACGACGATGTCGCCGCTCTTCCGGTGGACGGTCATCTCGGTGAACTGCGGCGAGCCGATGGCCCAGTTGGAGGAGCCGGCCTGCAGCGGGTAGATGCCCAGCGAGCTGAGGATGTACCACGACGACATCTCGCCGTTGTCCTCGTCACCCGGGTAACCCTGGCCGATCTCGTCGCCGACGTAGAGGCGCTGCAGGATCTCCCGCACGATCGCCTGCGTCTTGGACGGCGCACCGGCGTAGTCGTACATGTACGGGATGTGGTGCGACGGCTGGTTGCTCATGCCGAGCTGGCCCATGCGCACCGCCTGCGCCTCGAGCATCTCGTGGATCGTGCCGCCGTACCCGCCGGGACGGTCGGCGTTCTCCGGGGTGGCGAAGAACTGGTCGAGCTTCTGCTCCAGCCCCTTCTGCCCGCCGTACAGGTTGGCCAGTCCCTGGCCGTCCTGCTGCGCGGTGAACGCGAAGTTCCAGCCGTCCGTCTCGGTGTAGGCGTTACCCCAGTCCAGCGGGTTGCCGGCGAGGAACTTGCCGTTGGCCTCGCGTCCCTCGAAAAACTTCGTGTTCGTGTCGAAGAGGTTCACGTAGTTGCGGGCACGCTGCAGGAAGTACTGCGACTCCTCCTTGATCCGCTTGCGCTCCGACTTCGGTGTGGCCGGGTCCTTGGCCAGGGCCGCGCCCATGTTCCCGATGCCGTAGTCGTTGATGAAGCCTTCCAGCGCCCACGACACCGACTCGCCGGTGGAGGTCGGCGTGTAGCCGAGGAACAGCCCGTTCTCGATGCCCTTGCGGCCGACCTCGCTGCGTCCGGACGCGACGGTCGCGTCCTTGACCGCCGCGTTGTACGCGGCGAGCGGGTCGGGCACGTTGACGCCGTTGAGGTAGGCCTCGGCCAGTGCGACGTTCGCGCTGGTGCCGGTCATCAGGTCGGCGTAGCCGGGTGACGACCAGCGGGCTATCCACCCGCCGTCGCGGTACTGCTGGACGAAACCGTCGGCGATCTTGGCCGCGACGTCCGGGTACAACAGCGAGTACGCGGGCCACACGGTGCGGTAGGTGTCCCAGAACCCGTTGTTGACGTAGATCTGCCCGTCGACGACCTTCGCGCCGGTCTGTGTGGCCGTTGACGTGCCGGTCGGCGCCGACACCGGGCTCGCGTACTGCCAGTGCGGCGCGGCGGCGGTGCCGGTGTTCTCCGACTGCGAGTTCGGGTACAGGTTCAGCCGGTAGAGGTTCGAGTACAGCGTGACCATCTGCGTCCCGGTCGCGCCCTTCACCTCGATCCGGCCGAGCCGGTCGTTCCATGCCGCGGTGGCGGCGGCGTGGATCTGGTCGAAGCTCTTACCGGTGACCTCCAGGTCGAGATTCCTGTGAGCCTGGTCGACCGAGATGAACGACGTCGCGATACGCATCGTCACCTGCGAGTTAGCCGAGGTGTCGAAGGTGGCGGACGTGGCGGAGGACGCCGTCGGTGCCCGGTCGAAGGTGCCGTACACGAACATCCGGCTGCGACCGGCTGACAGACCGCTGCCGTTGTCGACCCAGCCGGTGAACGTGCCGTCCGTACCGATGGTGAACGTGCCATTGTAGAAGACGAGGCTTCCGGTGGCCTTTCCGGACGGGAAGGTGAACTGCATGATCCCACCGTGGTCGGTGGGCGACATCTGCGCGATCAGGCCGTTCTGCGCAGTGACCCGGTAGAAGTCCGGCCGCGCGATCTCGTCGTTGTGGCTGAAGGCGAGTGCGCGTGCGCCGGGCGCTCCGGTGAGCGATCCGCCGGCCGGCACCGGCATGACCGACATCTGGTTGCGGTCACCCATCCACGGGCTGGGCTCGTGCGAGATCGCAAGTCCCTGCAGCGTCGGCAGATTGGCCGCGTTGTTGCCCTGCTGGTAGTCGTACTCCCAGGAGTTGGACGCGGCGTTGGTGACCGGCGTGAAGAAGTTGAAGCCGTTCGGCATCGCCGAGATCGGCAGGTTGTTGCCGCGCGAGAACGAGCCCGATGCGTTGGACCCGCGCCGGGTGTCGACGTAGTTGGTCAGGCTGGAGCCGTCGATCGGCGTCGGTGTGCCCGCCACAGTGATGTCGTCGAGCCAGCCCTGGAAACGAGTCGAGGCGGTTGCCTTGGGGTCGTCGTAGGCGAGCAGGATGCGATCGATCGTCTTGCCGTTCGCGACCGCCCCGATCTCGGACTGCACCGCGTTCCACTGGTCGGCGTAGAGCACCTTCGACGCACCCTGCCCGGCGGCCGTCAGCGCGTAGCCGTGCTGGTCGACGGGTGAAAGCCCGCTCAGGTAGCTGCCGTCGGTGAAGTGCAGGTCGACGGCCGCGTAGGTGGACGGGTACTGAGCGTCCTTGCCGGTGAACTCGGGGAAGATCTTGTACGACAGCCGGGTCTTCGGCCCGACCGGGATGTTGACGTCGAACAGCTTGTTGGTCGCGTACGAGCGACCGTCGGCCTGTGCTCCGCCCGAGTACCGCAGCGAAGCCACTCCGGTGAACCCGGCCCCCGGCTTCATGTTGTAGCCACTGACCGGGCCAGTGCCGACGACACTGACCATCGGGGTGGCCGGCGGCATGACGTTCGAGCCGTCGCTGATGTTCCAGTCGGCGAGCTGGACGATCGAGTCACCGGAGTTCGCGGTGACGTTCAGCCGGTAGTAGGCGTAGGCGGTCGTGTTGGTGAAGCTGTAGGTGTTGGTGGCGAACCGCCCACTGAAGCTCACCCCCGTCCGTCTGTCCAGGTCCGTCCACGTGCTGCCGTCGTTCGACCCCTGCACGGTGAAGTCCTTGGGGTCGCGGCTCGGCGCGTCGTTCGCGGAGGTCAGCGAGTACTTCACTACCGTCGCGGGCTTGGCCAGCTGGTAGGCCACCCAGCCGGTCTTGTCGAACGCCAGCCACTTGGTCGACGGATTGCCGTCTTTGAGGTTCGCAGCGATTTCGCCCGGCGGGTTCTCGGCGCTCGCGGTCACCGCGCTGACCTGGTCGAGCAGGCTGCCGGGCAGTCCGGAGGGGCTCGATCCGCTCAGATTCGTCTGGACCGGCTTGCCGTTCGCGTCGATCTCGACGGTGCTCGTCGCGGGTCGCGGGTCGGCCGACTCGAACGAGGAGCTGAAGTTGCCGGGCGGCGGCGCCGCGGCGCTCGCCGCGGGTGCGACGACGAGCACGCCCACCGGCAGCGACAGGGCTATAGCCGCGCTGACCCATCTTCGGGGGGACAAAAGGCTGGCAAAGGGGGAATATGACACAAATGTGCCTTTCATCGACAGAGGTCGAGAGCGTCGAACGTCGGAGTGAAGAACCTGGTTGCCGCGGTCGATCGACCGCGATGGATCGCGAGTACGCCTCACGGGCACTCGGAGCCTTGCCGCATGCCGACCCTGGATCGGCGCTCAAGAAGCGGTTCGGCTTTGACGGCGGGTCAGCGCGGGGTGGCGTCGGGTGGGTTGCCGTAAGGCTGCGGCAACCGCCGTGACCGTTGCTGTGAGTTGGGACGTAGGCCTTGAACCATGCGGAAGCTCCATGAGGGGATGGTGAACTCGTAGAAGGGCACACCTAGCCGGAGATCGCGGTTAGCCTGATCCTTTCGGACAACGTTGTCAAGGTTGATCGCTTATGGCTTGCAGAGAATCAACACCCTTTCTTGATGCGCTTCCAGGAGCGGGCGGACTTCGTGGTTCGCGCGGCTGATGGTCATGGCGGTGACACCGAAGAGCTGGCCGAGGAGGTCATGGTGGCGAGCTTGCGCAGGTGGAGCACGGTGACCAGGATTCGGTCGGCTGGGGAGGGTTTGGCTTTTGCGCCTGTGGCGGGGGCTACCAGGCGTTCGCGACCGCGACGCGTGCGGAGCACTTGCTCAAGTTGAGCCTCCAGCTCGGGAGTCAGTGTCTCGATGAGTGCGTTGAGCTGCTGACGGGTCATGGCGGTCAGTTCCGGGTCCTGCAGTGAACGTGGCGCGAGCTGATGTGAGGTGTTCGCCGGCGTCTGGTCCTGGATGCTGTGTGCCGGAGCCGCCTGTGCGGGCAGTTGGGGGTGGAGGGTGTAGTTCCAGTCGCCGTGGAAGCGGTGCCGTGTGATGGGCAGGGCGTCGAGGTCCTCGTCGCTGACCTGGACGCCGGTGGGGTACTGACCGGTGTCGAGTTCGGCATGCACCGTCAGGCCGGTCTTGGTGGTGGTCGCGGCGATGCTTTGGACGATGACTTCGTGGCTGGTCAGGGGCCTGCCGCGCCAGTTCATGGTGATGTGGGAGAACAGCCTGTGCTCGATCCGGTTCCACTTCGACGTTCCGGGAGGCAGGTGGCAGACGGTGATTGCCAGGCCGGACTCGGCTGCGAACTGGGCGAGCTCGGTCTTCCAGGTGCGGGTGCGGTAGCCGTTGGAGCCGCCCGCGTCGGCCGTGATCAGCAGCCGGTCGGCGTGCGGGTAGTCGTGCCGGCCACGGGCATGCCACCAGCGGCGGATCGATGCGACCGCGAAGGCTGCGGTGTCGTGGTCGCACCCGACGTTGACCCAGCCGGTGTTCGCGGTGATGTCGTAGATGCACCCATGCCCGTTGAAGTGGCGGGCGTACGCATGGAGAATCTTCTCGGCGTGGCCGCGGTCGTAGATCAGCAGTCGGTCGGTGCACTCCTCGCGCACCGATCGCACGAAGCGTTCGGCGTGCGGGTTGCAGTTGGGACTGCGTGGGGGGATCTTGACCACGGCGATGCCCTCGCTCGCGAAGACGGCGTCGAATGCGGCCGTGAACTTCGCGTCCCGGTCGCGGATGAGGTGGGTGAAGTCGGCTGCTCGGTTGCCGAGTTGCCAGAGCAGCTGCCGCGCCTGCTGGGTGGCCCAGGCGGCGTTGGGGTGGGCGGTGACGCCAAGTACGTGGACTGTGCGGGTGCGGACCTCCATGACGAATAGGGCGTACAGCCGCTGGAGGCCGACGGTGTCCACATGGAAGAGGTCGGTGGCGAGCAAGCCGCTGGCCTGGACTTTGAGGAACGCTGTCCATTCACCGCGCGCCGGTTGTCGGCGGGGCGCCGGGCCGTGGCCGGCTTGCCGGAGCACGCGGCGGACGGTGAGCGGGCTGATCTTGTGTCCGAGTCGGAGGAGTTCGCCGTGCACGCGCCGGAAGCCCCATCGGCGGTTCTCGACGCCGAGTCGGATGATGAGGATGCGAAGTTCGTCGGGTATCGGTGGCCGTCCTGACGAGGGCGGCTGGGTCCACTTCTGCTGGACCAGCCGCTGGTGCCAGGCGAGGAAGGTGCGCTGTGAGACGATGCGCCGGCCGCGCAGTGCTCGCGGCAGCAGTCCGGCGAGGGCAGCGAGCAGTGCGCGGTCCGGCCAGGTTGGCTTGGGTGTGGCGACTTGGCGGCGTAGGACGGCGACCTCGTGCCGCAGGATGAGTAGCTCGGCGTCCTTGGTGGCCGAGGATCGGCAAAGCAGTGCGAGCCAGGCGAAGATCCGCGTGGTGAAGAGATAGATCATCCGTATGGGCACGAGCACTGATCGCGTCAGACCGCGCGGAGATAAGCTGAGGTCAGGCTTGGTGAAGGGGTTTTGAAGCGGTACGGGCCTCGGACGACTCGCGCACGACCGCTTGGGCCAGCCAGGCGTCCGGCTCGCCGATGCGCACGGCGCCAGGGTTCGCCTGCGTCGACGAGGCCTCGTTCCCGGCTACCGCATGGTTGTCGCCCACGGCGTTTCTCCCTCCTCTTGGCGCGCGGCCCGGAGGCCCGCAGTGGCGGGCATACGCCGGGCGCCGGGCGCGCCTTCTCGTTGATCGGCATTGTCGACAGCATGGCGTGGTCACCTTGAATAAGGAATACTGCATACAATGTCACGCGTCGGCGAGCGAAGAGGAGCCGCTCATGTTGTTCCGGCAGCTCGAGTACTTCGTGGCGGTGGCCAGGGAGAAGCACTTCGCGCGGGCGGCGGATGCCTGCTACGTCTCGCAGCCGGCGCTGTCGATCGCCATCGCCAAGCTGGAGCGGGAGCTGAACGTCACTCTGATCAACCGGGGGCGTACCTTCGAGGGCCTGACCCCGGAGGGCGAGCGGCTGGTCGTGTGGGCCAAGCGGATTCTCGCCGAGCATGACGCGTTCAAGGCCGAGGTGGCCGTCATGCAGTCGGGCATCACCGGGACGCTTCGGCTGGGGACGGGGCCCACCGTGTCGACGACGACGGGGCTCCCGGTGGCCGCGTTCTGTGCGATGCATCCGTTGGCCAGGGTGAAGGTCTGCTCGCGGCTGTCCTCGGCCGAACTGGTCCGGCAGCTGCGCGATTTCGAGCTGGACGCCGCCATCGCCCACTTCGGGCCTGACGACCGGGAGGGCCTGGAACTGATGCCGCTGTATGAGGAGCAGTACGTGCTGCTGGTGTCCGGTGAGCACCTGGTGCCCCCGGCTCCCACGATCACCTGGGCGGAGGTGGCCCAGCTGCCGCTGGCGCTGCTCTCACCGGACATGCGGTTCCGTCAGTTCATCGACAGCGCCTTCGAAAGCGCCGGAGTCGTGGCGACCCCCCAGGTGGAGACGGACTCCGTCGCGTCCCTCTGCGCCCATGTCGCCACGGGGGCGTGGGTGAGCGTCGTCCCGCACACCTGGCTGAACGTTATGCCGGTGACCGGCGGGACCAGGGCCGTCCGGCTGGTGGAGCCGGACGCCAGGGCTCAGATCTCGGTGGCGATCCACGCGGCGACTCCGGGTTCGGTCGCGGCCAGGGCGTTCCGCAACGTGGTCGCGGGGCTCTCGTTGGACGAGGTTTTCGTACCGGAGTGGTCGGACCGCGCCGCCGTAGCAGGCACGGCCGAGGAACCCCACGATGGGCAGTCGCGGAACTCCGCGGGTCGGGCTGACCCCATCCAAGGGCCGGCAGGGAGCCAGCCTCCCACGCACTGCCGTCGGCGTGCCCGCGAGCGCCCCGTTGCGGGGGCAGCCGCTCTGCGCCCGCATTGATAAACGCCGTAAATCAGCTGGTTGGCAAAGGATCTTGGACGCGTCGGCCCCATGGCGCGGATGGTGAGACACGGAAGACGAACTGCGCGACCCTCTAGGGAGGATCCGGACCATGACGGACGCTGTCGTACGGGACACGGGCGTTGAGGGCGCCGACGAACCGGCCGCTTTGACCGACGGGATCCATCTGGTCGTCGACGCGCTCAAGCTCAATGGCGTCGAGACCATCTACGGGGTCGTCGGTATCCCGATCACCGACCTGGCTCGTCTCGCGCAGGCGTCAGGCATCCGCTACATCGGTTTCCGGCACGAGAGCGATGCCGGGCACGCGGCGGCGGCGGCCGGGTTCCTCACGCAGAAGCCGGGCATCTGCCTGACGGTGTCCGCGCCGGGCTTCCTCAACGGGCTCGTGGCGCTCGCCAACGCCACCACCAACTGCTTCCCGATGGTGCAGATCTCCGGTTCCAGCGAGCGGCACCTGGTCGACCTTCAGCGGGGCGACTACGAGGAGATGGACCAGCTGGCGGCCGCCAAACCGTTCGCCAAGGCGGCCTACCGGGTGCACCGCGCCGAGGACATCGGGCGTGGCCTGGCCCGCGCGATCCGCACCGCGATCTCCGGGCGCCCCGGAGGCGTCTACCTGGACATCCCGGCCGCGGTGCTGGGTGAGGTCATCGATGCCGAGAAGGGCGCCGCGTCGCTGTGGCAGCTGGTCGACCCGGCGCCGCGCCAATTGCCGCAGCCGGAGGCCGTGGACCGCGCGATCGACCTCCTCGCCGGCGCCGAGCGGCCGCTGATCGTGCTCGGCAAGGGCGCGGCGTACGCGCGGGCCGACGAGCCGATCCGCGAGTTCGTCGAGAGCACCGGCATCCCCTATCTGCCGATGTCGATGGCGAAGGGCCTGCTGCCCGACGACCACCCGCAGTCGGCGGCCACCGCGCG
>NZ_JBVHHL010000061.1:0-38631 GCF_055561075.1 Streptomyces sp. NPDC022910
ACTACGCATCCGGTCTATAACCGGCCTCCGATCTGCGAGTTCACTCGAAATGCGCGACTTCGTGTCGCACCGATCAACGCCCACTGCTCGTCGGTCAAGTCGGTTGCGTACGGCATCCGTTCCATGCCAGCCACCCCATCATGCACACGACATGACACAAGGGCGGAACCGTCCAGTCACCCACGAACGGGTGACACCAGATCATCTGGAACGGGACTTAACGCCCTCTGAGACCAAAACTGAGACCACAGCACGACGAAGGCTCCGACCATGATCCGGTCGGAGCCTTCGTTTCCGCAGTTCAGCGGCTGCGGAGGATACGAGATTCGAACTCGTGAGGGGTTGCCCCCAACACGCTTTCCAAGCGTGCGCCCTAGGCCTCTAGGCGAATCCTCCGCCGGAAACATTACATGACGCCGGGGAGTGCTAGCGAACTCGTTCGGGCGCCCTGCGATCAGGTACGCTGGGCCTCAGCCCCTCACGCGGCGCTATCTGACTGAACTCCCCCAGGGCCGGAAGGCAGCAAGGGTAGGTTGGCTCTGGCGGGTGCGTGAGGGGTCTTCTGCGTTCCCGGGAGGAGTGCGGGCGCAGGCCCCTGGGACAGGTCGGGGAAGGAAGCTCGGGCGGGCCGCTTTGTCAGTGGGCGCCTATAACCTCGTATGCGTGTCCTCTCTCGCGCTGTACCGCCGCTATCGCCCGGAGTCGTTCGCCGAGGTCATCGGGCAGGAGCATGTCACCGGCCCGCTGCAGCAGGCGTTGCGGAACAACCGGGTCAATCACGCGTACCTGTTCAGCGGGCCGCGCGGCTGCGGGAAGACGACCAGTGCGCGGATCCTGGCCCGGTGCCTGAACTGTGAGAAGGGGCCGACGCCGACGCCGTGCGGCGAGTGCCAGTCCTGTCAGGACCTGGCGAGGAACGGGCCGGGTTCCATCGACGTCATCGAGATCGACGCCGCGTCGCACGGTGGTGTCGACGACGCCCGTGATCTGCGGGAGAAGGCCTTTTTCGGGCCCGCGAGCAGTCGGTACAAGATCTACATCATCGACGAGGCCCACATGGTCACGTCGGCCGGTTTCAACGCGCTGCTCAAGGTCGTCGAAGAGCCGCCCGAGCACCTCAAGTTCATCTTCGCGACCACCGAGCCCGAGAAGGTCATCGGGACGATCCGGTCGCGTACCCATCACTATCCCTTCCGTCTCGTGCCGCCGGGGACCCTTCGGGACTACCTCGCCGAGGTGTGCCAGAAGGAGAACATCCCCGTCGAGGACGGGGTCCTGCCGCTCGTGGTGCGCGCCGGTGCCGGGTCCGTGCGTGACTCCATGTCCGTCATGGACCAGTTGCTGGCGGGAGCCGGTGCCGACGGTGTGACGTATGCCATGGCCACCTCGCTGCTCGGGTACACGGACGGGTCGCTTCTCGACTCCGTCGTCGAGGCCTTCGCGTCCGGAGACGGCGCCGCCGCCTTCGAGGTGGTGGACCGGGTCATCGAGGGGGGCAACGATCCCCGGCGGTTCGTCGCCGACCTGCTGGAGCGGCTGCGGGACCTGGTGATCCTCGCCGCCGTGCCCGACGCCGCCGAGAAGGGGCTCATCGACGCCCCGGCCGACGTACTGGAACGGATGCAGGCCCAGGCGGGCGTCTTCGGCCCCGCCGAGCTCAGCCGTGCCGCCGACCTCGTCAACGAGGGGCTCACCGAGATGCGCGGGGCCACCTCGCCCCGGCTGCAACTCGAGCTGATCTGCGCCCGGGTTCTGCTGCCCGCCGCATACGGGGACGAGCGGTCGGTCATGGCCCGCCTGGACCGCCTGGAGCGGGGCGCCGACTTCTCCGGCGGCGGTGCGGCGCCAACCATGGGGTACGTGCCGGGGCCGGAAGTACACGGCGGGATGGCCGGGGGTCCGGTGCCGGAGGGTGCGGTGCCCGTGCCGTCCGGCGGCGGCGGTGCGGCGGCGGCCCGTGCCGCGGTGCGGGCCGGTGGCGCCTCGAGTTCGGGTGCGCAGAGCACCGGTGGCCCGATTGTCCAGGACGGCGGGGCGACGACGCCTGTCTCCGTGCCGCCGCCGACGCCCCAGGAGACTGCGCCCGCCGCCCCCGCCCCCGCGCCCCCCGCCCCCGCGGCGGCCCCGTCGCAGCCTCCCGCCGCCCCTGCCCCCGCCGCTCGGGGCGCCTGGCCCACTGCTGCCTCCGCAGGGGGCGGCCGACGGCCCGGCGGGTGGCCGACGGCGGCGCCCGCGGGAGGGGGGCAGCCCTCCGCCGCGCCCGTGCAACCGGCCGCGCCCGCGGCGGCCGCCCCGGCACCCGCCGCAGCCGCTCCGGCCGCGGCTGCCGCACCGGCGGCGGGCGGGCTCGACCCGCGCACGCTCTGGCCGAACGTGCTGGAGGCGGTGAAGAACCGCCGCCGCTTCACCTGGATCCTGCTGAGCCAGAACGCGCAGGTGGCCGGCTTCGACGGCACGACGCTGCAACTCGGCTTCGTGAACGCGGGCGCGCGGGACAACTTCCTGAGCAGCGGCAGCGAGGACGTACTGCGGCAGGCGCTGGCCGAGCAGTTCAACGTGCAGTGGAAGATCGAGGCGATCGTCGACCCCTCGGGCGGCTCGGCACCGCCGACCGCCGCGAGCTCAGGGTTCGGCGGCGGCGGTTTCCAGGCCGGAGGAGGCGGCGGTTACGGCGGTGGCGCCCCGGCCGCACCGCGTCCCGCAGCCCAGCAACCGACTCCGGTGACGCGTCCGGCCGCGCCGGCGACCCCGGCTCCGGCGCCGACGGCTCCCACCCCGGCGCCGCCCGCCGCCCCCGCCCCGGAGCGGCATGTGGTCGCTCCCGAGGACGACATGCCGGAGGACGACGACCCCGACCTCGACGAGTCGGCCCTCTCCGGCCATGAACTGATCGTGCGGGAGTTGGGGGCCACGGTGGTGGAGGAGTTCTCGAACGAATGAGGAGTTCTCCACCCATGACGAAGAGCCGAACAGCACCCATGACGAAGAGCGAACAGCCACCGGCGAGCAGCGAGTGACGGGTCTCCCCAGATCCGTCTTCGGAGGAAACCACAAGCCTCCGCTCCGGCCCGGCTCGGCAGCCCCCACAAGGCCACCCGTCCCCGCCGGTTAGGCTGACCCCGTGAAGGTCCTCGTCATCGGTAGCGGCGCCCGCGAACACGCCCTGTGCCGTTCCCTCTCCCTCGACCCCGACGTCACCGAGCTGCACTGCGCCCCCGGCAACGCGGGCATCGCCGAGGTGGCCCAGTTGCACCAGGTCGACGCCCTCGACGGAAAGGCCGTGGCCGCGCTGGCCACCGAGCTCGGCGCCGGGCTGGTCGTCGTGGGCCCGGAGGCGCCGCTCGTCGCGGGCGTCGCCGACGCGGTGCGCGACGCGGGGATCCCCGTCTTCGGCCCCTCCAAGGAGGCCGCACAGCTGGAGGGCTCCAAGGCCTTCGCCAAGGACGTGATGGCTGCGGCGGCCGTACCCACCGCGCGGTCGTACGTCTGCACGAACGCCGATGAGGTCGAGGTGGCGCTCGACGCCTTCGGTGCGCCCTACGTCGTGAAGGACGACGGTCTCGCCGCCGGCAAGGGCGTCGTGGTCACCTCCGACCTGGAAGCCGCGAGGGCGCACGCGGCCCGCTGCGAGCGCGTGGTCGTCGAGGAGTTCCTCGACGGTCCCGAGGTGTCTCTGTTCGCCATCACCGACGGAGAGACGGTCCTCCCGCTCCAGCCCGCCCAGGACTTCAAGCGCGCGCTGGACGACGACGAGGGCCCCAACACCGGCGGTATGGGCGCGTACTCGCCGCTCCCGTGGGCCGACCCGAAGCTGGTCGAGGAGGTCCTCACGACCGTTCTGCAGCCGACCGTCGACGAGATGCGCCGCCGCGGCACCCCCTTCTCCGGCCTGCTGTACGCGGGTCTGGCGATCAGCTCGCGCGGCGTACGGGTCATCGAGTTCAACGCCCGTTTCGGTGACCCGGAGACCCAGGTCGTCCTCGCCCGGCTGAAGACCCCGCTCGCCGGAGTGCTGCTGGCCGCGGCGAACGGCACCCTCAGCGACCTGGCGCCTCTGCGCTGGAGCGAGGACGCGGCCGTCACCGTGGTCGTGGCCTCGCACAACTACCCGGGCACCCCGCGAACCGGTGACCCGATCACCGGGCTCGACGAGGTGGCCGCCCAGGACGCCCCGCACGCCTACGTCCTGCACGCCGGTACCAGGCGCGAGGGCGACGTGGTGGTGAGCGCGGGCGGCCGCGTGCTGTCCGTCACGGCGACCGGCGCCGACCTGGCCCAGGCGCGCCGGCGGGCGTACACGGCGGTGGACCGCATCGGGCTCGAGGGCTCCCAGCACCGTACGGACATCGCGGCGAAGGCGGCGGAGGCTGCGGAGGCCGGCGCCTGAAACCCTGAGCCGTGGCCCGGCCCGTCTCGGGCCGGGCCGGGACGGCGATGAGCCCCGCCGCGGGCGACCCGGGAAGAACCCCATGGGCCCCGAATCCATCTCAGGATTCGGGGTCCTTGCCGTGAAGCGGGGATCCGGGATCCGTGCCGCGGTGTCTGTACGCGTCGGTGTGTGCCACCACGCGTCGGTGTGTGCCATTACGCGTCGGTGTGCAATCGGGGGCCCGGTCCTTGCCCTGCGTCATCCACCTTTCCCCAAAGCCATTCCATCGAGTGAGCGGTGACCCATCCGGCTGACGAGGGCGAGGGCCCCAACTAGGGTGCGGCGCAAGCGTTCCGGCACTTGGCCCACCGGCATTGCGATGTCAGTCGTGGGTGCCACAGTGGGGGAGTGAGCAACGCACGGGCATCCGGCGGCGACTGCTGTGACGAGGATCGTCACGGCGCATGCCGCGCGGAGCAGAGGCGCGACAGAGGGGGTGTCGTCCGGTCGTGACCGGGACGGGTGTGGAGGTGGGTGCGCAGGCCGCGCGCTCTCGGGCCCTTGCCGTACTGCGGATCCGCAGCAGGGCGCTGGCCGTCGCCCTGCTGCCCGCCGCCGTCGCCGTCGTGCTCCTCGTGGGCCGCTCCACCGGTCATATCAGCGGTGGGCACTGGGGGATCGCGCGGTGGGTCGCCACCGTTCTCGCCGCAGTGGTCCTGCTCGCCGCCGCCGGCATCGCCCTCGTCGTCGCCCGCGCCCGCCCGGCCGTGAGCCCGACGGTTCCGGTCACGGAGAACGCGGCCCCCGATCTGTACCGGATGGTCCGCGACCTGGCCGACCGCCTCGACGTCCCCGCCCCGTCCGCCATAGCGCTCACCCCGGACTGCGACAGCTGGCTGGAGGACCGCACCCACCCCGCCCATGGCCCACCGCCGCGGTCGGGGGACGAGATATCCGGCATACGCGGCATACGCGGTCTGCCGACTGCCCGGCATCAGCGGGTTCCCACCGCGCCCGTGCTCGTCATCGGCTCCCCGTTCCTCTGGTGGATGAGGGTGGGCGAGCTGCGCGCGGTGCTCGCCCCGGTTGTCGCCGGTACGGGGCCGTCGGCGCACCCGGACATAGCTGCGGCTCGGCGTTTCGTGCGGGGGCTGGACGCCGCCGTGGCCGTGACGTCCGCACCCACGCACGGCCCCCTGATCCGTAGGGTGCTGGGCGGCGTGGGCTGGGTGTCCCGCCTGCTGCTGCGGAGCTGCCGAGTGCATGCGGAGGAGATGGAGCGGGGGGTCGCGTCGGCCGCGGCCGAGCGTGCACAGGCTGTGGACTACGGCCTGCGGATCGTCGCGCAGGAGCAGGTGGGTCTCGCGTACGCCGGGTGGGACCGGCTGCTGACCCGGGTCGCGCTGCCGGCCTGGCGGATGGGCCGCTGGCCCTCGCGCCTGGACGCGGGCGTGGTCGCGGCGCTCACGGAGCTCTCGCGCCGGGACCGTCTCGCCGAGGGGTTCGCCTCCCGTCTGGGTGAGCGGCCGGCCTGTGACCTGCTGGAGGAGCCAGGAGCGGTGGACGAGGCCGCGTCGCTGCTGGCGGCCCGGCTGTTCCACGGAGGCCCGGCGGAGCGCGGCCCGGACTGGGCTCCGGTCGACTGGCAGGAGTACCCGGACGAGGTCGTCGACCGCAAGTGGCGCACGGACGCGGCCCGTCTCCACCGGGTCCTGGACGCCCTGGGCGTCCACCACGCGACGCACCCGAGCATGCCCGACCCGGGCGGGCCGACGCTGGAACGAGTGCTGGAGTACCTGACGGTCCGGGCGGGCGGCCGCCAGGGAAGCGCGCCGACATCCGAGGGCGGCCGCGACGGCGTACGCGTCCCGCGCGCCGAGGCCGTCCGCGACGGGGAGTCCCTGCGGGACGGTGAGGGGCCGGTCCCTGTTGAGGGGTGTGCGCCGAGCGAGGGGGCGGCTCCCGGCGATGCCGCCCGTGCTTCGCGCGCCGAAGCGGCTTCCCGTAGGGGCGACGGTCCGGTTTCCGGCGACGGGAGTGTGCCGTCCGTCGAGGGCGGCCGCGACGGCGTACGCGTCCCTCACGCCGATGCCGCCGCCGACGCAGTGGCCCCCCGCAGGGGCGACGGACCGATCGCCGACGACGGCGCCGCGTCCCGCGCAACGGCCGCGTCCGGCGGCGATGCGGGGCGCGCCGGTGAGGTGGCCGTCCCCGACGAGGACGGCGTGGTCGCCAGTGTGCGAACCGCCGCTCTGGCCGCCGGGCTCAGCGCCGAGATGGTGCGGGAGGAGGCGGTCGTCGCGACGATACCGGGCGGCGCCAGTGGGCAGCCTCCGGGACCGGACCGTACGTTGTGGGACGACGCGTGGCTCCCGCTGTTCCCGCTCCAGCCACCCCGCACCGGTCGCGAACTGCTCGTCGACCACGTCACCGCGATGGTGTGCTGCGCCGCGATGGACACGGCCGGAGCGGCGCCGGGTCTCGACTGGCTGGACGGCCCGTCCCTGCTGGTCAGGGGCGAGCGCGCGGCCGATCTGGCGCCCCGGATCCTCACCCTCGTCGAGGAGGGGGACCCGGTTCCGCTGCGTACCTGGCTGCTCCGCCTGGGCGTGCGCCCCGAGAAGCCGGTCCGGTTGGTCTGAGCCGGAAGCCGGAAGCCGGAAGCCGGAAGCCGGAAGCCGGAAGCCGGAAGCCGGAAGCCGGAAGCCAGGACCGGCCACCGGTCACCGGAACCGGCCACGGGCAACGGCCACGGCAATCGGATCGCCACCCGGTCGCCGCTCTCCCCCAAGGCCCCTGCCATCCCGCTGCCCCGGCTCTGGTCTCTCAGGTCGAGGCCCGACGGCCCCGGTGTCCCCACCCCGCCCACCTGCGGTAACGCCACTCGCTCCGCCGCCGCAACCCAGACCCCTGGCCGCAGGATCCCACTCCGTTCACGTCAATTCGCGACGAACGGTGACGGAGTGCGTGCGTAATGTGATGTGCTGGGACCGATCGCGTACGACGCAAGGGCTTACGACGGCTCACGGGGGACGAGGGAGGGGACATCGCATGGGGTCGGAGCACATCCGCCGCTGGGAGTCGGGCGCTCTCGCACACGCCGTGACGGATCCTTTCGGCCAGGGCCCCGTCCCCTGGCTCCGGGGCAGCGAGACATACTTCGACGACACGGGCCAGGTGGTCCCCTGGTACGTGGATCCGGCCCCGGCCCACGTCCCGTCCCAGGGACACAAGGGAGCGCGCATCCCGGCGCCCCGCACCGGCGGCCCCCGCTCCGCCGACGACGTCCACCGCCAGATCAAGGGTTTCACCTCCACCGGCGCGGCGGCCCCCGGCGAGGCCATCGACTTCCACATCACCGTGGACCCGCCCCAGGAGTTCGCCGTCGACGTGTACCGGATCGGGCACTACGGCGGTGACGGTGCATCCAAGATCACCACCAGCCCCAGGCTCTCCGGCATCGTCCAGCCGCCGCCGCTGACCGCCGACCGCACGGTCTCCTGCCACCACTGGTGGCTCTCCTGGCGGCTGCAGATCCCGTCGTACTGGAGCATCGGCGCGTACGTCGCCGTCCTCACCACCGCCGACGGCTACCGATCCCACGTCCCCTTCACCGTGCGCGACAGCCGCCTGGCGGACCTTCTCCTGCTGCTCCCGGACATCACCTGGCAGGCGTACAACCTCTACCCGGAGGACGGCCGCACCGGCGCCAGCCTCTACCACGCCTGGGACGCGAACGGCCGGCTGCTCGGCGAGGCCGACGCCGCCACGACGGTCTCCTTCGACCGCCCGTACGCGGGCGCGGGCCTCCCGCTGCACGTCGGTCACGCCTACGACTTCATCCGCTGGGCCGAGCGCTACCACTACGACCTCTCCTACGCCGACGCTCGCGATCTGCACGCCGGCCGCGTCGACCCCACCCGCTACCGCGGCCTCGTCTTCCCCGGCCACGACGAGTACTGGTCGCCACAGATGCGCCGCACCGTGGAACTCGCCCGGGAGAACGGCACCTCGCTCGTCTTCCTGTCCGCCAACACCATGTATTGGCAGGTGGAGTTGGGTCCGTCCCCGTCCGGTGTCCCCGACCGCCTGCTCACCTGCCGCAAGCGCCGCGGGCCCGGAAAGCCCGCGCTGTGGCGGGAAATCGATCGTCCCGAGCAGGAGATGATCGGCATCCAGTACGCGGGCAGGGTTCCCGAGCCCCATCCCCTCGTCGTCCGCAACGCCGACCACTGGCTGTGGGAGGCGACCGGCGCGGATGAGGGGGAGGAGCTGGCGGGGTTGGTCGCCGGGGAGGCGGACCGTTACTTCCCGCGTGCCCCGCTGCCCGAGCACCAGGGCCGCATCCTGCTCGCCCACTCTCCGTACGAGGACAGCGAGGGCGTGCAGCGCCACCAGGAGACCTCCCTCTACCGTGCCCCCTCCGGCGCTCTGGTCTTCGCATCCGGAACGTTCGCCTGGTCTCCGGCGCTGGACCGCCCCGGTCACGTGGACACCCGTATTCAGCAGGCGACCGCGAACCTCCTGGACCGCATCTGCAAACGGGGCTGACGGGGACCCGACCGGCCCCGGGGACCGGCTCGCCGCCCGCATACGGGAGAATCGAGCCAATTGGAGAGAACCACGGGGAGGAACCGTGTCCGGATTCGTCGAAAAGCCCGAGCCCGTCCAGGTGCCGGGTCTGGTGCATCTTCACACCGGAAAGGTGCGCGAGCTGTACCAGAACGAGGCGGGCGACCTCGTGATGGTCGCCAGCGACCGTACGTCCGCATTCGACTGGGTGCTGCCGACCGAGATCCCGGACAAGGGCCGGATCCTCACCCAGCTGTCGCTCTGGTGGTTCGACCAGCTCGCCGACCTGGTCCCGAGCCACGTCCTGAGCACCGAACTCCCGCCCGGTGCCCCCGCCGACTGGGCCGGCCGCACTCTCGTCTGCAAGTCCCTGAGCATGGTCCCCGTGGAGTGCGTGGCGCGCGGCTACCTCACCGGCTCGGGTCTCGCCGAGTACAACGAGTCCCGCACCGTCTGCGGCCTCGCCCTCCCCGAGGGCCTGGTCGACGGCTCGGAGCTGCCCGCGCCGATCTTCACCCCCGCCACCAAGGCCGCGGTCGGCGAGCACGACGAGAACGTCTCCTATGAGGAGGTCGCCCGCCAGGTCGGTGCCGAGACCGCCGCCCAGCTGCGGCAGGCGACCCTCGCCGTCTACGGCCGCGCCCGCGACATCGCCCGGGAGCGCGGGATCATCCTCGCGGACACCAAGTTCGAGTTCGGTCACGACGGGGACACCCTCGTCCTCGCCGACGAGGTCCTCACCCCGGACTCCTCCCGCTTCTGGCCGACCGACCAGTGGGAGCCGGGCCGGTCGCAGCCGTCTTTCGACAAGCAGTTCGTACGGGACTGGCTCACCTCCCCGGCCTCCGGCTGGGACCGCGCGAGCGAGCAGCCTCCGCCGCCGCTGCCGCCGGAGATCGTGGCGGCGACCCGGGCGAAGTACGCGGAGGCGTACGAGCGTCTGACGGGCGTCCGCTGGTCCTGACCGCAGTGGGGCCCGGCGACCCGCCGGGCCTCGTGCGGGAGCGCCTTCAGTCCACCCGGTGCCGGGGATCCGGACGCACACGGAAAAGCCCCCGGCCTCAGCCGGGGGCTTTTCTCCGGAGCGGACGACGAGGCTCGAACTCGCGACCTCAACCTTGGCAAGGTTGCGCTCTACCAACTGAGCTACGTCCGCACTGCGCTGCTGCGCGAGAGCAACTATACCCAACCTCGCTCGTGTGCGAGACGCACCGCCGCAGGACGGTTTTCCACCCCGAGTTTCGAGACGGCCGACGGCAGATGGTTCCGCACGGTCCCCGGCGACAGCCTGCCCGCCCGGCGATCTCTGCCACCGGTGCCCCGTCGGCGGAGAATTCGAGCACCTCGGCCTCCCGCGCGGTTGAGCGGCGAGTCCCCGGTGAAGAGCGCGTGGGCGGCCAACTCGGGGTCCATCTAGCCGTTTCACGCTTGCACGGTGCGGATGATCTCTGCGAGCCGCCGGGCGCTGACGGTCTTCGGGACGAACCCGCGCACGCCCGCCTCCGGCGCCCGCTTCACATGCCGGGGGCGCCCGTGACCGGTCATGATCAGTACCTGGCACCCCGGTAGTTCGGTCCGCAGCGATGTGGCCACGTTCACACCGCCTTCCCGCATCCGAAAGATCCAGCACGGCCACGTCGGGACGGTGTGCCCGCACCATCGCCGGCACCTCGGGTCGGTTCGCCGCCGCCGCGAGACCAGGCCGTCCTCGAGGGCGAGCAGCGTGGCGAGCGTCCCCGGATGAGGTGCTCGCCGTCGGCAGCAGCCGGGCGGGGTCGAGAAGACATCATGAAGTGACCTTGATCCACCCCGGAGCCGACTGCACCGGGCAGGCAGCCGGCGGCCGAGCCGGTCACCGTGCAGTCGATGCCCGCGGCCGCCAGCACGCCCTGGGCACCCGCCAGTTCGGCCTCAGGGCGACCTCGCAATAACCGCGCACCACCTCGCGGAACTCTCTCTGCGACTCCTGCGCGCTCCACGTCCCAGGCTCCGCGGCGTGCCGTCGGCCTCAGCCGCGAGAGACCCTCCAGCAGTTCGACCGTGGGGTCTTGCCCGCGCTGTTGGTGCCGAGGAGCGCGAGGAGCTCGCCGCGGGCCATCGAGAAGGTGATCCTGCGCGGCCCCTAAGCCGCCCCGTACACGTGCCGCAGGTCAGTGACCTCGATCACTTCGTCGGGTTCGTTCGGAGGGCCCGGTGGACGCGCACGAGAAAGGCCCCGGTCGACTGACCGGGGCCTTCACTCCTGGAGCGGACGACGAGGCTCGAACTCGCGACCTCAACCTTGGCAAGGTTGCGCTCTACCAACTGAGCTACGTCCGCATTGCCCCCGACCGGCTCTCACCGATCGGTGCGAGCACCAGCCTACCTGATCCACAAGTGTGGTCGGACCGATGCCGTGGAGCGGGTGACAGGGATTGCACACTGCGCCTCCCCCTTGGAAAGGGGGTGTTCTGCTACTGAACTACACCCGCGTGACTCCTCGGGGTTATGCCTTCCGGCCTCGCCCCTCGGCGTGGTCCAGACTCTAGCTGATCACCAGGGGGTCAACGCAAGTCGGTTGCGTGCGGGGCCCGATGGCCGGCGCCGGAGGGTTGGAGGCGGGGAGCCGGAGTGCCCCAGTGCGGGCGTGACCAAGGGCGGGTCCGGCCGGTACGACGCCGCCCCGACCGTGCCGGCCGGGGCGGCGAGCGCTTCAGTGCGCCTCTGCGAACGCCTCGTAGACCTTCTTCGGGATGCGACCCCGCGGCGGCACGTCCATCTTGTTGGAGCGTGCCCAGGCGCGGACGGCCGCCGGGTCCGGCGTCAACGCCGTGTGCGTGTACGCCTTCCCGGACTTCGCCTTCTTGCGGCCGGCCTCGACGTACGGCGCGAGCACCTTACGCAGTTTCTTGGCATTGGCTTGATTGAGGTCGATCTCGTACGACTTGCCGTCCAGTCCGAAGACGATCGTTTCCGCCGCTTCTGAGCCGTCGATGTCGTCAAAGAGAGTGACCACGACACGCTGCGCCACGAATATCGGTCCCTTCGTGCGGCACCTCCGCGATCGCACACCATGACGTGCACAGACGTCCGGCGGATGTCGGGAAGATGTCGACTGTCCGGCAGTAATTGAGCAAAGTATCGGCTATTGCCATTTCCTTTGTACAGTGCCCGGCATTGCATCGTGAAGACCGACTGAATACCTCCGCGTGTCCGCGCGCAATGGCCCGTCCTCGCTCTTCTGCGGTTTTTCCGAGGATTTTCCGTGCGAGGCCCCGCGCCGATGCAGGATCGTGATGGCGGTCACGTAGGATGCTACGAATCTACGCGAGTAGAAATTTTGTGCGGGTAGTCTGAAGGAACCTGCTCAGCACCACACACCGGGAGTGCCAGTGGCACGCGTCGTAGTCGACGTCATGCTCAAGCCGGAGATCCTCGACCCCCAGGGCCAGGCGGTGCAGCGCGCACTGCCGCGACTGGGTTTCGACGGCATCTCCGACGTACGTCAGGGAAAGCGATTCGAACTGGAAGTTGACGGGCCGGTCGACGAGGCCGCGCTCGCCCGCATCCACGATCTTGCGGAATCCTTCCTCGCCAACACCGTGATCGAGGACTTCACCGTCAAGGTGGAGGAAGTCGCGGAGGCGGCGAAGTGACCGCTCGTATTGGCGTCGTCACTTTCCCGGGGAGTCTCGACGACCGGGACACCCAGCGCGCGATCCGCCTCGCGGGCGCCGAACCGGTCGCCCTCTGGCACAAGGACAAGGACCTCGAGCAGGTCGACGCCGTGGTGCTGCCGGGTGGTTTCTCCTACGGCGACTATCTGCGTGCCGGTGCCATCTCGCGCTTCTCGCCGGTGATGGAGACGGTCATCGAGCAGGCGAAGGCCGGACTTCCGGTCCTCGGCATCTGCAACGGCTTCCAGATCCTCACCGAGGCCCACCTCCTCCCGGGCGGGATGCTCGGCAACGACCACCTCCACTTCATCTGCCGCGACCAGAAACTGCGGGTGGAGAACGCGGAGACCGCCTGGACCAGCGACTACACCGCAGGCCAGGAGATCCACATTCCGCTGAAGAACATGGACGGCCGGTATGTCGCCGACGAGTACACGCTCGACAAGCTGGAGGCGGAGGGCCGGGTCGTCTTCCGGTACCTCGACTTCAATCCCAATGGCTCTCTCCGGGACATCGCCGGCATCACCAACGAGGCCGGGAACGTCGTCGGCCTCATGCCGCACCCCGAGCACGCCGTCGAGTCGCTGATCGGTACCGGTCGTACCGACGGCCTCCTGTTCTTCACCTCGATCCTCAAGAAGCTGGTCAACGTATGAGCCGGACGCCTCTGGACACGGTCGAGCACGCGGCCGCGACCCCCGACGTCGAGCTGCCCTGGGCCGAACTCGGTCTGAAGAAGGACGAGTACGAGCGGATCGTCGAGATCCTGGGCCGCCGCCCGACCGGCGCCGAGCTCGCCATGTACTCGGTCATGTGGTCCGAGCACTGCTCGTACAAGAGCAGCAAGGTCCATCTGCGCCAGTTCGGCGAGAAGGCCCCGGACTCCGACGCCCTGCTCGTCGGCATCGGCGAGAACGCGGGCGTCGTCGACGTCGGCCAGGGCTACGCGGTCACCTTCAAGGTCGAGTCGCACAACCACCCCTCGTACGTCGAGCCGTACCAGGGCGCCGCGACCGGCGTCGGCGGCATCGTGCGCGACATCATCGCGATGGGCGCGCGGCCGGTCGCCGTCGTGGACCCGCTGCGCTTCGGCGCGGCCGACCACCCCGACACCAAGCGTGTCCTGCCGGGCGTCGTGGCCGGCATCGGTGGCTACGGCAACTGCCTGGGCCTGCCCAACATCGGCGGCGAGGTCGTCTTCGACTCCTGCTACCAGGGCAACCCGCTGGTCAACGCCGGAGCCATCGGTGTCATGCGGCACGAGGACATCCACCTCGCGAAGGCGTCCGGGGCGGGCAACAAGGTCGTCCTGTACGGCGCCCGTACGGGTGGTGACGGCATCGGCGGCGCCTCGATCCTCGCCTCCGAGACCTTCGACGACGCGAAGCCCTCCAAGCGCCCCGCCGTGCAGGTCGGCGACCCCTTCCAGGAGAAGCTCCTCATCGAGTGCACCCTGGAGGCGTTCAAGGAGAAGCTGGTCGTCGGCATCCAGGACCTCGGTGCGGCCGGTCTGTCCTGTGCCACGTCCGAGCTGGCCTCCAACGGCTCCGGCGGCATGCGCGTGACCCTGGACGACGTACCGCTGCGCGACTCCACGCTCTCGCCCGAGGAGATCCTCATGAGCGAGTCGCAGGAACGCATGTGCGCGGTCGTCGAGCCGGAGAAGGTCGAGCGGTTCCTGGAGATCTGCGAGAAGTGGGACGTCATCGCCACCGTCATCGGTGAGGTGACCGACGGGGACCGTCTGGAGATCTACTGGCACGGCGGGAAGATCGTCGACGTCGACCCGCGGACGGTCGCGCACGAGGGCCCGGTCTACGAGCGCCCGTACGCCCGTCCGGAGTGGCAGGACGCCCTCCAGGCGGACGACGCGAACAAGCTCCCGCGGCCGGAGACCGCCCAGGAGCTGAAGGACCAGGTCCTGAAGCTGGTGTCGTCCCCCAACCAGGCATCCAAGAAGTGGATCACCTCTCAGTACGACCACTTCGTGCAGGGCAACACGGTCCTCGCCCAGCCCGAGGACTCCGGGATGATCCGCGTCGACGAGGAGTCCGGGCTCGGCGTCGCCATCGCGACGGACGGCAACGGCCGGTACGCGAAGCTCGACCCGTACGCGGGCGCGCAGCTCGCCCTCGCCGAGGCGTACCGCAATGTGGCGACCACCGGTGCCAAGCCGCTGGCCGTCTCCGACTGCCTGAACTTCGGCTCGCCCGAGGACCCGGCCGTCATGTGGCAGTTCGCGGAGGCCGTCCGCGGCCTCGCGGACGCCTGTCAGCAGCTGGGGACCCCGGTGACCGGCGGTAACGTCTCCCTGTACAACCAGACGGGCGAGGCGGCCATCCACCCGACGCCCGTGGTGGCGGTGCTGGGTGTCATCGACGACGTCGCCCGCCGTACGCCCGTCGCCTTCCAGGAGGAGGGGCAGCTGCTCTACCTCCTCGGCGACACCCGTGAGGAGTTCGGAGGTTCGGCCTGGTCGCAGGTCGTCCACGACCACCTCGGCGGTCTGCCCCCGCAGGTCGACCTGGAGCGCGAGCGGCTGCTCGGCGAGATCCTCATCTCGGCCTCCCGCGACGGCATGATCGACTCCGCGCACGACCTGTCCGACGGCGGTCTGATCCAGGCCGTGGTCGAGTCGGCGCTGCTCGGCGGCAAGGGTGCGCGGCTCATCGTGCCGGACGGGCTCGGCGCGTTCACCTTCCTCTTCTCCGAGTCGGCCGGCCGTGCGCTCGTCGCGGTGCCGCGCTCGGAGGAGGTCCGCTTCAACGACATGTGCGGGGCGCGCGCTCTGCCCGTCACCCGTATCGGTGTCGTGGACGGTGACACGGTCGAGCTCCAGGGCCAGTTCGAGCTGTCGCTGGAGGAGCTGCGGAAGGCCCACGAGGAGACCATTCCGGCGCTGCTCGCGTAAGCGGTTCTACGACGGTGAAGGCCCCGCCCGTTCCGACGGGCGGGGCCCTCACCATGTGGGCGTCAGACCGCGACGGGCTCGCTCGCGGGTTCCGAAGCGCCCTGCGCCGGGCGGGACCTGGGCAGCCGCACCGCCGGCACCAGGCACACCGCCATCAGCGCGGCCCCGCAGACGAACACGCCGTCCATCGCGTCGACGTAGGCCTCCACTCCGGCCGTACGCGCCGCGCCCGTCAGGGAAGAGAGGGGGCCGGGCCCGTCGTACAGCCGGGTGATGAGGGTGCCGAAGACGGCGGCGTGCCCAGGGCCGTGCCCAGGGTCTGGAAGAAGCGGATGCCGGTCGGCGCCACAGGCCTGCACAGTGAGCCGTTCGCCCGCCGGATCCGCGAGGTGATCATGGCGACGCCCGTGCTGATGAAACGCGCCTACGTCGAGTCGGAGAAGGGCGCACGCGAACTGGCCGACCTGCTCGCCGAGGAGACCGGCGACGCCACGCTCGCCATGATCGCCGCCGCCACGCTGACCGCCGCCCGCAACGCCCTCGTCGAGGAGCACCACCGCCGCGTCGACGGCGGCGAGACCGTCGACGAGGTCGCCGCCGGCGCCGCCGAACGCGCCCACCGCGCCTTCGACCTGATCGCGAAAGGCCTGAACGGGTAACGGGGTCAAGGCATAGGCTCACCGCCATGCCCCCGGCCAAGAAGCGCACACGGACATACGACCCCGCCAAGACCCGCGCCGCGGTCCTCGCCCAGTTCGGGAACGTACGGGAGGCCGTGGGGAGCCTCACATCGGAGCAGCTCGCGCTTCCCACCCGGCTCGGGGACTGGACCGTACGGGAACTGCTCGCACACACCGGGATGGCCCTCGCGGCGGTCGGCCGGTTCCTCGACAGGCCGGAGCCACCCAGGCAGGACGCCGCCGTGCTCGACTGGCCGTTCGCGACCTCGGCCGACTCCGCGGCCATCGCCGACGTCGCCCACCGGCTGGGCGAGCAGCACCCCGACCTCGGCGCCTTCCTCGCCGACGTGGAGAAGCAGTTCACCCACCGCCTCGCCGAACACCCCGCAACCCGGCTGCTCGACACCAACGCGGGGGCGATGCCGCTCGCCGACTACCTCGTCACCCGCACCGTCGAACTCGTCGTCCACACCGACGACCTGAACGCCGCCGTCCCGGATCTCGACATCCCCTACGACCGCCAGGCCCTCGCCGCCGCAACCCGCCTGCTCGCCGACGCGCTCGCCGCGAAGGCGCCCGGCGCCTCCACCGAGGTGCGCATCCCGCCGTACGCCGTCGTGCAGTGCATCGAGGGTCCACGCCATACCCGCGGCACCCCGCCGAACGTCGTGGAGACCGACCCGCTGACCTGGATCCGGCTGGCGACGGGCCGCATGGAGTGGGAGGCCGCCCTCGCCGACGCCAAGGTCGCCGCGAGCGGTGAGCGGGCCGACCTCAGTGGTCTGTTGCCACTCATGGTGTGACAGCCCGGTCATGTCATGGTGGGGCAACCTGGTCAAGGTGTGACAGTCCGGTCCCTGCGCCCCGCGTGGAACCGCCCCCGAGCCCCGCCCGTCCCACCCCCATGGACAAGCACCGACTGGCCCTCACCGTCCTGACCCTGCTCCCGCTCGCGGTGGCCTGCGGTACCGAAGCCGGTTCGGGCAGCGGCAGCAGTTCCGTGGGCTCGGACACCGACGCGCCCGTCACCGGCGTCCACTGGCGCGTCGAGAGCCTCACCGCCGACGGCAGCACCAGGAACGCACCGACCGGCGCGTACCTCCGGATCGACGACCACGGCCGGGCCCGCGGCAACTACGGCTGCAACAGCTTCGGCGCGTCCGTCACCGTGCGGGGCGACCGCGTCGACTTCGGCCCCGCCCAGTCCACCGACATGGCCTGCGAGAAGTCCCCGATGGCGTTCGAGGCGGCTTTCTCCCGCACGCTCGCGGGCGGTTCGCTCACCGCTGCCGGCGAGCGGGACCGGCTGACGCTCACCGCGGGAAACGGGGACCGCGTGCGCCTCATCAAGGAGAGCGACGCGTCCCTGTACGGCACCAGGTGGCAGGTCACGTCGCTGGTGGACGGCGACGTCGCCTCCTCGCTTCCCGCCGAGGCGACGGGCAGGGCCTGGTTCATCCTCGACCAGAAGACCGGCACGGCGTCGGGCAGCCTCGGCTGCAACCGGTTCACGGCGAAGGCGACCGTACGCGACGGTCACCTCACCCTGGGCACGCCCAAGGTGACCCGCAGGATGTGCGACGGCTCACTCATGGACACCGAGAAGGCGCTCGGCAAGCTCTTCGGGCAGGCGCTCTCCTACCGGCTCGACCACCGCAGCATCGCGCTGACCAGCGAGAACGGCAAGGGCGTCAACGCGGTCACCGAGCCCTGACCCCGGATCTCCGACGAGGTCGAAAGCCCTGCAGCGCGGACGACCGGATTCGGAACCGTGCACGATCTCGCCTACACTCGATGCCGTGCCACGTGGTGACGGTCGACTCAATCACGATCTGCTCCCCGGTGAGAAAGGCCCCCAGGACGCGTGTGGCGTCTTCGGTGTCTGGGCCCCGGGTGAAGAGGTCGCAAAACTGACGTACTTCGGGCTCTACGCCCTCCAGCACCGGGGTCAGGAATCCGCGGGTATCGCGGTCAGCAACGGCTCCCAGATCCTCGTCTTCAAGGACATGGGCCTGGTCTCCCAGGTCTTCGACGAGACCTCGCTCGGTTCGCTCCAGGGTCACATCGCGGTCGGACACGCCCGCTACTCGACCACCGGCGCCTCCGTCTGGGAGAACGCACAGCCGACGTTCCGCGCCACGGCGCACGGCTCGATCGCGCTCGGTCACAACGGCAACCTCGTCAACACGGCGCGGCTCGCCGAGATGGTCGCCGACCTGCCCAAGGAGAACGGCCGCGCCACTCAGGTCGCCGCCACGAACGACACCGACCTCGTCACCGCCCTTCTGGCCGGCCAGGTCGACGACGACGGCAAGCCGCTGACGGTCGAGGAGGCGGCGGCCAAGGTCCTGCCCCAGGTCAAGGGCGCCTTCTCGCTGGTCTTCATGGACGAGCAGACCCTTTACGCGGCCCGTGACCCGCAAGGCATCCGCCCCCTGGTCCTCGGGCGTCTGGAGCGCGGTTGGGTCGTCGCCTCCGAGACCGCCGCGCTCGACATCACGGGCGCCAGCTTCATCCGCGAGATCGAGCCGGGCGAGTTCGTCGCGATAGACGAGAACGGTCTGCGGACGTCTCGCTTCGCGGAAGCGAAGCCCCGTGGCTGTGTCTTCGAGTACGTGTACCTGGCCCGCCCGGACACCGACATCGCCGGCCGGAACGTCCATCTCTCCCGTGTCGAGATGGGCCGCCGCCTCGCCAAGGAGGCCCCCGCCGATGCCGATCTGGTGATAGCGACGCCCGAGTCCGGCACCCCGGCGGCGATCGGCTACGCGGAGGCATCCGGCATCCCGTTCGGCTCCGGTCTGGTGAAGAACGCGTACGTCGGCCGCACCTTCATCCAGCCCTCGCAGACGATCCGCCAGCTCGGCATCCGTCTGAAGCTGAACCCCCTCAAGGAAGTCATCAAAGGCAAGCGCCTGGTCGTCGTCGACGACTCGATCGTGCGCGGCAACACCCAGCGGGCGCTGGTGCGGATGCTGCGTGAGGCAGGCGCCGCCGAGGTTCACATCCGGATCTCCTCCCCGCCCGTGAAGTGGCCCTGCTTCTTCGGTATCGACTTCGCCACCCGCGCCGAGCTGATCGCCAACGGCATGTCGGTCGACGAGATCGGCCGGTCCCTCGGCGCGGACTCTCTGGCGTACATCTCCCTCGACGGCATGATCGAGGCGACCACCATCGCCAAGCCGAACCTGTGCCGCGCCTGCTTCGACGGCGAGTACCCGATGGAGCTGCCCGACCCGGAGCTGCTGGGCAAGCAGCTGCTGGAGACCGAGCTGGCGGCCGGTCCCGCCGCCACGGCCGCGGCCGACGCGATCCGTCGTCCCTGAGCCGCACCACCTACCCCGAAAGATCCCAGGCAATGTCTGCTGTGTTCGATCAGTCGACTCCGTCGACGGGCACCTCCAAGGGTGCTTCCTACGCGGCCGCGGGCGTCGACATCGAGGCGGGCGACCGCGCCGTGGAGCTCATGAAGGAGTGGGTGAAGAAGACGCAGCGGCCCGAGGTCCTCGGCGGCCTCGGCGGCTTCGCCGGCCTCTTCGACGCCTCCGCCCTCAAGCGCTACGAGCGTCCCCTGCTGGCCTCCGCCACCGACGGCGTCGGCACGAAGGTCGACGTCGCGCGCCGGATGGGCGTCTACGACACCATCGGTCACGACCTGGTCGCCATGGTCATGGACGACATCGTGGTGTGCGGCGCCGAGCCGCTGTTCATGACCGACTACATCTGCGTCGGCAAGGTCCATCCGGAGCGTGTCGCCGCCATCGTGAAAGGCATCGCCGAGGGCTGCGTGCTGGCGGGCTGCGCCCTGGTGGGCGGTGAGACGGCCGAACACCCGGGCCTCCTCGGTCCGGACGACTTCGACGTCGCGGGCGCCGGTACGGGCGTCGTGGAGGCGGAGCGACTGCTCGGCGCCGACCGTATCCGCAAGGGTGACGCGGTGATCGCCATGGCCGCCTCCGGACTTCACTCGAACGGGTACTCCCTCGTCCGGCACGTCCTCCTCGACCAGGCGAAGCTCGGCCTTGACCAGCACGTCGAGGAACTCGGCCGCACCCTCGGCGAGGAACTGCTCGAGCCCACGAAGATCTACTCGCTGGACTGTCTGGCACTGACCCGTACCGCCGAGGTGCACGCGTTCAGCCACATCACCGGCGGCGGGCTCGCGGCCAACCTGGCCCGTGTGATCCCGGACGACCTGCATGCCGTCGTCGACCGCTCCTCCTGGACCCCGGCGCCGGTGTTCGACCTCGTCGGGAAGACCGGCGACGTCGAGCGCCTGGAGTTGGAGAAGACCCTGAACATGGGCGTCGGCATGATCGCCATCGTCCCCGAGCAGTCGGTGGACGTGGCGCTCGCCGCCCTGGCCGACCGCGGCGTGGAGGCATGGGCCGCCGGCGAGATCACCGACCGGGGCGACCACGAGACGGGCGCGGCCCTGGTGGGTACGTATGCACAGTAAACGCCTCGCGGGCTGAGTTCCCGGCGGACAGCACAGAACCCGGTCCGTGGCTGGGCCACGGACCGGGTGGCAGTGCAGGGTCAAGCGCCGCGACGCTGCTGCGAGGAGTCGTCGTCCTCGTCCTCGTCGTCGTCCGCGTAAAGATCGGCGTACCGTGCGTACAGTTCGTCGTCGTGCTCATCGTCCTCGAACCGGTCGCCGTTCGGCGACGTGTTCGATGTCGATGCGCCCAGCTCCTCGGCCAGGCGTGAGAGGTCCGTCCCACCGCTGTTGTACTTCAGCTGGCGGGCGACCTTCGTCTGCTTGGCCTTGGCCCGGCCGCGCCCCATGGCTCGACCCCCTCAACGACGGGGCTCAACGGCCCCAGAGTCTGACACGCGTTCATGATCCGGAACGGACTCTCCGCGGAGAGGCCGGTCCGTAGGGCTTCCACGGTACCTGAGCCCGCGCCCATACGGTACGTCGCCCGCAGGACGGGCGTGTGCACAAGACCGCCGAGGTGCCCCGTCCTCGCTGGTCACGGCCGATTTTAACCACTTATCGGCGGACGACCCGCCGATAAGAGTGAGAGTTCTCTCCAACCTCCCATCGGCGGGTACCGGTCAAACCTGCGCGGCCTCCCCGGCGAAGGCCGGCGTCCGGGCCTCCGCCATCCGCTGCTCGGCGATCCGGTCGGCTGCGGCGGCCGGTGGGATGCCGTCCTCCTTCGCGCGTGCGAATATGGCGAGCGTCGTGTCGAAGATCTTCGACGCCTTCGCCTTGCACCGGTCGAAGTCGAAGCCGTGCAGCTCGTCGGCGACCTGGATGACACCGCCGGCGTTGACGACGTAGTCCGGCGCGTAGAGGATCCCGCGGTCGGCGAGGTCCTTCTCCACACCCGGGTGCGCCAGCTGGTTGTTGGCCGCGCCGCACACCACCTTCGCCGTCAGCACCGGCACGGATTCGTCGTTCAGTGCCCCGCCGAGCGCGCAGGGTGCGTAGATGTCGAGCGCACCCAGGGGATGGGCGCCGCGGATGAGGGCGTCGGTGTCGGCGGCCACTGCGACCTCGGGGTGTGCGTCGGTGACCCGGCGTACGGCGTCCGGCCGTACGTCCGTGATCACGACCTCGGCACCGTCCTCCAGCAGGTGTTCGACGAGGTAGTGCCCGACCTTGCCGACGCCCGCGATGCCGACCTTGCGGCCGCGCAAGGTGGGGTCTCCCCACAGATGCTGGGCGGAGGCGCGCATGCCCTGGAACACGCCGTAGGCGGTCAGGACGGACGAGTCACCCGCGCCGCCGTTCTCCGGGGAGCGCCCGGTGGTCCACGGACACACCCGCGCCACGACATCCATGTCGGCCACATAGGTGCCGACGTCACAGGCAGTGACGTACCGCCCGCCCAGCGAGGCCACGAAGCGGCCGTACGCCAGCAGCAGTTCCTCGGTCTTGATCCGGTCGGGGTCACCGATGATCACGGCCTTGCCGCCGCCGTGGTCGAGACCGGCCATGGCGTTCTTGTACGACATCCCGCGCGCGAGGTTCAGCGCGTCGGCGACGGCCGCCTCCTCGGTCGCGTACGGGTAGAAGCGGGTGCCGCCGAGGGCGGGGCCCAGGGCGGTGGAGTGGATCGCGATGACGGCCTTGAGGCCAGTGGCCCGGTCCTGACAGAGCACTACCTGCTCGTGACCCCCTTGATCCGAGCGGAACAGGGTGTGCAGGACGCCGTCGGTTACGTCGGTCACGGTGGTGACTCCCGATTGTGTAGCGGCGGTTGAGGGGTGGATCCCGTGCGGGTGGCGGGGCCCGTTGGGCAAGAGCGTAGAGCGTGTATGCGGCCACTCACCGCGCGATGCCCGCGATCACCCTCCCTCGGAGTACGCCCGGACGGGTTCGTGGGACGATTTGCAATGGTTTTCCACCCCGGCCGGGTGCCGCCCGGCCGGGTTTCGGGTCAGGTCCGATGGGGAGGGAGCAGGCGTGCCCAAGGTGTCCTCGGTGATCGTCCCGTACGCGTCCTACCTTCGCGTGTACGAACCGCTGGCCGCCTTCCCGGAGCCGGAGCGGGGCCACTGGGAGCGGTACGCCCGGCGCCCCGAGCGTCCCTCGTACCAGGACGAACTGCGGCGCTCGCTGGCCGACTTGCTGCCCACCCCCCCGGTCCCGGTGCCGGTGCACGAGAGCAGCGACGCCTTCGTGACCGAGGTCGACGGGGCGCCGTACGTCTGCCCGTGGCGCACACGGCTGCGCGGCTGGCAGGCGCTCGAAGACCTGGCGCAGGAGCTGCCCGTGCCGGTACTGGACGCGGTCCTGCCGCCCGTCGTGCGCCGCCAGGCCGCCCAGGACTACGAGCGCTGGCTGGAGCGCAATCCGGACGCGCGCCCGTGGATCCGCACCGCGACCTGGCAGGTGCCGCTGAACTGGTTCGTGCTGGTCTCCGACGACGAGCGCAGGTACGAGAAGGGGTCCGGCGAGGTGCCCCCGATGCTGCGCTACCGCACACCCATGGTGCAGGCCCGGCGGCGCACCGCGCGGGCGCTGCGGACCCTCAGGGACGCCATCGACGAGGGGCCGCTCATCGACGGCCTGGTGGACGTGGGGCGGTGGCTGGAGGAGTTCCATCCGCGCTCGCTGGTCGAGCTGGACTACGGCGGGCTCGTCCACGTCCTGCCGGCCGCCGAGCTGGACGGGGATCACTCGGCCGCCGACGTCGCCGAGGGCATCCAGGCCCTTCGGCTGGGGGACGGGGTCGCCGCCGGGGAGGCGTACGGGCGGCTGGTGGAGCGCTGGCGGACCGTACGGGAGCGTCGGTCGGCGAACTGAGGACGCGTCCTCGGCCAGGCCTTCGGCGAATCAGTGCGCGAATTGTGACCTGCGAGACATGGTGAAGTCACAACCCTTGGCCCATGGTTGACGTACCGCATGTCGACACGAGGGACGTAGGTCCCGATCCGGGCTTATGCCGCCAAGCGTGACGGACGGCACTTACAAGGACCTTGCGCCTTACGGCCCTCCTCGTGCCAAAATAGGACAAGGAGCCCGGGGGAGGTTCCTTCTGTCCACTTATGGGCGGAAACTCAGCATTGCATGCTTTGGGGGGTCTGGTGACTCCTGATCGCCCTGTGACTGATCGTCACAGCGGCGTGACTGTCCGCTATGGCATGGTCCATCGGCTTCCGTCGCTGATGAACACCTGGGAGGGCAATTCCATCGGTTTGGCCGACGCGGCTGGACAGATGGTGTAGTTGTAGTGCCGAGGACAAGCCGTTCGTCCTATAACCGACTCGACTCGCGTCCACCATTTCGGGCAACGCGGGTCAAGGTGCAGAATTTAGAGGAAAGAACCGAGAAGGTTCGGTTCTCCCGAGGAGGCCGCTCATGACCGCTCGCACCCCTGATGCCGAGCCGCTGCTGACCCCGGCTGAGGTCGCCACGATGTTCCGCGTCGACCCGAAGACGGTCACGCGGTGGGCGAAGGCCGGCAAGCTCACGTCGATCCGTACGCTCGGCGGGCACCGCCGCTACCGCGAGGCCGAGGTGCGCGCTCTGCTCGCGGGCATCCCGCAGCAGCGCAGCGAAGCCTGACAACCGCATAGCCGGACATACCGGCAGGTCCCCCATCTGCCGCGACGTCCGAACCACAGCTCCAAGCGACGTGGGTTCTGCCCCAACAGGGCCCTCGCCCAAGGTCAGTAGAGGTACGACAAGGGTGCGTCGTCGATCGCGCTGGACTCCGCCGGGTCCAGCGCGATCTTTTTTGTGCCCGGACCGTGGTGCGCCAGGCCCGTCTGTGAGCGACCTTGTCGGAGTCTGGGGAGGGCCGTCGGATCTGCTGTGCGGGACGTCAGGGGGCAGTGCAATTGCACATATTAAATTGACCCTTTGTAGGAGGGGTGTAAGTTTCGCGGTTCCAAAAACCTTTGCGGTGACACCCGTCACATGCCGGGGTCCTTGTTGCGTCCGTGGTGTCTTTGCTAGAAGAACGCGGCGTTACGAGGCGGTCGTTGGGTGGACCGTACGTCCAGGAGTGCCCACGCGGAGGCGCTGCGAACCTTCCGGCCGACAGCCACGTCGCTGCGCGGTGGAGACGCACGACAGGCTCGCCTCACGCCCTGGAAGGGCTGTCGTCCTCGGCGGCCGTCTCGGGGCCCTCCTCGCCGTGTTGGGCGGGTTCCATGGCCAGGCGCAGGAGCTGATGGCAGACGGGGCAGTGTCGCGTCAGGTGGCGGTACCCCGAAGCGGCGGACAGATGGGCACGGAGCAGAGCGCGCGTCTCGTGCCGGGCGGATGCCGCCATACGCCACCTCCCCCGGGCCCGGGCAGTCGGGGTCCCTGGTTTCTGGGGTACCGGCGGAAAGTGACGCCGTCAAGACGCACCGGAACGCATAAGAGCGCGGGGCATGAGGGATTCGGGACCGGACCGGCGTGCACCCGCCCCTGACAGGGCTTCAGCCGGTTGCACCCCGGGGCGCCACGGCGGCACGCAAAAGCCCCGCACCTCGAGGGTGCGGGGCTTTTGCGCTGTGCGGTCCTGACGGGATTTGAACCCGCGGCCTCCACCTTGACAGGGTGGCGAGCACTCCAAACTGCTCCACAGGACCAGGTTTCGCGGCGTCCGCCCGGCGGAGCCGGATATCCGACCCTGTGTGCGGTGCGCTGCGAGAAGAGACTGTACAGGAGGGTGAGCCCCCGGTCGAACTCACCCACTGTGATCAAGCCGTTACGGGACCGCCGCGTCGATAGCCTTCACGATGCGCTTGTCCGAGACCGGATACGCCGTGCCCAGCGCATGCGCGAAGTAGCTGACGCGGAGCTCCTCGATCATCCAGCGGATGTCCAGCACCTGGGAGGGCACGGGCCGGCCCTGCGGCAGCTGCTCGAGCAGCCATGCGTACTCGTCCCGCATCTCCTGCACCTTCGCCATGCGCGTCGTGTCCCGCTGGACGTTCGTCGGCATCTGCTGCAGCCGGCGGTCCGCGGCGACCAGGTAGCGCATCAGGTCGGGCAGCCGCCGTATGCCCGCCTCCGTGACGAAGCCGGGCTTCACGAGGGCGTCCAGCTGCGCCCGCACGTCGGTCAGGTTCGGCAGCAGCGCCGGGCTGCGTACGGCCTTGAGGCGGCGCTCACAGGCCTGCCACGCGGCCAGCACCTGCTGCACCTGTCCGACCGTACGCACCGTCGTGTCGACGATCTCCGCGCGCACCTTGTCGTACAGCTTCCGGTACGACTCCTCGTCCCACGCCGGCCCGCCGAAGTCCCCGATCAGCTTGCCCGCGGCCGCCATCGCGCAGTCGTCGAACAGGGCCTGGATCGAGCCGTGCGGGTTCGCGGACAGGCCGAGCTTCTGGGCGTTCGTCAGCTTCTCGGACGCGAACTTCGCGGGGTTCACCGGGATGTTCCGCAGGATCAGGCGCCGCGTGCCCTTCCACATGGCCTGGGCCTGCTCCTCCTCCGTGTCGAAGAGACGAACGGAAACCGTGTCGCCGTCGTCGACCAGCGCGGGGTACGCCTTCACGGGCTGGCCGGCGCGGCGGGTCTCGAAGACACGAGTGAGCGCGCCGATCGTCCAGTCCACCAGGCCCGTACGCTCCAGGGACTCCCCGCCCTGCCGCTCGGCCGTGGCCGCTGCCGCCTGCGAGAGGGCCTTGCGTGCCTTCGGCTTCAGTCGGAGCTTCAGCGCCTGAAGGTCCTTGTCCTCGTCGAGCTTGCGGCGCCGCTCGTCTGCGATCCGGAAGGTGATCTTGAGGTGGTCGGGCACCTTGGACCAGTCGAAGTCCTCGGCCTCGAAGGGCACACCGACCATGCGCTTCAGCTCGCGCGCCATGGTCACGGTGAGCGGCTCCTGCAGGGGCACCGCCTTTTCCAGGAACGCCTTCGCGTAGTTCGGCGCCGGGACGTAGTTGCGGCGGATGGGCTTCGGCAGGGAACGGATCAGCTCGGTGACCACTTCCTCCCGCAGGCCCGGGATCTGCCAGTCGAAGCCCTCGTCGGTGACCTGGTTGAGGACCTGCAGCGGGATGTGGACCGTCACGCCGTCCGCGTCCGCTCCCGGCTCGAACTGGTACGTGACCCTGAACTTCAGGCGGCCCTGGCGCCAGGAGTCGGGGTAGTCGTCCTTGGTGACCGCGCCCGCCTTCTCGTTGATGAGCATCTCGCGCTCGAAGTCGAGGAAGTCGGGCTGCTCGTGCCGCTTGCGCTTCCACCAGGAGTCGAAGTGGGCGCCGGACACGACGTGTTCGGGCACCCGCTGGTCGTAGAAGTCGAAGAGCGTCTCGTCGTCGACCAGGATGTCCCGGCGCCGGGCACGGTGCTCCAGTTCCTCGACCTCGGTGAGGAGCTTGCGGTTGTCGGCGAAGAACTTGTGGTGCGTGCGCCAGTCGCCCTCGACGAGGGCGTTCCGGATGAACAGCTCTCGGCTCGCCTCGGGGTCGATACGGCCGTAGTTCACCTTCCGCTGGGCCACGATCGGGACGCCGTACAGCGTGACCTTCTCGTACGCCATCACGGCTGCCTGGTCCTTCTCCCAGTGCGGTTCGCTGTAGGTCCGCTTGAGCAGGTGCTCGGCGAGCGGCTCGACCCACTCCGGTTCGATCTTCGCGTTGACGCGCGCCCACAGGCGGGAGGTCTCCACGAGCTCGGCGGACATCACGAAGCGCGGGGGCTTCTTGAACAGGGACGAGCCCGGGAAGATCGCGAACTTGGCGTTGCGGGCGCCGATGTACTCGTTGCGCCCGCCGTCCCTGCGCGCGCCGGGGCCGGAGTCCTTGGACTCCTTCACGTCCTTCATACCGACGTGCGAGAGCAGGCCGGCGAGGAGGGAGATGTGGACGCGGTCGGCCGGGGCCTCCTGCTCGTCGAGGTGGATGCCCATCTGCTTGGCGACCGTGCGCAGCTGCGTGTAGATGTCCTGCCACTCGCGGATGCGCAGGAAGTTCAGATACTCCTGCTTGCACATCCGGCGGAACGACGACGAGCCCCGCTCCTTCTGCTGCTCGCGGAGGTAGCGCCACAGGTTGAGGTAGGCGAGGAAGTCGCTCGTCTCGTCCCGGAAGCGGGCATGCTGCTGGTCGGCCTGCGCCTGCTTGTCGGCGGGCCGCTCGCGGGGGTCCTGGATGGACAGGGCGGCGGCGATGACCATGACCTCGCGGACGCAGCCGTTCTTGTCCGCCTCCAGGACCATGCGCGCGAGGCGCGGGTCGACCGGCAGCTGGGCGAGTTTGCGGCCGGTGTCGGTGAGGCGTTTGCGCGGGTCCTTCTGGGCCGGGTCCAGCGCGCCCAGTTCCTGCAGGAGCTGGACACCGTCGCGGATGTTGCGGTGGTCCGGCGGGTCGATGAAGGGGAACTTCTCGATCTCGCCGAGGCCGGCCGCGGTCATCTGGAGGATGACGGAGGCGAGGTTCGTGCGGAGGATCTCGGCGTCGGTGAACTCGGGGCGGGCGTCGAAGTCCTCCTCGCTGTACAGCCGGATGCAGATGCCGTCGGACGTACGGCCGCAGCGGCCCTTGCGCTGGTTGGCGCTCGCCTGGGAGACCGGCTCGATGGGCAGGCGCTGGACCTTGGTGCGGTGGCTGTAGCGCGAGATGCGGGCGAAGCCGGGGTCGATGACGTACTTGATGCCCGGGACGGTGAGGGACGTCTCGGCGACGTTCGTGGCCAGGACGATCCTGCGGCCCGTGTGCGGCTGGAAGACGCGGTGCTGCTCGGCGTGGGAGAGCCGGGCATACAGGGGCAGGATCTCGGTGAACCTGTACTGCTTCTTGGTCAGGGCATCCGCGGTGTCGCGGATCTCGCGTTCGCCGGAGAGGAAGACCAGGATGTCGCCCTGGCCCTCGGCCATCAGTTCCTCGACGGCGTCCGTGATCGCGGTGATCTGGTCGCGGTCGGCGTCGTCGGAGTCCTCTTCGAGGAGGGGACGGTAGCGCACCTCCACGGGGTACGTACGTCCGCTGACCTCGATGATCGGCGCGTCGCCGAAGTGCCGGGAGAAGCGCTCGGGGTCGATCGTGGCCGAGGTGATGACGACCTTGAGGTCCGGGCGCCTGGGCAGGAGCTGGGCGAGGTAGCCCAGCAGGAAGTCGATGTTGAGGGACCGCTCATGGGCCTCGTCGATGATGATCGTGTCGTAGGCGTGCAGCTCACGGTCCGTCTGGATCTCGGCGAGCAGGATGCCGTCCGTCATCAGCTTGACGAAGGTGGCGTCCGGGTTGACCTGGTCGGTGAACCGCACCTTCCAGCCGACGGCCTCGCCAAGCGGCGTGTCGAGCTCCTCGGCCACCCGCTCCGCGACGGTACGGGCCGCGATACGACGGGGTTGGGTGTGGCCGATCATGCCGCGGACCCCACGGCCGAGCTCGAGGCAGATCTTGGGGATCTGGGTCGTCTTGCCGGAACCGGTCTCACCGGCCACGATCACGACTTGGTGGTCGCGGATGGCGTCGGCGATCTCTTCCCTCTTCTGGCTGACGGGAAGCTGCTCGGGGTACGTGACGGCGGGCACGCGGGCGGTGCGCTCGGCGATCCGGCCCTCGGCCTTGGCGACCTCCGCCTCGATCTCGGCGAGTACGGCGGTGCGGGCCTCGGGCTTGCGGATCTTGCGCGCGCCTTCGAGCCTGCGGCCGAGGCGGTGCGCGTCGCGCAGCGACAGATCGGTCAGGCGGGGGGCGAGGGTGCCGAGGGCGGGGGCAGGATGCGTAGACATACGCGGTCCAGGATCTCATCTCGGCGAAATCCGTGGCTAACGATTTGTCTCCGGCGGTTCGTCGCGACCGCGCGTGTGGGCCGTACGGGTGGGTGACGCGGGGTGCAGTGCCCCTGTCGGCTCAGTGGTCGCCCGGCTGCTGGGGCACCAAAGGCGTGGACGGGGCGCGGGTGGTCCTCTCCTGAGCCATGGACTTCGCCGTGTTGGAGACGGCCTTGATGCCCAGGTACGCGGTGGTCATGCTGCTGACGGCGGTGAAGGCCGCGGTGAGGACGCCGACGATCACGGACTTGTCGCCGTCCAGGCGCCATACGCCGAAGATCGCGACACCGGCGATCGCGAGGTTGCTGGTGATCACCGCGAGCAGGCCGTAGCGGGCCCGGTCCTTCTCCAGCCCGACGTCCCCCAGGGCCTTGGCCCGGTCTCCGCTCATGATCTCCCTACTCGCTCGGCTGCCTCTGCCTCGACCCGCCAGAACGTAGCGTCCGAGCCGGAACATGCCAAGCTCGGTGGACGGTCGGCCCTTGGTGCCAGGCCGCGTCACAGCCCTGCAACGACGAACAGGGCAACAGAGACCCCACTGCGGGGCGAGGTCCACGCATGAGGTCTCCACGGAGGCTTCGCGGTAAGGGCGATGAGCCCAAGGGGCGTGGTGCTCGCCTCAAATCGGGGCATGGTGCTCGCCTCAAGAAGGACGGAGGAGGCCGACCCCCCAGGCCGGGGTGGCAGGGACGGCCGCAACTACTCCCGGCGATGGGTCCAGGACTGTCCCCCGGCCGGCGCAGCCGTGCGGGCCTCGGATGGCGGTCGGCCGTGGCGGGAGCCGCACTGGTGTGACGGCCCGCCACCGTCGGTGGATCGAGCGTCTGTTCAGGTGGCCGGGGCCTGCTCTCTTGTCGGTCGACGCGCGTGCGCACTGCTCTCGGCGTTCTCCCTGGTCGTCGGATAGCTGAAGTCCTGGACGCTGAGCCCGCTGAAGCCGCCCGCGCGTGTAGCGGGCAGGCGGGGGACAGCGATGGCCTGCCCCGGTGGTAGGGGCGGAGCGGTGCCCCGCCCGACCGGCACGCGACCGGTGGTGGGACGGCTCGTGCGGCGGCCCCACCACGGTCGGGTCAACGCGTCGGCAGGGCCGGCGTGTGCTCGATGCGTACGGCGTCCAGGGCACGCGGGTCGAGACCGAGCAGCCGCAGGATCGTCGGGGCGATCTGCGTGGTCTCCACCCGGGCGCCGACGCGGGCACCGTGCCGGGCGGTGGCGCCGGAGACGACGAGCGGGACGTCGAGGTCGTCGGCGTGGGCGCCGCCGTGTTCGGCGATCTTGCCCTTGCCCCCGGTGTACACGACGCCGTACTGGGTGATGCCGAACAGGTCGGGTACGCGTGCGTCGCCCGGCCGGACGTGGAAGTAGCGGGCGGCGGCCGCACCGGCGTAAAGCGTCTTCAGACCGCTCGCGGTGAAGGGCTTGGCCTTGCCGTCGATGTCGTTGCCGGTACCGGACCGGGCGAGGAGGTACGCCTTGGCGAAGTCGGTTGCGGACTTGGAGCGGTCGGTGAGCCACAGGAGCATGGCGTCGTCGTCGACCGCGTGCGCGACGAGGTCACCGGAGCCCGGGTGGGCGGACTTCCAGGCGGCGTTGAGACCGTCCAGCAGGGGGCCGTCGTCGATGCGGGTCAGTGCCTTGGGGTCGGTCGGCGACTGCCCGTGCTTGGCAGAGAGGATGACGGTCGTGCTGCCGTCCAGGTGTCGCTCGTGGAGTTCGGCGAGGAACGCCCCGACCTCCTTGTCGATGAACGCGAGGTTCTTCGTCAGCAGCGGCCCGGGCACGCCCTTCGCCAGGTAACCACCCGTCAGGCCGTCGGAGGCGGGAAGCTTCTGGGCGGTCGAGACGGACTGGAAGTTCATGCCGAAGACCGCCGGCGTGCCGACCTTGTGCGTGCGGCTGTGGTCGTAGCCGTCGATCTCGTTGAGGACGGCCCGCACCTTGTAGCCGTCGTACTGCTCGGTCGCCGCGTTGTCCTTCGTCCAGTCGTCGCCCGCCGGGTAGTCGGTCGCGTCGCTGTTGATCTCGGGGGCGAACAGGTCCTGGATGCCGTTGCCGGAGGGGCCGTCGAGGATCTCGTACGCGACGTGCTTGTCCGACCAAGCGGTCCGCAGACCGGCCTGGCGGGCCACGTCGAAGACCGTGTTGACCTCCAGGTAGTCGTGCGGATAGACCGGCTCGCAGGTCTTCGGGTCGACCGGCAGTTTCGACGGATCGATGAGGCTGCGTGCGTCGCCGGTCATGTTCAGGATGCTGCCGGGCAGGCCGCTGAGGCCCTGACCCGCGTCGAGGGACGCCTTGTCGCGGTCGAGGTCCTCGGTGAGGTCGACCTCGGCGCCGGGCTTCGCGCCCGTGCAGGCCGTCGTGCCGGCGGCGAGAAGGGCGTTGCTGTAGGTGTCGTCGTAGTAGACGCCCGTGGTGCCCGGGTTGCCGCCGGTGAGTTGGCCGACCATGCCGGGGAACGAGTCGGAGGGGACGGTGGTCCGTGCGTGGGTGTACTCCACGCCGCCGGCGGTGAGGCGGGCGAGTGCCGACTGCGGGTGGCGGGCGAGGTACCAGTCCAGGTCGGACTGGTGCAGTCCGTCGACCGACAGCAGCAGAACGTGCCGGTCGGCGGCGCGGGCCTGCGTGGCGGAGGCGTGCGCCGAGGCGGGCTCGGTGGCCGTGGCGGTGAGGGCACCCACGGCGGCGAGGGCGGCTGCGGCCGCCGCGACAGGGCGGGCAGGACGTCTGGACAAGGGTTCTCCTCGGGCTGTGCGGACCATGGGTGAAGCCTGCGGACCATGCACCGACATCCGAGGGGGAGAACGTGTACGGAAAGGGGCCTGTGGACCGTGTCACGCCCAAGAAACGCATTGGCGCGCGCAAAGAAGGCCAAGGCGAGGCGGAAACGGGCTCGGTCGAGCGCCCCGGTGGCGGTGCCGGCACGCCGCCGTGCCGGTCAGGACATCGGTGGAGCGTGAACGGGCGGACGGGGAGGGGAAGTTGCCCTCGGGCCCCGGGCCGTGGTGGTCGGTCGCCGGCAGTTCTGACCATCGCCGTCGCGGCCGCGCTCGGAGACCCCGTCACGATCGGTCCCCAGGTCCGGCGGCCGGCATGGAGTCACGGTCTGATCTTCACGTCCCGCATCGGCACCCCGCTGGAGCCGGACAACCTGCGGAGGAGCTGGGACCCGCTTTTCAAGCGGCTCGGTCTGGAGATCCGGTTGCACGATCTCCGGCACTCCGCCGTCTCGCTCCTGCTCGACCTGGGGGTACCGCCGCACATCGTCCGGCAGATCGTCGGCCAAAACACCCCGCCCCATCTGGCGCGGTTGTGGCACGGGGAATCTGGAGCTGACGACGGCACGCGAGAATCAGCTCATGGACGACCTCCTGCAGTTCATTCACGCCCGGTATGAGGCGGACAACCACGCTTATGCCGAGGTGAGCTACCGCTTCGGCGGCAATGCCCTGCTTGACAGTCACCTGCCGATGCTCGACCTAGTTGACATGCTGGCGCGGGACTACGCGGCCATGGATCCCACAGACCCACGTTTCGCCGGTCTCACATATGCCCTCCGCGTACTCGCACAGTCCTACGCTGAGCACCCCGACTACCGCGAGCAGTGGCGTCCCTAGATTCTGGTCAAAGAGGCAAGGCCTTGTGGCGGCGGAGCCTCGATGGCTCGGTCAAGTGCCGCGGTTCTGGGTGCTTGAGCGCCAGTTTGGAAGATCGCATATGCGGATGACGACTGACCTGGTAAGACGCTGACCTGTGGCTTCTCGTGGCAGCCTCCGCAGCTCCCTGCTGCTCCCCGTAGTTTGCCGTCTGATCGGGCACACGGGGAGCACGGGTTGCCAGTGATCTTCAGGTCACCCTCGGTGTGTACGCCCACGCCTCCACAGAGGAGAAGAGAAAGGCGTTGACCCAGCTCAGCAAGCGGTCAGAGTAGCCGCACTGCCGTCGTTCTGCCGTCAGTCCGCCAACGCAACGCCCCCGCCGATGATCTCGACGGGGGCGTTTTCGCTGTTCAGCGATGGTGGCTGGGGCCGGGGTCGAACCGGCGACCTTCCGCTTTTCAGGCGGACGCTCGTACCAACTGAGCTACCCAGCCACGAGGTCTCATGTGAAACCTCAGCGGTCCTGACGGGATTTGAACCCGCGGCCTCCACCTTGACAGGGTGGCGAGCACTCCAAACTGCTCCACAGGACCAAGCATGCGTACGACAGTGTCGCACACGGTGGTGCGTGCCCCCAACGGGATTCGAACCCGTGCTACCGCCTTGAAAGGGCGGCGTCCTAGGCCGCTAGACGATGAGGGCTATCGGCCCGCCTGGGCGCTTCTCAGCGCGTCGGGGACGTGAGAAGCATATGGGATGGGGGGAGGGTTCGCCAAAACGGTTCAGGGGGTGCTCGGCGCGGGGGTCGCCCCGGAGCGCGTCGGTGTTGCGCCGGTGCTGCCCGTGGGCGCGGTGGCGGGGGGTGTGGTGCCCGGGGTGGGGCTTCCTCCCGGCTGGTTCTCCTCAGCCAGGTGGCGGGTCACTTCCGCCGTCGTCTGGCCCAGGCCGCCCAGCCTGATCTCGTCCCAGGCCTGGAGGCGGCGGGTGTCCCGGTCCAGGTAGAGGACCGAGGCCTCGATGGGCGCGGGGTACTGGTGCTCGACCGCGCGCAGCCCGCTGCCGCCCGTCGACCCTTCGAGGCGCAGCCGGGTGCCGTACTTCATGATCTCCGTCTCCTCGTGGTGCAGATGCCCGGCCAGGACCAGGGGAACCTCGCCGTCCGTCTCGCGCGCGGCCTCGGGCTCGTGGGCGATCGCGATGTCCACGGGGGTGCCGGCGGCCTTCTGATCGCTCAGGGCGGCGGCCAGGCGCGCGCCCGCCAGTTCCTCGGCTCGGTCGCCGCCCGGCGCGACCGAGCGGTCGGGGGTGAACTGCGGGTCGCCGATCCCGGCGAAGCGCAGGCCCGCAACCGTGATCGCCTTGCCGTCGTCCAGGACATGGACGTTCTTCATGTGCTCGAGATAGCGCTGGGTCGTGCGGGAGTCGTGGTTGCCGCGGACCCAGAGGTACGGGGCGCCCAGGTCGGCGATCGGATCCAGGAATCCGTTCTCCGCCGCCGTGCCGTGGTCCATCGTGTCGCCCGAGTCGACGATCACGTTGATCCTGTACTGCTCCACCAGCGACGCGATGATCTTCCAGCTCGCCGGGTTGAGGTGGATGTCGGAGACGTGCAGGACCCGGATGGTCGTCGGATCGGGCTGGTACGCCGGGAGGGTGGACGTGACGTCGTACAGCTTCGTCACGTTCGTCACCAGGCGCGCCAACTCCTTCTGGTACACGTCGAATTCGGTGACGATGCTGCGCGCGTTGCCGACCAGGGAGGGGGCGGAGGAGAGCAGACCGGAGAACTTCGGCTCCAGGACCGATTTGGGGTTCCAGGTGGCGTAGGCCGTCGCTCCGGAGGCGGCGAGGAGGGCGAGCGCCAGACCGCCGGCGGCGAGGGCGCGGCGCGGGCGGCGGTAGACGGCCAGCCCCAACCCGGTGGCGCCGGCGACCACCGCCACGCAGGAACGCACAGCGAGGTCGAGCGTGCCGTCTTCGACGTCGTGCGTGATCTCCTCCTGGAGCCCGGAGATCCGCTCCGGGTGGTCGACCAGGGCCTGCGCACGGACCGGGTCGAGCTGGTCGACGTTCACGTCGAGGCGGACGGGGGCCTCGTGGCTGTTCAGCTCCAGAGCCCCGAGCGGGGAGACGTTGATCTTCGTGCCACCGGCGAGGGAGGGGCGCAGAGTCATGGTGGTGTCCATGGGGCCCACCGGGACGCGTACGTTGCCCACGATCAGCAGACCCAGCCAGGTGCCCAGGAGCACGACGCCTGCCATGCCGAGTGCCCGGAGCCAGGGGTGAGGCTGTGGGACGAGGGCGACGGACGGGTGGGGACGGAGCGAGCGGTAGTGCCGGGCGAGCGTGCCGGACGCCCTTCGTATGCGGTTCGGAGCTGCGACGGGGACGCGGGCCATTGGTCCCGTCTGCCCAGGTTCCCGGGCTGATATGCGGGACGACTCACGGCTCTCGTACGAGGGAGTCTTACCGGACAATGGCCCTGTGCTGGAGATGACGCGCGAGGAGTTCGAGGAACTGGTCGCCGAGGCGCTCGACCGGATCCCGCCGGAGTTGACGCGGTTGATGGACAACGTCGCGGTGTTCGTCGAGGACGAGCCGCCCACGGACGATCCCGAGCTGCTCGGGCTGTACGAGGGGACTCCACTGACGGACCGCGGGGAGTGGTACGCGGGGGTGCTGCCGGACCGGATCACGATCTACCGGGGGCCGACCCTGCGGATCTGCGAGACGCGTGAGGACGTGGTGGCGGAGACCGAGGTGACAGTGGTGCATGAGATCGCACATCACTTCGGGATCGACGACGCCCGGCTGCACGCGCTCGGGTACGGGTGAGGGCGGCTGTCCGGGACGGGTGCGGCTGACGCCGTCTTGCGCCGTCGCCGCCCCAGGACGGGTGACGTTCTCCTCGCGGGGCGCGTGTCCTCTCGCGGGCGGCGGGAGTTGGGCAGGGGGACTCCTCGAACCTTTCCCCGAGCCAGCAGGGGAGACCCCTATCGGAGGTGGCTGCCCGTGCGCGCCTGTTACGTATCCGTCCGTCTGGCCGCCGCGGTGATGGCCGTCGCCGCGGCGGCCGGCTGTATGAGCGTGGGGGACGACGCGGGCAGTCCTTCGCCGTCCCATTCGGCGGGGCGGCACGGCGGGGCCGCTCCGGACGGCGGGTCGGCGGTGGGCGAGGGCGGAGGCGGGGGCCGGGGAGGGGCGGCGGCCAAGGGGGGTTCGAACGAGCCGGACGAGTCCGTGTCCGGCTCGTCCGCCTCACCATCCGCGTCCGTGTCCGGACACGGTGCCCGGGGCGAGGGAGCCAAGCCGACCGCCAAGGGGACGTCAAAGGGCGGCCAGGGCGACGGAGGGGTGCCGCCCGCGCCGACGAACGGGGAGCAGAGCCCCTCGGAGCCGCCGGCGGATCCGTCGCCGACGAAAGAGCCGGATCCGCCGTCGCCGACTGCGAGCACCCCCGAGCCGTCGTCCTCGGCGCACGAACAGACCACGCAGTTGGCGCAGCGGGAGCCGGCGCCCCGTGCGGGGGCTCCGGCGGTGTAGCCGCCCGGCGGGCGTGGCCGGGCCGCGGCTGTGCGGGTCGGTCATGTGGTGAGGGTCACCCGTGGGATGCGGGACTCGGTTTGCGTTCGGAGGGGGCGGGTGCGTATGGTGGTAGATCGTTTGATCCCATTTGCCCGGCGCCCACGCAGAGCGCGCCGTGTGGCGCGTACTCTCCCTTGCCGTGGCGGACCGCATCGAGGCGGTCGTAATGCGAATCACGGAGTTGACGGGCGCGTGCCGACGAGACTCCGGAAGGTTTCGCATTCGCATGTCCATTGCCAGTACTGATCACGCCGTCGTGCCCGAGCACACCGAGCCCCAGGACGAGGCTCCCCAGAGCACCTTTGCGGACCTCGGCCTCCCCGAGGGCATCGTCCGCAAGCTCGCGCAGAACGGTGTGACGGTCCCCTTCCCGATCCAGGCCGCGACCATCCCGGACGCCCTGGCAGGTAAGGACATCCTCGGCCGCGGCCGCACCGGCTCCGGCAAGACCCTCTCCTTCGGCCTGCCGACCCTGGCCACGCTGGCCGGCGGCCACACCCAGAAGAAGCGGCCGCGGGCCGTCATCCTCACCCCGACGCGCGAGCTGGCCATGCAGGTCGCCGACGCGCTGCAGCCCTACGGCGACGTCCTCGGGCTGAAGATGAAGGTCGTCTGCGGCGGCACCTCCATGGGCAACCAGATCTACGCCCTGGAGCGCGGCGTGGACGTCCTGGTCGCCACCCCGGGCCGGCTGCGGGACATCATCAACCGCGGCGCCTGCTCCCTGGAGGACGTGCAGATCGCCGTCCTGGACGAGGCCGACCAGATGTCCGACCTGGGCTTCCTGCCCGAGGTCACCGAGCTGCTCGACCAGGTTCCGGCGGGCGGCCAGCGGATGCTGTTCTCCGCGACCATGGAGAACGAGATCCAGACTCTCGTCGACCGCTACCTCAGCGACCCGGTCAGCCACGAGGTCGACGCGGCGCAGGGTGCGGTGACGACCATGTCCCACCACATCCTGATCGTGAAGCCCAAGGACAAGGCGCCGGTGACCGCGGCCATCGCCTCCCGCAAGGGCCGCACCATCATCTTCGTGCGCACCCAGCTCGGCGCGGACCGCGTCGCCGAGCAGCTGCGCGACGCCGGTGCGAAGGCCGACGCGCTGCACGGCGGCATGACCCAGGGCGCCCGCACCCGGACGCTGGCCGACTTCAAGGACGGGTACGTCAACGTCCTGGTCGCGACGGACGTCGCCGCCCGCGGCATCCACGTCGACGGCATCGACCTGGTGCTGAACGTCGACCCGGCCGGTGACCACAAGGACTACCTGCATCGGGCCGGCCGTACCGCCCGCGCGGGCCGTACGGGCACGGTCGTGTCCCTTTCCCTGCCGCACCAGCGGCGCCAGATCTTCCGGCTGATGGAGGACGCGGGCGTCGACGCCTCGCGCCACATCATCCAGGGCGGCGCCGCGTTCGACCCCGAGGTTGCCGAGATCACCGGCGCCCGGTCCATGACCGAGGTCCAGGCCGAGTCCGCCGGGAACGCCGCGCAGCAGGCCGAGCGGGAGGTCGCCCAGCTCACCAAGCAGTTGGAGCGTGCCACGCGGCGCGCCGCCGAACTGCGCGAGGAGGCGGACCGGCTGGTCGCCCGTGCCGCGCGGGAGCGGGGCGAGGACCCGGAGGCGGCGGTCCAGGCGGCGGCTGCCACCGCGTCGCCGGAGACCGCCGAGGCGCCGGCCGCCGAGATCTCCGTGCCGGAGCAGCCGACCGTCCAGGACGTCGAGCGCGCCGAACGGGGTGAGCGCGAGGAGCGCGCGGCCGGTTCGTACGAGCGCCGTGAACGCCGGGACGAGCGGGGCGGTTTCAACCGGGACCGTGGCGTCGACCGGGACCGTGACCGTGGTTTCGACCGTCGGGACGGTGACCGTGGTGGCCGTTCGTTCGAGCGGCGTGAGGACCGTGGTGGTTTCCGTCGCGACAACGACCGTGACCGTCGTCCCTTCGACCGCGACCGCCGGGACGACCGGGGTGGCTTCAACCGTGACCGGGACCGTGACCGTGGTTTCGACCGTCGGGACGGTGACCGTGGTGGCCGTTCGTTCGAGCGGCGTGAGGACCGTGGTGGTTTCCGTCGCGACA
>NZ_JBVHHL010000061.1:38727-47523 GCF_055561075.1 Streptomyces sp. NPDC022910
GACAACGACCGTGACCGTGACCGTCGTCCCTTCGACCGCGACCGCCGGGACAACGACCGGCGTTCGTTCGAGCGGCGTGACGACCGCGGCGGCTTCCGTCGCGACAACGACCGGCGTCCGTTCGAGCGGCGCGACGACCGCGGCGGTCACCGTGGCAGCGACCGCCCGTTCAACCGCGACCGCCAGGGCGACCGCCCCGGCTTCCGCTCCGGCAGCCACGAGCGCCCGTACGGCCGCCGTGACGACCACCGTGGCACCGGCTCGTTCGGCCGTCGCGAGGACAAGCCGCGCTGGAAGCGCAACGGCTGACGCCCGGTCACCCCGATCTGCGAAGGGCCCCACGACTCCGGTCGTGGGGCCCTTCCGCTTCAGGAGCGGTAAGGGCGGCGTTCTCTTTTTCGCTTCCTTTACCTGTGGGGCGGTTGTTAACATCCCTCGACTTGGCGTGGTGGGGTGCGGTCGAGGGGGAGTCACGCGGCCGCGCGGGGTGCGGAGCACAACTGTCTCCGGCCGCCATGCCGTTCTCGCTTCCCTGGGGAGGGACCCTTGACTCGGCGTGTGCGCGCACGCTCTTCGGCGACCCGGCGCGGCCGGATCGCACTCACTCTCGTGGGCCTGGCAGCTCTGGGCGCCGGCTCGCTGGCCGCCGCGGGGCCGGTCGCCGCGGACACCACTCCCACACCCGTCCAGACCGATGGTGTGTGGGGCATCGACTACGCGGGCGGCTTCCTGACCACCGTGGAGAACACCCCGAGCGGCGACCAGTGGGTGATCGGCCGTCGGATCTCGGCCGACGGCTCGATGGTGCTGCAGAAGACGAGCCGCGGGTTCGCCGACACCTTTGCCGTCGGCAGCCATGCGCAGCGCGTGCCGTGCGACACGGACGGCCGGGGCTGCGTACCGATGCGCACCTCCGGCAACTCGTACGTCGGCTACTTCATGGACGACGGCACGGGCAAGCTGACCGCCCAGGTCCACCTGGACGAGCACTCGTCCAACGGGGCGGAGGAACCGTTGGTCACCGGCGCCAGGTTCGTCGACGTCACCGGCCGCTACTACGTCTACCAGGCGACTTCCACCGGCAAGCAGTACGTCGACGCCGTGCAGCCGTACTACTACCACCCCGTCCGGCTGACCCGCTCCATCACGGCCGCCTCCCTCTGGGGCCAGGCGCTGTGGACGCCCGGCTCGGGCAACGGGGTGGTCACCGCATACGACCTGGAGAAGGGCAAGACGGTCCAGACCGTCTCCACCGGCGCGCCCTGCACGGTCAAGGAACTCCAGGTCATCGGCCGCTGGATCTACTGGAACTGCGGCCCCACGGGCGCCGCGGGCGTGTACGACCGAACGGCGAAGAAGAACATCACGGTCCCCTCCGGCCCCGTGCTCGTCGGCGACGGCTTCCTCGTCCGGCACGACCGGAGCGCCGGCAAGCTCATGCTGACGGACTACCGCACCGGCACGGCCGCGCCCCCGCGCGCCGTCGCCGACCTCCCGGCCGGAAACACCGTGGACCAGCGGCGTCTGACCTGGACGGTGGACAAGTTCGGCGGCGACATCGCGTACGTCGACCAGGAACACGCGATCCGGATCGTGCAGAGCGGGGTCCCGACGCAGCCGCTCGCCAGGATCGAGTCCGAGGTGGACGACACCCTGATGAGCGCCAAGGACGACCCCTGGAAGAGCACCTGGCAGCTCAACAAGCCGGCCGCCTGGACCTTCCGGGTGAAGGACTCCGCCGGCCGGACCGTGCGCACCCTCACCGGCAGCGGCGCCGACATCGACGTCGTCTGGGACGGCAAGACGGGCTCGGGCACGTACGCGTACAACGGCGGCTACACGTGGACGCTGGCCGCCACGGCCGCCGACGGCGGGGGCACGTACTCCACGGGCGGCACGATCGGGCTGAGCGGTGGCCGGCAGGGCTTCCACGACCAGGGCGGCTACAGCTACGGCGAACTCGTCACCCTCAACTCCTCCGGCGCCCTGACCCTGCACTACACCAAGGGCAAGGGCACCTTCGACTTCAAGCAGTCCGCCTCCGGCTGGCCGGTCGGGACCGTCACCGTCCCGTTCGGCGACATGGGCAGCGACCGCTGCGCCGAGATGCTGGTGCGCATGCCGAACGGCGAACTGCGCCGCTACGCCGGCAAGTGCGGCAGCTCGTACACGCCGTCGAGCAGCCACACCTCGCTCGGCACCGGCTGGAACGCGTACAACGTCCTCACCGCGCCCGGCGACCTGACCGGCGACGGCCGCACCGACCTGCTGGCGCGCAAGGCGTCGACCGGTGACGTCTACCTGTTCGCCAACGACGGCGCCGGGAAGCTCAAGGCGGGCGTGAAGATCCGCACCCTGAACGGCTACACGAAGATCGTGGGCGCCGGTGACCTGACCGGCGACGGAATCGGCGACGTGCTGGCGCGGGACAAGGCCGGAACGCTGTGGCGGTACGACGGCACCGGGACCGGCACGCTGAAGGACCGCGTGAAGGTCTTCTCGAACTGGGGCGGGAGCTACAACGCGATCGTCGGCGTCGGCGACATCACCGGTGACGGAAAGGCGGACATCGTCGCCCGGGACACCGCGGGCAACCTGTACCGCCAGACCGGTAACGGCAAGGGATCGTTCGCCGCGCGGGTGAAGATCGCCACCGGCTGGCAGGGGTACAAGGGGATCTTCTGACCGATCCGGGGCCGCCCGATGTACGACAACTTTTGGCCATAGCAATTACCGTATGGCGCATGTCACGCCCCCGGCGAGGGAATCGCTGGGGGCATGACAGATGACGTCAGAGCGAGTGGGCTGTCGGACGAAGAGCGGCTGGCCCAGCTCGGTTACACACAGGTTCTGGCCCGCCGGATGTCGGCGTTCTCCAACTACGCGGTCTCCTTCACGATCATCTCTGTCCTGTCCGGCTGCCTGACGCTCTACCTCTTCGGGATGAACACCGGCGGTCCCGCCGTGATCACCTGGGGATGGGTGGCCGTAGGCCTGATGACGCTGTTCGTCGGCCTGTCCATGGCCGAAATCTGTTCGGCGTACCCGACCTCCGCGGGCCTGTACTTCTGGGCCCACCGGCTGGCGCCCCCGCGCTCGGCGGCGGCCTGGGCCTGGTTCACGGGCTGGTTCAACGTGCTGGGCCAGGTGGCGGTGACGGCGGGCATCGACTTCGGTGCCGCGTCCTTCCTCGGCGCCTACCTCAATCTCCAGTTCGACTTCGAAGTCACCCCTGGCCGCACGGTCCTGCTCTTCGCGGCCATCCTGGTCCTGCACGGCCTGCTGAACACCTTCGGCGTGCGCATCGTCGCCGTCCTCAACAACATCAGCGTGTGGTGGCACGTGCTGGGCGTGGCGGTGATCGTCGGGGCCCTGGCCTTCGTACCGGACCACCACCAGTCGGTGTCCTTCGTGTTCACCAAGTTCGTGAACAACACGGGCTGGGGCAGCGGGGTCTACGTGGTGCTGCTGGGCCTGCTGATGGCGCAGTACACCTTCACCGGCTACGACGCCTCCGCCCACATGACGGAGGAGACACACGACGCGTCCACGGCGGGCCCGAGGGGCATCGTCCGGTCCATCTGGACCTCCTGGATCGCCGGCTTCGTACTCCTGCTCGGCTTCACCTTCGCGATCCAGTCGTACGACAAGGAACTCGCGTCTCCGACCGGCGCGCCGCCCGCGCAGATCCTGCTGGACGCCCTCGGCGCGACCGCCGGCAAGCTGCTGCTGCTCATGGTGATCGGTGCCCAGCTGTTCTGCGGGATGGCGTCGGTCACGGCCAACAGCCGCATGATCTACGCCTTTTCCCGCGACGGCGCGCTGCCCTTCTCACATGTGTGGCACACGGTCAGCCCGCGCACCCGCACGCCCGTGGCGGCCGTCTGGCTCGCCGCGCTGGGCGCCCTGGCCCTCGGCCTGCCGTACCTGATCAACTACACGGCCTACGCGGCCGTCACCTCGATCGCCGTCATCGGGCTGTACGTCGCCTACGTGATCCCGACCCTGCTGCGGGTGCGCCGGGGCGAGGCCTTCGAGCGCGGTCCCTGGCACCTGGGCCGCTGGTCCCTGGTGGTCGGGGTGGTGTCGGTGGTGTGGGTCGGGTTGATCACGATCCTCTTCATGCTCCCGCAGGTCTCCCCGGTGACGTGGGAGACCTTCAACTACGCCCCGGTCGCCGTCCTGGTGGTGCTCGGCTTCGCGGCGGCCTGGTGGTTGGCGTCGGCCCGGCACTGGTTCCTGAACCCCCACCACGAGCGCACGCTTGCGCGGGAGGCGGCGCGTTCCGGGGCGGTGAAGGGGGTGGATCCGTAGGGACCGGGTGCGGACGGACGGGGCCGGTCCGGCGGTGCGGCCATCCGCAGGATCTCGGCCGTTGGTGTGGCCGGGTCACCGATACCCGATCGGAGTCCCGGCCTCGTCCGGCTATGCTCGGGGAGGCAACATCGCCTGGGCCCTTAGCTCAATTGGCAGAGCAGTGGACTTTTAATCCATTGGTTGTGGGTTCGAGTCCCACAGGGCCTACCACGTCTGACCTGCATCTTTGCAGCAGACGGGCCTCCTCTCAACCGAGAGGAGGCCCCTTTTTTGGCCTTTTGGGAACGCCTCTGGGAACGGAGGCGTTCCCAGAGCTGCGGCTACGCCGCCTCCAGCCCCTTGCCGCCCTTGCCCTTCCTGGAGCCGCCGCTGGCTTCTTGGAGGCGCTCTTTTTCAGCTTGTTAGCACGCGGAACGATCGACACCGAGGCTTCCGCCGCCAGGCGGTCCAGTTCCGGCAGGACGCTTTTGTAGGTGTCCATGGACAAGTACGCATGGCCGACGGTCACCGAAGTGCCGACGGAGTTGCTCTCACCGGAGATGTGCGGCGACCGTCGCGGCTCTGCCGCGCAGGTTCCGGTACCGGGCCGTAAACCGTTGCCGGACGGGCAGGTGCTGTGCGAATGAGCCTGCCCCGCTGCTGCCCCGCGCACTGCTGCTCACGGTGGCGTGGTCGCGGGCCTGCACAACACCAGCTGCATCCTCCCGGCACACGACAGTGCCCCGGTACTCGTCACCAGGACGAGCGGGGCACTGTCATGCCCGGCGGACGTCAGCCCCGGGAGGCCCTGCGGCGCCGCAGCACCAGTTAGCCGCCCGCGGCCACCAGCGCCGCCGCGGTGCCCGACAGCAGGCCCACCGGGGCGCTGCTGCCGGTCTCGGCCAGATCGCCGCTTCCGCCCTGCGCGGACGGGGATGCGGCGGCCGACGGGGCGGCCCCACCCTCGCCGGACGACACACTTGGCGAGGTCGTCGCACCGGCCGAGCTCGAGGACGACACCGACGAGGAGGCGACACGGAGGCGGACGGCGTCGTACCGCCGCCACCGCCCTGTGAGTCCTTGCAGTCGGTCCAGAACACCTTGTGCTTGGCGGCGCCCTTCTCGCCGTCGAAGTTCCAGAACAGCTTGTAGTGCCCGTCGGGAAGCGACAGGTCTGCCGTACGGCCGTGGCCCTAGCCGTCCAGGGTGATGGCGCCGGCCTTGACGGTCTCGCACTTGGTGGCGGAGGTCGGAGCCCAGGCCTCGATGTGCCAGTCGACCTGCTGGACCGCGTCGAAGCCGAAGGCGTCGAGGTAGAACGTGCAGACGTGGGGCTCGGATACGAATGGGAAGATGTGGAGGGGGCGGTTCGGCCTCCAGCCCGGCCTGACGACGGGTCGAGCACGAACAGACAACGAACGGATTTGCTATCCGACGTGGAAGCCATCCTCGGGACCCCGCAGGCGTCTCGCCGGGTCCTGGCAGTGCAGCAATTGCGTGCAGCCACAGTGGCAGCTGTGTACGGAGTGCAGGACCGCCGCGCGGCATGACCTGGACTTGCCGTTGCGCACGCATCTGGACCTGCTGCGTACGGCCATGGGGAGGGCCGCGGCAGAAGGCGTCTACTCGACCGAGGTCCCCGGCAGCCGGGCCCTGCTCACCTTCGACCAATACGGGTGCGCGCACAGGGCCTGACCTACGAGCAGTTCACCGAGCGCACAGCCGATGCCTTCGACGCGGCGCTCCAGCGTGCGGGCATCGGCGGCCAGCGGGAGCACAACATCCACACAACCAGCCTGGACAGCACGGCAGGTGACCCGCAGCGGGTGCCCTGGGCGAACTACCCGCTGGACCCCGTCCTCTGCGCCCGCCTGATCGGCGACTACGCCGCGGTGACCGTCGAGACCTCTGGCCCCGCGCTCACCCGACTGCTCCAGCTCTCGGGCATGGACGCGCGATGGGTCCGCCCACCCGGGAACCATGACCTGCAATCCGGTGAGGTTGTAATGGAGATCCACCGCCAGGAGCAGCTGCGGTCTGTCCTTCTGCCCGGCGGGCTCACCATGACCCCGGCCCGGACGTTGCAGATGCGCCGCTCGGCACTCGACCGCGACCTGGTCGAGTTCCTCCGGCCGGGTTCGTGGGCCTCAGGTATCAGACACCTGCTCGCCGCACGCCAGGCCGGCCAGCCGTGGCCGCACTACCGCAACGAGCACGAGATCTGGGTCTAACCGACCAGGCTCCAGCGGCACGTCGAGCAGGCGGAGATCGTGCTCAGAATGGCGCCTGAAGTCCACCCCGTCCTCCCCCGCGGGTTCGCCGCCCTCGAAGCCGAACGCTGTGGCCCCTACCGCGACGCCTTCGGCCTGCGCACCAGTTGCGGCCTGAGAGGCCGAGTCCAACGCCGCTGCACCGCCGACGACCCCGACCGCTCCCGCGAATCCCTGCGCGCCCCCTACGCCCAGCCCTGGAAGTGGGCGCCCTGCCCCCACGCCTGCGGCTACGTCGGCACCCCGGAGATCCGCCCGAGCATCCTGTACGGACTGGTCCCGCAGATCAGCGCGAGCCGCTAACTTCGTTGGCATCTCCACTTACGTATGGCTGTGCTTGGCTCCGCAGCGGAGAGGTCTTGTCCCACACGTGCCAGCGCCCCCCACAGACCGGATCAATTCCGAAGGCGACGCCCTCGTCGAAACCGGGGACATAGGGGCGCTCGGGAGTGGATCCCTGCTTGACGCGTTCGCACGCGTCCATGCAGTCGGTACGCCGCACCATCGCGACCCAACCAGCATGGTGCGCAGGTCGGTGAGCTGGGCTTCGTGGTCCAGGTGCGGGACTTTGGCGGGGTGCCGCAGCAGCAGCCGCGGCAGACGGTGAGCGTGGGCCGGCCCGCCCCGGCGCGGGGGCGGCCTTCTTGCTGCGGCGGTTCACCGCACATCCCCGGCGGCCCGGTTCCAGGCGGCGTCGCGCAGTAGGCGCAGGCCGTTGAGGCCGACGATGACGGTGGAGCCCTCGTGGCCCAGGACACCGAGGGGCAGCGGCAGGTGTCCGGCCAGGTCCCAGATGACCAGGCCGGAGATGAACACCGCGGCGATGACCAGGTTCTGCACCACCAGACGCCTGGCCGTGCGGGACAGGCTCACGACGGTGGGGACGGTGGCGAGTTCGTCGCGGACGATGACGGCGTCGGCGGTTTCCAGGGCGAGGTCGGAGCCGGCGCGGCCCATGGCGATGCCGGTGTGGGCGGCGGCCAGCGCGGGGGCGTCGTTGACGCCGTCACCGATGACCAGCACCTTGCGCCCGGCCTTCTCATGCTGGCGTACGGCGGCGACCTTGTCCTGGGGCAGCAGTCCGGCGCGGACGTCGGTGATGCCGACCTCGGCGGCCAGGCGGGCGGCGGCGCGCGGGTTGTCACCGGTCCGGCCGAGCACCCCAGCGAGCACCCGCTGGCCCGCGCTGTCGTCGATGCCGCCCGCACCCGCGGCCTGGCCATCCCCGCCTGCGCGGGCTTCGCCTCGGCCCCCGGCATCGGGGTCACCGCCACCGTCGACGGCCACGCCGTCGCGGTCGGCGCCCCCTCCCGCCTGCTGGACGGCGCCGGTGACGCGACCTGGGACCGTGCCGCCGTGGTGGCGGCCGGGCTGGAGGACGGCGGCCGCACGGCAGTCCTGGTCCTGTCCGACGGCGTCCCGGTCGGTGTGCTGGGCATCGCCGACCGCCTGCGGCCCGATGCCGCCGCCACCGTCGCCGCCCTCGCCTCACTGACCGGCCAGGTGCCGATGCTGGTGGCCCATCCAACCGTCTGGACAAACCCGGCGCGGCCAAACTTCCGGACCGCCGCCGTGCCACTCGATGATGTCCGATTCGGCCACGTCCAGCTCGTCGCAGCCCACCACCCCGGCGTATCGCAGAAACACCGCCACATCGTGCAGCGAGTACGCCGTGCCCAAGATCTTGTAATCGACGCAGACCCTGCGGCCGCCAGATCCACCCGGCGCCTCCACGGTCACGCGACGCACGACCATGGCTATAGCTTCCCCCGGGCAAGGGCCGATCGCATTCCCGAGGACGTGTGATCTTGGAGATGCCGGGTAGGCGGCCCCGGTGTCGCCCGCGCTGCCTGAATTCGTGTCCGAGGTCAAGCGCGCTCTGATGCAGGCAGGCTTTCACCTGACCGAGGATGCCGATGACGACCGTTACCCGGGTCTGCGGGTGATGCCCGTCCCGCCCGGTGTCTTGATCAAGTGGACAGCTTCGGCCGGCTTCACCGCCCTGGCTGCTGGCCGGTCAAGCTCCTCCAGCGACGCCATGAAATCCATCGTGCAGGCTGCGGTCTCGGCGCTGCTTGTCCAGCTCGGTCACACGGTGACGGAATCCCTGGACGGTGCCCACCTGCTCGTGATGGCTGAGGTGCCCCGAAGTTTCCGGACAGGGACCCAATAGGATCTCTACGTAAGGAAACGAGAGGCAAGACGTGGCACCACCCAGTAAGTACTCGCC